>NZ_JBEXSR010000009.1:0-242744 GCF_040613735.1 Streptomyces sp. NPDC006235
TCAGCCGGGCATTACGGTGGAACACGAAGGCCTCCGTGCGGTGAAGATTCGACACCTCCACCACACACGGGGGCCTTCGCCATGATCAAGCCCGGCCAGTGTTAACAACGCTCGTGATCAATACATCTAGACCCTGTCGCCAGGGCCTGGCGGACCTCACTCCTGCAACAGCACCACACCCGACTCCCCGGGCACGTGCACCACCCCGTCCGCCCCGGGAGTCTCCACCGGCTCCCACGCGGCCAGCACGCGCGCGTGCGGGACGCCGAGCGACAGCGCGGCCGGTTCCGGCGCCAGGTTCACCGCCACCAGGACGTCCCCGCGCCGGAAGGCGATCCAGCGGCGCTCCTCGTCGTAGGCGACCTTGGTGTCGGCGAGGTCGGGATCGGTCAGGTCGGGCTGCTCGTGGCGCAGGGCCAGGAGCAGCCGGTACCAGGCCAGCACGCGCGCGTGCGGCTCGCGTTCCGGCTCCGACCAGTCGAGACAGGAGCGGTCCCGGGTCGCCGGGTCCTGCGGGTCGGGAACGTCCTCCTCCTTCCAGCCGTGCGCGGCGAACTCCCGCCGCCTGCCCCGCCGTACCGCGTCCGCCAGCTCGGGGTCGGTGTGGTCGGTGAAGAACTGCCAGGGCGTGCCCGCCGCCCACTCCTCGCCCATGAAGAGCATCGGCGTGAAGGGAGCCGTCAGGGTCAGCGTGGCCGCACAGGCCAGCAGCCCGGGGGAGACCAGGGCCGAAAGGCGGTCCCCCTGGGCGCGGTTGCCCACCTGGTCGTGGGTCTGGCTGTAGCCGAGCAGCCGGTGCCCGGCCACCCGCGTACGGTCCAGGGGGCGCCCGTGGTGCCGTTCCCGGAAGCTGGAGTACGTCCCGTCGTGGAAGTAGCCGCCCGTGAGGGTCTTGGCGAGCCCGGCGAGGGGAGCGCGCGCGAAGTCGGCGTAGTAGCCCTGTGACTCGCCGGTCAGCGTGGTGTGCAGGGCGTGGTGGAAGTCGTCGTTCCACTGCGCGTGCAGCCCGAGGCCGCCCTCGTTCCGGGAGGTGATGAGCCGCGGGTCGTTCAGGTCCGTCTCGGCGACCAGGAACAGCGGCCGGTCCACCTCGGCGGCCAGGGCGTCCACGGCCGTCGACAGCTCCTCCAGGAAGTGCAGCGCGCGCGTGTCCACCAGCGCGTGCACCGCGTCCAGGCGCAGCCCGTCGATCCGGTAGTCGCGCAGCCACGCCAGCGCGCTGCCGATGAGGAACGCGCGCACCTCGTCCGAGCCGGGCGCGTCCAGATTGACCGCGGCGCCCCAGGGCGTGTGATGCCGGTCCGTGAGGTACGGGCCGAATTCGGGCAGGTAGTTGCCGGACGGGCCGAAGTGGTTGTGCACCACGTCGAGCACCACGCCCAGGCCGAGTTCGTGGGCCCGGTCGACGAAGCGTTTCAGCGCCTCGGGTCCGCCGTACGGCTCGTGCACGGCCCACAGCGAGACGCCCTCGTATCCCCAGCCGTGCGTGCCGGGGAAGGGGCACAGCGGCATCAGCTGCACGTGCGTGACGCCCAGTTCGGCGAGATGACCGAGCCGCTCGGCAGCCGCGTCCAGGGTGCCCTCGCGGGTGTACGTCCCGACGTGCAGCTCGTACAGCACCGCACCGGGCAGCGGCCGCCCCCGCCACTGCGCGCGCCACTCGTACCGCTCGTGGTCGACGACCGCGCTCAGCCCGTCCGGGCCGTCCGGCTGCCGGCGCGAGCACGGATCGGGCCGTACGGGGCCGTCGTCCAGCGCGAAGCCGTACCGGGACCCGTCGCGCGCGTCCGCCTCGCCCCGCCACCATCCGGCCCGTGCCGGATCGCGCTCCAACGCGCGCGTGACGCCGTCGCACCGGAGCGTCACACGGCCTGCCTGCGGTGCCCACACCTCGAACTGCACGGACGGTTCCCCTTCGTCTGCTCACCGTGATGTAGCCCGTCCATGGTGCGTCAAACGCGATCAATCCGCTGGTGCATCCACCCATTTGCGGCGGGTCTCGGCGGATGCGGGCACGTGACGGCCGTTTTCCCGTTTTCTGGACAGCCCGGCCGCGCTGCCCGACAATCACGAGCGTGACGTCGTCCTTCGAGTTCAACACGTACCCCGCGCGGCTGTCCGACGTGGAGCGCGACAGGGCGCTGAAGGTGCTCCGTGACGGCGTCGCCATGGGCCGCCTGTCCCATGACACGTTCATCCGCCGCATGGAACTGGCGCTCGCCGCCCGCCGCGCGGACGAACTCGCCGTGCTCACCGCCGACCTGCCCACCGAGAGCCGGTTCTCCCGCCTGGTGTTCGGCACCGTCGAGGCGGTCTCCGGCTTCACCGTACGGCTGCGCAGGGCCTGGCAGGCCGAGAAACTCCCCAAGTTGCTGCTGCCCCACCCGGCGCACGGCCACCCGCTGCGCATAGGCCGCGACCCCGCCAGCGGACTGCGCCTCAACCACGAGACCGTCTCCCGCGTCCACGCCGAACTCCGCCACCAGGGCGGCATGTGGGTGCTGCGCGACCTCGGCTCCACCAACGGCACGACGGTGAACGGACGGCGCGTCGTCGGCGCGGCCGTCGTCCGCGAGGGCGATCAGGTCGGCTTCGGGCGGATGGCGTTCCGGCTGTCGGCCGACTGACCGCGTACCGCTCCGCGGCCGGCTGACCGGAAACCGAGCCATGCCTTAGCTCTGGCCTTGGATTTACCGGTTGTCGCTCCGTGGAGAGTGGCTCAAAACCCATTGTGTTCCGCGGTGTTGACGTACCCCCGAAGTCGTGACTGACTGTGCGTACGCCATGTACAGCTGGTGAAGCGACGGCACCGCATCGGGGAGGTGTGCCCTGCCGCCCCTCCTGCGCTATCCGACCGTCGACGAACTGGGCACCCGGGCCGCCGCCCTCGTCGCCCGCCACCCGCGAGACGCCCGGCTGCGCAGGATCGGCACATCCCGCGCGGGCACGCCCATGTGGCTGCTCTCCGTCGGCCACGGCAGCCGTCAGGCCCTCGTCGTCGCCGGACCCCACGCCAACGAACCCGTGGGCGGCGCCACCGTGCTGCGCCTGGCCGAGCGGGCGCTGGGTGACCCGCGGCTCACGGAGGGCGCCGACGCCACCTGGAACCTGCTGCTGTGCCTCGATCCGGACGGGCTGCGCCGCAACGACGGCTGGCTGACCGGCCCGTACACACTGGGCCAGTACTTCCGGAACTTCTTCCGGCCGGGCTTCCTGGAGCAGCCCGAGTGGCTGCCCGACGGCGCGGCCGGTGCCGCCCTGCCGGAGACGCGCGCCCTGCTCGACGTCCAGGACGAACTGCGGCCGTTCCTCCAGTGCTCCCTGCACGGCGTCGACGTCGGCGGCGGCTTCGTCGAGCTCACCGACGACCTGCCGGGCCTCGGCCGGCGCCTCGCCCACATCGCCGCCCGGCTCGGCATCCCCCGCGAACTCGGCGCCTACGACGCCCTGTACTGGCCCGGGCTCGGGCCCGCCGTCTACCGGATCCCGCCGCCGCGCCCGGCCGGCCTCGCCGCGGCCATCACGGAGGCCGCCGTCGAGTCGACGTGGTTCCACCCGCACCGGCACGGCACCCTCACAGCGGTCGTCGAAGCGCCCATGTGGGGCGTGGCGGCCGTGACGGACGGCTCCCCGCCCGCCGACCGGGACGGGGTGCTGCGGGCCGTGAGCCGCACCCTGCGCCACGACACGGGGCTCCTGCGGCACCTCCTGGCCCGCATCCGGCCGCACCTCGCCGCCGTGCCCGACGCGGCGCGCCTGCTCGCCCCGGTCGACGACTATTTACTGGTCTGCCCCGGTCTCGCCGACGCCTGGGACCCCGACACCGGCGACGGCGCGGCCCACCCCCTTCCGCCGCTGAGCACCGCCCACCTCGCCGCCCTGCGCATCTCCGGGCGACGGCTGGCCCTGCGCACCGCCGGTCTCCTGCACCAGCTCGTGCGGGCCGCCGGACACGACCCGGCCGGGGCGCTGCCGGAGCTGGACCGGCTGATCGACGAGTGGTGCGCCGACTACCACGAGAGCTGCGGGGCGCGCTGGATCCCGGTGGCGCGCCAGGCGGAGTACCAGGCGCGCGTGGTGCTGGCCGCCTTCACACTGGCCGCGCGGGCCACGCGCGCATGCTCCCGCTCGGGCGAGCCGGGGTGGGATTCGGGGGCGACGGTGCCGATGCAGCGGGAGTGACACCGCGATGACGGCGCGGACGGGGCCGGCCTCTACGACGCTCCCTCGCGCGCGTGCAGCGCCGCGGCGACCACCGTACGGGTCTGGTGCTCGACCTGGTGCTCCAACGGCACCCAGCGGGCCCGGAAGCGTTCCGCGAAAGCGTCGCTCCAGGTCGCCACGAGCTCCTCCAACTGCCCGGCCGCCCGGTCGTCGGTCCCGCGCAGCACCCGCCGCAGCATCGCCGCCGCCCGCAACGGCACGCGGCGGGCGAACGCGTCCACGCTGCCGACGTACGCCCGGGTGCGGTCGGCGGGCGGGGTGCGCACCAGGTCGTCGGCCAGCCCCGGCACCAGGTCCAGCCCCCACCGCGCGGCCCGCAGCAACGGCCCGTCCAGGTCCGCGAGCCGGGGCAGCGCGCCGTCGAGGACCCGCGTCACCTCCAGCGCGTCCTGTCGCAGCCGGCCCGCGAGCCGCCCGATCGCCGCCGCCGGGGCCGGATGCGGAGCCGGGTCGTCCACCAGGTCGCTCGCCCACATCGGCACCTCGACCACGGCGGTGAGGCCGCCGTAGCGGTGGGCGTGGAACCAGGTGCTGTGCCGTGCGTCGTCCGGCAGGCTCGGGTACGCGGGCCCGATGCCCGGCGCGGGCATCACGTGCACGCCCGGCCCGGACGCGGGCCAGCCGGCTGCGTCCGAGGCACCGGTCTCCACCGGGATGTGCAGCTCGGCCGCGGACTTGGCGAACGGCTCGGCCAGTCCGGGCACGTCCTTCGTCAACTGCACCCAGCTGCCGCCCAGGTCCGTGCCGTGCAGGGTCACCTGGAGGTAGGGGCGCAGCTCGTCGATGACGCCGGTCAGGGCCCGCGTCTCGGGCGGCAGCCGGTCGGGAGGCAGCACGGACGGCGCCCACTCCGGCTGCTCCGGGCCCGCGGGGCGGAAGAAGCCGAGGTGGTAGTCGAACAGGCTGCGGGGCGCCGGCGTCATGTGCAGGCTCGCCCCGTCCGGGTCCGCGCACAGCAGGAAGTGCCAGGAGATGCCGTCGCGCAACTCCCGCTGTTCCAGCACCCGTCGGGCGAGTGCCAGCAGGGTGCAGGAGCCGGTCGGCTCGTTGGCGTGGGCGCCGGCGACCACCAGCACGGCGCGGCGGGCGCGACCCACGGACAGCAGGTGCAGAGGTCTGCCCGCACGCGAGGCACCCACCTGCCGCAGGGTGCACAGCCCGGGCCGACGAGAGGTCAACGCCCGGGCGGCCAAGACCTGTTCGGCCACCGTCGGGTAGCGCAGCTCCGGCAGGACACTCACCCCCGTCACATCCGCCCGAGTTCGCCATCGCAGTACCCCACGGCCATGGGGCGGTGTCAAGGGCGCGACGGGGGAGGCTCCAGGGGGCGCCCGGAAGCATTGCCGGCCGCTGCGTCATCGCCGTCGGCGTGGCGTCGCCGGCGTGGTGTCACTGCTGGTGCAGCCCGCGTCCGGCCAGGGTCAGGAACGCCTCGCCGACCGCCTCCGACAGGGTCGGGTGCGGGTGGACGTGCCGGGCCACGTCGGACGGCTCCGCGTCCCAGCCGACGATCAGCTGGCTCTCGGCGATCATCTCCGACACGTGCGGGCCCACCAGGTGCACGCCCAGCACGCGTCCGCCGCCGGCCTCGGTGACGACCTTCACCATGCCGCCCTGCCCGTGCACCATGCCCTTCGCGACGGCGGTCAGCGGCATGCTGTTGGCCTCCACCTCGTGCCCACGCGCGCGTGCCTCGGCCTCACTCAGACCGACGGCCGCGGTCTGCGGCGACGAGTACGTGACCCGCGGCACGGCCGCGTAGTCCACGGGCGCGGACGGTACGCCCGCCAGGGTCTCGGCCACCAACAGCCCTTCCGCGAACGACGCGTGGGCCAGTCCGAGCGACGGCGGCGGCAGCAGGTCGCCCACGACGTGGACGCCGGGCACGGCCGTCTCCAGCCGGCCCCAGTCGGCCGGTACGACGAAACCGCGCTCGTCCGTGGTCAGGCCCGCGGCGGCCACGTCCAGGCCGTCGGTGACCGGGGCCCGCCCGACCGCCACGAGCAGCCGTTCCGCCTCGACCGTGAGGGTCTCGCCCCGGGCGGTACGCACGCGTGCGCGTATGCCGTCGTCGAGGACCTCGGCGTCCAGGAGCCGGGCGCCGGCCCGCACGTCGATGCCGCGCTTCTTCAGGCCGCGGGTGAGATGCCGGCTCACGTCGGCGTCCTCCAGCGGCACGATCCGGTCGGCGGCCTCCACGAGGGTGACGTCGGCGCCCAGGGAGCGGTGGAACGAGGCGTACTCCACGCCGATCGCACCGCCTCCGAGCACCAGCACGGACGCCGGGAGCCCGGGCGCGAAGAGCGCGTCATCGCTCGTCACGACGCGCCGCCCGTCCGGTGCGAGCCCCGGGAGCGTGCGCGGCCGTGAGCCGGTCGCGAGCACGAGTCCACGGCGCGCGGAGAGGTCGTACGCGCCGGGTTCGCGGTCCGCGCCGGGTTCGCCGTGCACACCCTCCACCCGCACGGAGCGCGGCCCTGTCAGCCGCGCGCTGCCGCTCACCACCCGCACGCCCGCGTGCGCGAGATGCGCCTCCACGCCCCTGTGGTTGCGGGACACGATGTCGTCGCGCGTGGCGACCAGGGCCGGCCAGTCCACGGTGTCCAGCGTCGCCTTCACGCCCCAGCGCTCGCGTGCCTCGGCGATGCCGTCGACGAGTTCTGCCGCGTGCAGCATCGCCTTGCTCGGGATGCAGCCGCGGTGCAGGCACGTCCCGCCGACCTTGTCCCGCTCGACGAGCACGACGTCCAGACCGAGGGCCGCGGCGCGCAGGGCGGTGCTGTAACCGCCCGTGCCGCCGCCGATGACGATGACGTCCGGTGAGTTCATGCGCTCAGCGTCCGCCCGGCCCTTGCCATGAGTCCAAGGCAATGTTCTTGTGGAATCGATGCAGGGTGTTTATGGGAGGGGCGGCCGTTCATGAGCCTGCGGCAGATGGAGTACTTCCTGACCGTCGTCGAGGAGGCGTCCTTCACCCGCGCGGCCGAGCTGCTGCACGTCTCGCAGCCCGCGCTCTCCCACCAGATCAAGGCCCTGGAACGGTCGGTCGGCGGCGCGCTGCTGGAGCGCATGCCGCGCGGGGTGCGCCTGACGCCCATGGGACGCGCCTTCCGGCCGCACGCCGAACTCGCCGTGCGCAGCGCCGCGCAGGCCCGCCGCGCGGCCCGCGCCGCCGCCGGTGCCGAGGGCGGCGAACTGCACGTCGCCGCCATCCACTCGGTCGCGGTCGGTCTCCTCCCGGACGTCTTCGCCCGCTGGCGCGCCGCCCACCCGCGCGTGCTGCTGCATCTCCACGAGTACGCGACGTCCGAGGCCCTCGAGGAACAGGTCGAGCGCGGCACCGCCGACCTCGCCGTCGGCCCGGCGCCCGCCGGCTGGCCGGGCACCGTCGTGCCGGCCGGCGAGGAGGACATCGTCCTCGTGGTGCCCTTCGACGACCGTTACGCCGGCCGTACGACGGTGACGCTGGCGGAGCTCGCCGACCGCCCCTGGGTGCGCTGCGCCATGGAACCCGTCGTCCACGGCGAACGCTTCCTCGACTGGGCGTGCGCACGGGCCGGCTTCAGCCCGCGCACCGCCGTGTTCACCGAGCACACCTCGACGGCGGTACGGATGGCGGCCGCCGGTGTCGGGGTCTGCGCCGCGCCCGCCCACCTCGTGCGCGACGCGGTCGGCGAGGACTGCGTCGTGCTCACCCCCGACCCGCCCTGGAAGCGCACCCTGACGGTCTTCTCCCGCCTGCCTCCGACCGGGGCGGCCGAGGCCTTCGTGACCCTGCTGCGCTCGGCCTGGCCCCACCCACGCGTGTCCCCGGCCGCACCGCTGCGGGCATACCAGGACTGCCCCGGGGACGGCACGGCCGTGGCCTGACGACCAGCCGCCCGACTCACTCTCCGACCCGCTCCAGCAACGCCACCGGCAGCCGCTCGAACAGCTCCTCCACGCGCGCGTGGCCCGTGAACTCGCGTGCCGGTTCCAGAACGTCCGCCCACCGCCCCGGCGGCAGCGGCAGTCGGGTGTCCTGCCAGCCGCCCGCCTCCGCGAGCCGGAGCGACAGGCGGGTCACGGCCGTCAGCACCTCTCCGGAGCGGGCGAACGCCAGGCAGTGGGCCGCCGCCGGTCCCTGGGCCGGGAGCGGCAGGTACGTCGCCGTGTCGCCGAAGGCGTCGGGGCGTCGGGCGCGCAGCCCCAGTGCCGCCCGCGTCACCGCGATCTTCTCCGCGGACGTCCCGCCGGACTCCTCGGGCGGGAAGCTCACCGCCCGACGGTTGTCGGGGTCGACCAGCGCCCGGTACTCGGCCTCCGTGCCCTGGTAGACGTCCGGCACCCCCGGCATCGTCAGCTGGACCAGGGCCGAGCCCAGCACGTTCGCCCGGATGTGCGGCCCGAGAGAGTCCCGGAAGGCGGCGATCCGCTCACTCGGCGCCCCGCACGGCCCGGCCGCCACGAACCGCGCCACCGCCTCCTCGTACGGCGGCTCCTGCTCGGTCCAGCTGGTGAACAGGCCCGCCTCGCGCACGTGCTTCAGCACCGCCCCCTGCACCCGCTCCAGGGCCCCGGACGCCGGGCCGAGCCCGTACACCGTCTGCCAGGCCGCCCAGGCCAGTTGCGCGTCCGGCACGCCCTCGCCGGTGCGCGTCACCTCCGCGAGGACGTCCGCCCAGCGGCCGGGGCACTCCGTGAGCACGTGCAGCGCCGCCCGGACGTCGGCGCTGCGCTTCGTGTCGTGCGTCGAGGCGACCGTCCCGGTCACCGGCCAGTCGCGCTGCACGCGCGCGCAGTACGCGTGGAACTCCTCCGGCGACAGCGCCGGACCGCCCGGATTCCCGCCCACCTCGGTCGCCGACAGCAGCGGCACGTACCGGTAGAACGCCGTGTCCTCCACGGACTTCGCCCGCAGCGCCGACGAGGTCTGCGCGAACCGCGTCCGGAACTCCAGCTGCGCGGGCCCGTCGCCGTACCGCCCCAGGACGAGGTCCCGTACGACGTCCACCGCGCCGGCCTCCTCGGGCACGGTGAAGGCCAGCCGGGCCTCGGCGGCGGCTTCCTCGGTGACCACGGACGCCGCGTCGACGGACTCGTACGGCCGGTAGACCTCCATCCGCACCAGCAGCTCCTGGAGCGCCGTGCGCAGCGCCCAGGGCGCGCGGTCGCGCAGCGCCGGTTCCGGTGAGGTCGCGCACAGCCGGTCCGCCACCCGCACCAGCCGGTCGGTCTCGGTCGCCAGCTCGTGCGTGAGGACCTTGTACGCCGCCCGCCGCACCGTCGCCTCCCACTGCCCGCCCCGGTCCGTCTGCGGGGCCGCGAAGCGCCGGTACTGCCCCAGCAGCTCCCCGAACCCGGCGGGATCCGTGAAGAGCCCGTCCACGTGCCGCAGGGCGTCGTAGCCGGTGGTGCCCGCGACGGGCCAGGAGGCCGGCAGCCGCTCACCGTCGGCCAGGATCTTCTCCACGACGGTCCAGCGGCCCCCCGTCGCCTCGTGCAGCCGCCGGAGGTAGCCGTCGGGGTCGGCGAGCCCGTCGGGGTGGTCGACGCGCAGCCCGTCGATCACGCCCTCGTGGAGCAGCTGCAGGATCTTGTCGTGGGTGGCCTCGAACACCTCCGGGTCCTCCACCCGCACCCCGATCAGCTCCGAGATGCTGAAGAAGCGCCGGTAGTTGAGCTCGGTGCGGGCCAGCCGCCACCACACGGGGCGGTACCACTGCGCGTCCAGCAGGTGCGGCAGCGGCAGGTCCTCGGTGCCCTCGCGCAACGGGAACACGTGGTCGTAGTACCGCAGGACGTCACCGTCGACGCGCAGCTCCCCGAGCACCTCGCCCAGCGGCCCGCCGAGCACCGGCAGCAGCACCTGGCCGTTCCGGGCCTCCCAGTCGATGTCGAACCAGCGCGCGTACGGCGACTTCGGGCCCTCGCGGAGCATCTCCCACAGGGCGCGGTTGTGGCGCGGGGCCATGGCCATGTGGTTCGGGACGATGTCCACCACCAGTCCGAGCCCGTGCTCGCGCGCCGTGCGCGCCAGCGCCCGCAGTCCCTCCTCGCCGCCCAGTTCCTCCCGCACGCGCGCGTGGTCGACGACGTCGTAGCCGTGCATGGAGCCCGGCACGGCCTCCAGGACGGGGGACAGATGCAGGTGCGAGACGCCGAGCGAGGCCAGGTACGGCACGACGGCCGCCGCGGCCCCGAACGGGAACTCGGGCTGCAGCTGCAGCCGGTACGTGGCCGTGGGCACCACGGGGTCAGGTCGCTCAGGTGTCATGGAGACCTACGTACCCGCCCTGCCGCCGTTCGTGTCATCGCCCGCGCCAGGTGCCCCGCGCGTCGCCCGGACGAGTGGCTCTGTCCGGGCGACGAACCTGGGGCGAACCGGGCGACCGACCGGGCGCCGCGCCGCCGGCTACACGGGCCGCTGGAGCACCGTCATGCTCCGGTCGGTCAGGGTCAGCCGGTCCCCGGCCTGCACCTTCGGGCCCGTGCCGGGCGGCACACCGTCCGCGCGGGCGGTGTCGACGACCACCTGCCACTGCCGCCCGTGGTTGACCGGAACCAGGAACTCCAGCGGCTTGGGCGAGGCGTTGAACATCAGCAGGAACGAGTCGTCAGTGATGCGCTCCCCGCGCGGGCCCGGCTCCGAGATCGCGTTGCCGTTGAGGAACACCGTCAGCGCCGAGGCCCGTGCCGAGTCCCAGTCGCGCTGGGTCATCTCCCGGCCCTCGGGGGTGAACCAGGCGATGTCGGACAGATCGTCGTGCGTGCCCTCCACGGGCCGGCCGTGGAAGAAGCGCCGGCGGCGGAAGACCGGGTGGTCCCGGCGCAGCCACACCATCGCGCGCGTGAAGGCCAGCAGCTCCCGGCTCAGGCCCCCCTCGGCGTCCTCTCCTCCCTCTTCGGGCCACTCGACCCAGGCCAGCTCGTTGTCCTGGCAGTAGGCGTTGTTGTTGCCGCGCTGGGTGCGGGCGAACTCGTCGCCGTGGCTGATCATGGGCACGCCCTGGGACAGCATCAGCGTCGCGATGAAGTTCCGCATCTGCCGGGCCCGCAGCCGCAGCACGTCCGGGTCGCCGGTCTCGCCCTCGGTCCCGCAGTTCCAGGACCGGTTGTGGCTCTCGCCGTCCCGGTTGCCCTCGCCGTTGGCCTCGTTGTGCTTGTCGTTGTACGACACGAGATCATGCAGTGTGAAGCCGTCGTGGCAGGTCACGAAGTTGATGGAGGCCAGCGGGCGCCGCCCGTCGTCCTGGTACAGGTCGGACGAGCCGGTCAGCCGCGAGGCGAACTCCGCGAGCGTGCGCTGCTCGCCCCGCCACAGGTCCCGCACGGTGTCCCGGTACTTGCCGTTCCACTCGGTCCACAGCGGCGGGAAGTTCCCCACCTGGTAGCCGCCCTCGCCCACGTCCCACGGCTCGGCGATCAGCTTCACCTGCGAGACCACCGGGTCCTGCTGCACCAGGTCGAAGAACGACGACAGCCGGTCCACCTCGTGGAACTGCCGGGCGAGCGTCGCCGCCAGGTCGAAGCGGAACCCGTCGACATGCATCTCCGTGACCCAGTACCGCAGCGAGTCCATGATCATCTGGAGGACGTGCGGGGACCGCATGAGCAGGGAGTTCCCGGTCCCTGTCGTGTCCATGTAGTAGCGGGGGTCGTCCGTCAGCCGGTAGTAGCGCGAGTTGTCCAGGCCCTTGAAGGACAGGGTCGGGCCCAGGTGGTTGCCCTCGGCGGTGTGGTTGTAGACCACGTCGAGGATCACCTCGATCCCGGCTTCGTGCAGCGCCTTCACCGCCGACTTGAACTCCAGCACCTGCTGACCCCGGTCGCCCCAGGAGGCGTAGGCGTTGTGCGGGGCGAAGAAACCGATCGTGTTGTAGCCCCAGTAGTTGTTCAGGCCCATGTCGACCAGGCGGTGATCGTTCACGAACTGGTGGACGGGCATCAGCTCCAGGGCCGTGACCCCGAGCTCGGTGAGGTGCTCGATGATCGCCGGGTGCGCGAGGGCCGCGTAGGTGCCGCGCAGCTCCTCCGGCAGGCCCGGGTGCCG
The DNA here is from genome assembly GCF_040613735.1 of Streptomyces sp. NPDC006235. NCBI lineage: Bacteria > Bacillati > Actinomycetota > Actinomycetes > Kitasatosporales > Streptomycetaceae > Streptomyces > Streptomyces sp. NPDC006235. Next base: position 12,257 of record NZ_JBEXSR010000009.1, read on the forward strand.
CATGGTGAGGCCCTTGACGTGGGCCTCGTAGATCACCGTGTGGTGGTACTCGGTGCGCGGCAGGCGGTCGTCGCCCCAGTCGAAGTACGGGTTGACCACGACCGACGTCATCGTGTGCGGCGCCGAGTCGAGATCGTTGCGCCGGTCGGGATCGTCGAAGTGGTAGCCGTAGACCTCCTCGCCCCAGCTGATCGAACCGCTGATCGCACGCGCGTACGGGTCGAGCAGCAGTTTCGCGGAGTTGCAGCGCACCCCGCGCTCCGGGGCGTACGGACCGTGCACCCGGAACCCGTACCGCTGCCCCGGCATGATGCCCGGCAGGTACGCGTGCCGTACGAACGCGTCGCTCTCCCGGAGCTCGATCGCCGTCTCCGAGCCGTCGTCGTGCAGCAGACACAGCTCTACTCGGTCCGCGGCCTCCGTGAAGACAGCGAAGTTCGTGCCGGCGCCGTCGTACGTGGCACCGAGTGGATATGCCTCTCCAGGCCAGACCTGCATGGATACGACTCTTTCAGGTGAGCGGCGCCGGTGGGGACGCCTTGGCCCCGAGTCTCCCCGAAAGTGAGGGAACCTCCTATGGCTTATGTCCCTCTTACCGCGTGACCAGTGCATATGCCTTATGCCGAACCAGTGGGGCAAGTGATACTCCCGAGGCTATTGGGGGAGTAGGGGAAAGATTGATACTGGGCAGAGCGGACCGGCCCCGGTACGGGCAGCCGCACGGCTGAGGACTACCCTGCCCATCCGGCTGCACCGCCGACCGCTCCCGGAGTACCCTTCCTTGATCGTTGACAGAGGGAGTGCTCGGGGGAGCGGAAGGCGGTGCGCGGGTGGGCTCGGGAGGGCTGGAGCTGCCCCCTGGTGACGAGGGTCACGAGGGGAACTCCGCAGACGTCCCGGCCTCTGCCGTGTCCCTGGCACGGCCGATGGACGCGACGGGCTCGATCGGCCCGGAGCTGGACTGGGACGCCGACGCCTGGCGCGAGGTGCGCACGCGCGCCCAGCGGGCCGGCCGGGCCTACATCTGGCTGAACCTCGTCGAGCAGCGGCTGCGCGCGGTCGTCGCCGCCGTCCTGCGTCCCGTGTACGAGCCCGTCCACGGCGAGGACTGGGTGGTGGCCGCCGCCGGACCCGCCGGGCAGGAGTGGGTGCAGCGCGCGGTAGCCGTACGCGAGGTCAGCCGCCGCAAGGGCTATCTGCTCGACCCGGCCGACGACAACGTCCTGTCCTTCCTCACCCTGCCGCAGCTGCGCGAGCTGATGGTGCAGCACTGGCCCTGCTTCGAGCCCTACTTCGACGACCGCCGGGACGTCGAGCTCGCCCTGGACGAGCTGGAGGTCACCCGGAACGTCGTCTCCCGCAACCGGGCCCTGTCCGAGGCCGTCCTGAACCAGGCGGAGCGCGCCTCCGCCCGGCTGCTGGAGATGCTCGGCGCCGGCGGTGACGTGCCCTCCGCCCGCCGGCTGCCCATCGACGCGGTCGAGGACCTGGTCGGCGACCGGTACGCCGACGTGGTCGCCGTCCACCCGGACCGGGTGCGGCTGATGCGCCAGTTCCCGGCCGAGGACATCTTCGGCGGCGCCCGCCGCCTCGACGCCATCGGCATCGGCCTCAACCTGCTCGTGCAGAACTTCTCCGGCCGCCGTCTGGTCCGGCTGGCCGAGTCCGGCTGCCGGGTGCGACTGCTGTTCCTGAACCCGGCCTCCAGCGCGGTCAAGCGGCGCGAGCGCGAACTGGGCATCAAGCGCGGCGAGCTCAGCCGGGCCGTCGAGATGAACATCCTGCACATGCGCCGGGTGCGGGCGCGGCTGCGCGACCCGGGAGCCTTCGAGATCCAGGTCTTCGACGAGACGCCCCGCTTCACGGCGTACCTGGTCGACGGCGACGGGGCGGACGGCATCGCGGTCGTGCAGAACTACCTGCGCCGGACCCGTGGGATGGAAGCGCCGGTGTTCGTGCTGCGCAACAGCGGCAAGGTGGTCAAGTCGGGCGAGATCGACGAAAGCGGCCTCTTCCCCACCTATCGCGAGGAGTTCGAGGTGATGTGGGCGGATTCGCGGCCGGTGTCGTGAACCGTCCCTCCTGGTCGCGTGGTTCGGCGCCCGAGCGGAACGCGGTCCTCTGATTGTCAGTGGTGCATGGGAAGGTGGAGACCACTGGGGGAACGCACCATAGAAGGGGGGCCGCCCATGGGCTGGCACCGGGAGCTGCTGATCGGCTTCGACCTGGAGACGACGGGCACGGATCCGCGCGAGGCGCGCATCGTCACGGCAGCCGTGATCGAGGTCAGGGCCGGGGAGCCGATGGGGCGCCGGGAGTGGCTGGCCGACCCGGGGGTGCCGATCCCCGAGGACGCGGTGGCGGTGCACGGCATCAGCAACGAGCGCGCGGCGGCCGAGGGCCGACCGGCCGACCAGGTGGCGGACGCCCTCGCCGACGTCCTCACCTCCTACTGGAAGGCGGGCGTGCCGGTCGTCGCCTACAACGCCGCCTTCGACCTGACCCTGCTCGCCGCCGAGCTGCGCCGCCACGGACTGCCGTCCCTGCGCGACCGCCTGGGCGGCGTGGACCCCGCCCCGGTCATCGACCCGTACACCATCGACCGCTGGGTCGACCGCTACCGCCGGGGCAAGCGCAACCTCGAAGCGGTCTGCGCCGAGTACGGCGTCGTCCTCGACTCCGCCCATGACGCCCTGGCCGACGCCCTGGCAGCGGCCCGTCTGGCCGGTGCGATAGCCGCCCGCCACCCCAAGATCGCGTCCCTCGGCCCGGCGGACCTCCACCGCCGCCAGATCGAGTGGTACGCGGAGTGGGCGGCGGACTTCCAGAACTTCCTGCGCGGCAAGGGCGATGCGACGGCCCTGGTGGACGGGGCATGGCCGTTGCGGGCGCTGGCGGACGCATGAGCCCCGCCCACCCGTTGGGAAACCCCGCAGCTCCCCTCCGTCACACCGGCGCGGGCGCCGCGATGCGTTCGATCCGGGGCTTGGCCAGACGCTCGTAGTCGGAGCCCGAGATGAGGAGCGAGCGGTCGAGCCGGGCCGCGTTGAAGTACAGCTTCGGCAGGGCCATGACGTCCGGATCGGCGACCAGTTCCAGGTCGGGATCGAAGCTGAACGGCAGGACCGTGCCGGGAGCGGCGCGGGCCAGCCGCTCGGCGGTCTGGGGGTCGCTGAAGCCCACGTAGCGGGCCGTGAACAGCGCCCTGACGGCGTCCAGGTCCACCCGCCGGTCCCCGGGGACGACCGCGAGGACGTGGCGTGTGGTGCGGCCGTCCACCTTGACCCGCAGCACGATGCACTTCGCGGCCTCGCCGGCCGGATGCCCGCGCAACGCGCAGACGGCTTCGGTGGCGCCTTCGGGAGCGTGGTCGATGAGCCGGTAATCGACGCCGGCCGAGTCCAGCAGGGAGATCAGGTGGCCGTAGGTGTCCTGCCGGCCGGTGTCGTGCGGGCCGGTGTCGCCCTGGGTGCCGTCGGGCATGCGGAGTCCTTGTCGAGGGAGTGGGACGAGGGAGGCAGGGGGTCGGGTGCGTTTCGGTGCGCCCGTTCCACCGCCTGCCCCCAGTACGTACCGGCCACCATCAGGGCCGCCCCGAGGCCGGTGAGGGGCGTGAGGTGTTCGCCGCCGAGGGCGATGCCCACCGCGACGGCCCAGACCGGCTCGGTGCCCAGCAGCAGGCTGGCCCGGCTGGCGGAGGTGCGCTGCACGGCCCAGGTCTGGGCCAGGAAGGCGAACACACTGCAGAACAGGGCGAGATAGACCAACTGGACCCACGTGGCCGGGTCCGCGCGGACCAGCGTCGGCAGGTCGTGGGCGGCGACCGGCAGGAACAGGGCCGTGCCGACGAGGGTCTGCACCGTCGTCAGATGCAGGGGCCGAACGGCCCGCCCGGTCGTGAAGCGGCCGACCAGCGCGACATGCACGGCCCGGATCAGCGCGGCGCCGAGCATCAGCAGATCGCCGAGGCGTGGCGCGTGGAAGCCGTTGCCGGACATCAGCAGCCCGACGGCCACGATGCACACGCCGGTCGCGGCGAAGAAGGAGACAGGCAGCGCGCCGCGGTGGCCGCCGCGGTCGAGGAACGGGGTGAGGACGATGGTCAGACTGATGATGAGCCCGGCGTTGGCGGCGCTGGTGTGCGCGACGCCGTACGTCTCCACGATCAGGACCGCGGCCTGGGTGAGCCCCAGGGGCACCCCGGCCCGCAGTTCGTCCCGCGTCCACCGGCGCGGCCCGCGCCCTCGGGCGGCGACGACGCCGAGGCAGGCGAGCGCGGAGAGGGCGTAGCGGGCGAACAGCACCAGCAGGACGGGGAGCGCGGCAGTGGCCGTCTGGGCGGACAGGTAACTGGAACCCCAGACGAGCGCGACCAGGAGGAGTACCGCATCGGTACGGCGGACGTCGGACACCCGCCTACGGTGCACCGGAGCCATCATGAAGCCCAGTACCAGTCTCTAAAACGATCATTTAGCAGCCCTACATCGTCCCTACACTGAGGCGATGGACGAACGTCAGCTGCGGATCCTGCGGGAACTCGGCGAACTGGGCAGCGTCACGGCGGTCGCCGAGGCGCTGCTGGTGACGCCGTCGGCGATCTCCCAGCAACTGCGGCTGCTGCAGCGCGCGATCCCCGTGCCGCTCACCGAGCGCCAGGGGCGACGGCTGGTGCTCACCGACGCCGGGCAGGCGCTGGCGGGCGCGGCCGTGGAGGTGGAGACGGCCCTGGCACGCGCACGGCACACCGTCGAGGAGTTCGTCGGACGGCCCGACGGCGAAGTGTCGGTGGCGGCGTTCCACAGCGCGGGCGCCGCGTTCTTCCCGCCGCTGCTGCGCGCGCTGGCCGGTCCGGGCAAGCCGGTGCCGAGGCTGGCCGACGAGGACGTACCGCAGGAGGACTTCCCCCGGCTCACCCGGGAGTACGACGTCGTCCTGGCCCACCGTCTGGACCACGCCCCGCCCTGGCCGGACACGGTGGCCACGACGACGCTGCTGCGCGAGCCGCTGGACGTGGCCATGCCCGCCGACCACCCCCTGGCCGCCCAGCGCCGCGTCACCCCGCGCGACGTGGCCGACGAGCCGTGGATCACCGTGCACGAAGGGTTCCCGGTCCTGGCGACCATCGAGGCCATCGCCGCCGCGGCGGGCCGCAGGCTCCATCTCGCCCATCGCATCAACGAGTTCTCGGTGGTCGCCGAGGCCGTGGCCGCCGGGGGTGGTATCGCCCTGATGCCGCGCTGGACCATGCGTCCGCATCCGGCGCTCGTGCTCCGCCCGCTCAGCGGGGTGCGGGCGCGACGCCACATCGACGCCCTGTGCCGCCCCGAGCGCACGGCCCGAACCGCGGTCCGCACGGTCCTCACGGAGCTGCGCCGGGCCGCCCGAAGTATCCAGGGCGGAGAACCGTAGGCTCAGAACGGATACCACCGCACCGTCTCGTCCCCCTCCCGCAGCGAAGCCACCCGCCGCCGGAACTCCGCCAGCGCCTTCGGATTGCTCGGCGCATGCTGAGCCACCCACGCGCAACTGGCCGTCTCCCGGGCCCCACGCAACACCGAGCACCCCTCCCACTCACGCACATCCCAGCCGTACGCCTCGGTGAAGGACTCGTACGCCGCGTCGGGCAGCCCGTACCGGTCGTGGGAGAGGGCCATCACGACCAGGTCGTGCTCGCGCAGATCGGCCGAGACCGTCTCCAGGTCGACCAGCACCGGCCCGTCCGGCCCGACGTGCACATTGCGCGGCAGCGCGTCCCCGTGGATCGGCCCCGGCGGCAGATGCGGCGTCAGCGCCGCCGCCTGCGCCGCGAACCCGTCCCGCCGCTCCCGCAGATAGGCCGCGTCCGCCGGATCGATCGCGTCCCCGGCGAGCCGCAGCCAGCGCTCGACACCGCCCAGGAGATCGCGGGGCGGCAGAGCGAAGGCGGGCGCGGGCAGGGCGTGCACGAGCCGTAGCAGTTCGGCTAAATCCCGTGGCTCGGCGGGCCGTACGGCATCCGGCAGCCGGTGCCACACCGTCACCGGGTGACCGTCGACCAGCAGCGGCTCGGGCTCGGCCGCCCGTACCGCCGGGACACCCGCCTCGGCGAGCCACAGCGCGATGTCCAGTTCGCGTCGCGCCCGGTCGAGGAGTTCGGCGTCGCGGCCCACCTTGACGACCAGCTCACCGGCGGCGAACACCGCGTTCTCGCCCAGCGCGAGCAGCCGTGCCTCGCGGGCCGCACCGGGCAGCACCCCCGCCTTTGCCAGTACGTCCCGGGCCCGTGCCTCGTCCATCGTCCGCCTCCGTCGTCCACGTCTGTGCCGTCGGGTTCCGGCCATCCGCCGGTCAGTGTCGCATCGGTACAGGTCGGGCGGCGTGCGCGGTGCCTTGACGAGGCAGAACGCCGTCACGACCATGACCTGGCCGGCCGAGCCGTCGAAGGGGCTGATCCCGTGACATGGGTGACCGAGTCTTCGCCTCCTTCCCCACCGAGGAGACGGGCCGGCCGCAGACCCGGCGCGGACCGGCCTCGGCGGGCCGTCGACCACGGCGCCTGGTTCCTCGTGCTGCCCGCCCTGCTCCCCATCCTGGTCCTCAGCGTCGGGCCGCTGCTGTACGGGATCCTGCTGGCCTTCACCGACGCCCAGTCGGGCCGCACCGAGCCGACCCAGTGGATCGGCACCCTCAACTTCCGGGACCTGCTGCACGACACGCTGTTCTGGGAGTCGTTCCGGATCGGGCTGGTGTGGGCGGTCGGGGTGACCGTGCCGCAGTTCCTGCTCGCGCTGGGCCTCGCCCTGCTGCTCAACCAGGATCTGCGGCTGCGCTGGCTGGCCCGCGCCCTGGCGATCATCCCCTGGGCCATGCCCGAGGTCGTCGTCGGCATCATGTGGCGGCTCGTCTACAACCCGGACGCGGGCATCCTCAACGAGACCCTGCGCGACCTGGGCCTCGGCGGCGGCCGCGACTGGCTGAGCGGGCTGGCCACCGCGCTGCCCGCCGTCATCCTCGTCGGCGTCTGGGCGGGCATGCCGCAGACGACGGTCGCGCTGCTCGCCGGACTCCAGAACACCCCGCGCGAACTGCACGAGGCGGCGGCGGTCGACGGCGCGAGCGCCTGGCGCCGCTTCCGCACGGTCACCTGGCCCGCCCTCAGACCCATCGCCCTGGCCATCACCGCGCTCAACCTGATCTGGAACTTCAACTCCTTCGCCCTGGTCTACGTCCTCACCAGCGGCGGTCCGGGCGGCCGGACCCGCCTGCCCATGCTCTTCGCCTACGAAGAGGCCTTCCGTTACGGGCAGTTCGGCTACGCGGCGGCGATGGGCTGCGTGATGGTGGCCGTGATCTCGATCGCTCTGGCCGTCTTCCTCGCCGGCCGCCTCAGAGGGGGTGACGCCACGTGAGGACCAGCACCCCGGCCCGCGTCGGCCAGTACACCGCGCTGCTCGCCTACCTCGTCTTTCTCGCCTTCCCGTTCCTCTGGCTGGTCTCCACCGCGTTCAAGCCGCCGCGCGAGCTGGGCAGCCTGCATCCGACGTGGATCCCCGAGGACCCCACCCTCGCCAACTTCCGGCAGGCCTTCGACGAACAGCCGCTGCTGCACGCCGCCCTCAACTCCCTGCTCGCCGCGCTCGCGGCGGCGGTCGTCGCCGTGCTGATCGCGACCCCGATGGCCTACGTCGTGGCCCGGCGTCGCACCCGGCTCGCGAAAGCGGTGACGGGCTGGGTGGTGGTCAGCCAGGCGTTCCCGTTCGTGCTGCTGATCATCCCGCTGTTCCTCGTGCTGAAGAACCTCCGCCTGATCAACTCCGTGCCGGGGCTGGTGCTGGTGTACGTGGTGTGGGCGCTGCCGTTCGCGCTGTGGATGCTCGCCGGGTACGTACGGGCCGTACCGCCCGAGCTGGAGGAGGCCGCCGCGGTCGACGGGGCCGGCCGGGTGCGGACACTGGTGTCGGTGACCGCGCCGTTGCTCGCGCCGGGCATCGTGGCGACCGCGCTGTTCGCGTTCATCACCGCGTGGAACGAGTTCTTCTTCGCGCTCGTGCTGCTCAAGACACCGGAGAAACAGACCCTGCCGGTGGTGCTCACCCACTTCATCGGCGCCGAGGGCGTAGCCGACCTCGGCCCGCTCGCGGCGGCGGCGTTCCTCGCGACGCTTCCCTCACTCGTCGTCTTCGCGATCACCCAGCGGCGCATCACGAGCGGCATGCTCACCGGGGCGGTGAAGAGCTGATGCGCGCACGCCTGCTGGCCCTGGTCCTCCTGCTGCTCCTGGCGGGCTGCTCCGCGGGCGGTACCCGCGACGACGGCCGGATCACCCTGCGCTTCCAGTCCCTGGCCTGGCAGGAGGAGTCGGTCGAGGCCAACAAGGAATTGGTGAAGGAGTGGAACGCCACCCACCCGGACGTCCGGGTCGAGTACGTCCAGGGCAGCTGGGACAGCGTCCACGACCAGCTCCTGACCGCCTTCGAGGGTGGCGAGGCGCCCGACATCATCCACGACGCCTCCGACGACCTCGCGGACTTCGCCTACGGCGGCTATCTCGCCGATCTCACCGGCCTGCTGCCCGCCCGGCTGAAGTCGGACATATCGCAGCGCACTTGGGAGACCACCACCTTCGGGGACGGCGTCTACGGTGTGCCGTTCCTCCAGGAACCGCGCGTGCTGATCGCCAACGCCACATGGCTCAAGCGCTCCGGAGTGCGGATCCCGACCCCCGAGAAGCCGTGGAGCTGGGCCGAGTTCCGCCGGATCACCGAACAGCTCAGCGGCCGGGGGAAGTACGGCGTCGCCTGGCCCCTGAAGGAACCGGTCTCCGCCACGCTCAACCTTTCCCTGTCGACGGGCGGCCGGCTCTTCCACCGCGGGGCCGACGGCAAGGTGACGGTCCGGTTCGAGGCGGCCGATCAGGTGGTGCCGCGCACCATCCACGCCCAGACCGGCACCGACCGCAGTGCCTCGCCCACGACCCTGGGCAGCGGCGGCTCGGACACCCTGCCCGGCTTCTTCGGCGGCAGATACGCGATGGTCCCGCTGGGCTTCTCCTACCGCCAGCAGATGGTGCAGCAGGCCCCGAAGGGCTTCACCTGGCAGGTGCTGCCCGCCCCGGCCGGCGCCGGGGGACTCACCCAGGGCGTCAGCCCGCAGACGTTGTCCGTCGCCGAGGACTCGCCGCACAAGAAGGAGGCCGCCGCCTTCATCGATTTCCTGCTGAGGCCGAAGAACATGGTCCGCCTCGCCCTCGGCGACTGGATGCTGCCGACCGGCACCCGGGCGCTGAACGACCCGGCCCTGCGCACCTCCGAGCACGGCTGGGCGACGGGCACCGCGCTCGCCGCCCACCTGCGCCCGGCGCCCGCACAGACCGTACGGGGCTACCCCGAGTGGAAGGACAAGGTGGCGACCCCGGCCCTCCAGGAGTACTACAGCGGCGCCATCGGCATCCATGAGCTGCGCGAACGCCTGGAGGAGGACGGCAACCTGGTGCTGGCCCGCTACCAGCGCTGAGCCCGCCGACGCGGCCCCGGCGAAACAGATTGCACGAGACGTCTCGTCTCGCGTACGGTCGGCGCATGACCAGTCGCGCTCATATCGCCATGTTCTCCATCGCCGCCCACGGCCACGTGAACCCGAGTCTGGAGGTGATCCGCGAGCTCGTGGCGCGCGGCCACCGCGTGACGTACGCGATCCCGCCGGCCTTCGCGGAGAAGGTCGCCGACACCGGTGCCGAGGTGAAGCCGTGGCACTCGACGCTGCCCTCGCCCGACGACGACCCGGAGGCCTGGGGGAGCACGCTGCTGGACAACGTGGAGCCGTTCCTCGACGACGCGATCCAGGCCCTCCCGCAGCTGATCGAGGCGTACGAGGGCGACGAGCCGGACCTCGTCCTGCACGACATCGCCTCCTACCCGGCCCGCGTCCTGGCCCACCGCTGGGGCGTGCCCGCGATCTCCCTGTCACCGGCCATGGTCGCCTGGGAGGGGTACGAGGAGGAGGTCGCCGAGCCCATGTGGGAGGAGCCGAAGAAGACCGAGCGCGGCCGTGCCTACTACGCCCGCTTCCACGCATGGCTGCGGGAGAACGGGATCACTCAGCACCCCGACGCGTTCGGCGGCCGTCCCGACCGCTCGATCGTCCTGATCCCCAAGGCGCTTCAGCCGAACGCGGACCGCGTCGACGAGACCGTGTACTCCTTCGTCGGAGCCTGCCAGGGCGACCGCGCCGCGGAGGGTGGCTGGCAGCGTCCGGCCGGTGCCGAGAAGGTCGTGCTCGTGTCGCTCGGCTCCGCCTTCACCAAGCAGCCCGCCTTCTACCGGGAGTGCGTCAAGGCGTTCGGCGACCTGCCCGGCTGGCACCTGGTGCTCTCGGTCGGCAAGCACATCGACCCGGCCGACCTCGGGGAGGTCCCCGCGAACGTCGAGGTGCGCTCCTGGGTGCCGCAGCTGGCGATCCTGAAGCAGGCCGACCTGTTCGTCACGCACGCCGGCGCGGGCGGCAGCCAGGAGGGCCTGGCCACGGCCACGCCGATGATCGCCGTACCGCAGGCCGCGGACCAGTTCGGTAACGCGCAGGTGCTCGAGGGCCTCGGTGTCGCGCGGTACCTCCCGACTCAGGAGGCGACCGGGGAGGCGCTGCGCGAGGCGGCCCTCGCCCTCGTCGACGACCCGGAGGCCGCCCGCCGTCTGAAGGAGATCCAGGCGGAGACGGCCCGGGAGGGCGGCACGCGGCGCGCGGCCGACCTCATCGAGGCCGAACTGCCCGTCGGCAGGGCATGAGCGAGAGCCCGTTGGTTCCCCCCGGAACCAACGGGCCCTTCGGCGGTCGCGGTGTCAGACCGTCAGCCGCTCACCCTCGTCGTCCTTGACCACCGGCGCTGTGACGGCCTCGGGTGTCTCGTCGTGCGTGAGGTCGGGCAGCCGGTGCAGCCACTTGGGCAGGTACCAGTTGCGCTCCCCGAGCAGTGCCATCACCGCCGGCAGCAGCACGCCCCGGATGATCGTCGCGTCGATGAGCACGGCGGCCGCGAGGCCGACGCCCATCTGCTTCATGGACTGCATGGACAGCGTCCCGAAGATCGCGAACACGGCGACCATGATGACCGCGGCGCTGGTGACGACACCCGCCGTGGTGACCACGCCGTGCTGGATCGCGTCCTTCGTCGTACGGCCCCTCAGACGCGCCTCGCGGATCCGCGACACCACGAACACGTGGTAGTCCATCGACAGGCCGAACAAGATCACGAAGAGGAACAGCGGCAGCCAGGTGATGATCGCGCCGACGCCCTCCGCTCCCACCAGCGAGGCGCCCCAGCCGTGCTGGAAGACCGCGACGAGGATGCCATAGGCCGCGCCCACCGACAGCAGGTTCAGCAGGATCGACGTGAGCGCGACGGTCAGCGAGCGGAACGACAGCAGCATCAGCGCGAAGGCGAAGACCACGACGAAGGCGAAGACGGGGACGACGGCTCCCGCCAGCTGGTCGTTGAAGTCCTTCGAACCCGCGACCTGCCCGGTGATCGGGGCCTCGACGCCGTCGACCTCGCCGAGCGTGGCGGGCCGCACGTCGTCGCGCAACTTGTCCAGGCTCGCGCCCGCCTTGTCGAGGTCGGAGCCGCCGACCAGCGGGACGGACACGACGGCGAGGTTCCGCGCGTCGTGCAGCTCGATCTCCACCGGACCGCGCGAGGCACCCGAACTGACGGCCCTTTCACGGAAGTCGGCGAGCGCCGACCGCACCTCGGGCGCGTTGATGTCGTTCGCCTTCACGATCACCTGGGCAGGATCCGAGCCGCCCGGGAAGGCCTCGTTGAGCCGGTTGTACGTCTGCACGATCGGCAGCGAGTCACCGAACTCCTGGTCGAGCGTGAGGTTCTGGGTCTTCATGCCGACCGCGGGAGCCGCGATGGCCAGCAGCGCACCGGTCGCCACCGCGACGGACACGACCGGCTTGGCGAGCACACGCCGCAGGACGGCCGTCCAGAACCGGCTCTCACCGTCGCCGCCCTGCCCGCGCCGGCGCAGGAACGGGATACGGCCCTTCTCCACGCGCTCGCCCAGCAGCGACAGCAGCGCGGGCAGCACGGTCACGGACCCCACCATGGCCACGGCCACCACGATCAGCGAGGCCAGACCCATCGCCTCGAACTCGGCGAGCCCGGTGAACAGCATGCCCGCCATGGCCACGCACACCGTGACACCGGAGACCACGATCGCGCGGCCACTCGTCGCGGCGGCGATCCGCAGCGCCGTCTGAGCGTCCCGGCCCGCGGCGCGCTCCTCCCGCTCACGGCGCAGATAGAACAGGCAGTAGTCGACACCGACGGCCAGACCGACGAGCAGCATCACGGAGTTGGCGGCGTCCGTCATCGGCACCGCGTGGCTGACCACCCCCATCAAGCCCATCGTCGCCATGATCGCGGTGAGCGCCAGCGCCACCGGCAGCAGCGCCGCCACGAGCGCGCCGAAGGCGATGAGCAGAATGCCGAACGCCACCGGCACCGCGGAGTACTCGGCCTTCTTGAAGTCGTCCCCGAACGCGTCGGCGAACGTCTTCATCATGCTGGCGCCGCCGATCTCCTCGATCCGCAGCGGCCCGTGGTCCTTCTGGACGCCCTCCACGGCCTCCAGCACCGGCTCGACCCGCTCACCGGCGGTGTCCGGCTCGCCGCGCATGTCGAACTGCACGAGCGCGCTGCGCCCGTCCTTCGAGATCGTCTTCGTGTCGTACGGCGAGGTCACGTGAGTGACGCGGCCGGTCCCCTCGACGGCCCGGACCACGTCCGTGACGGCGTCCCGGAACTCGGCGTCGGTGGCCTTCAGCCCGGAACCCCTGGCCTGTATCAGCACGGTCTCGCGGGCCGGTTCGTCGATGCCGGCGTCCTCGATGATCTTCGCGGCGGTGTGCGTCTCGCCCTTCAGCTGGTCGCTGTCCTTGACGTCGACCCGGCCCGCCGCCGAACCGAGCCCCGTCGCCAGGACGACGAACAACACCCAGATCCCGACGGCAGCCCATCGGTGCCGTGCGCTCCAGCCGCCGGCCCGGGCGGCCAGGCCCCGCACCCGTGCTTCTCCGTTCCCCATGACGGGCTTGCCCCCTCGTGATGCGAGAGCGGCCCCCTGCCGCCCCCTTGCATCTCGAAGGTATGGGCCGGATAAAGGCGGCACGTCGTGCTGCCCGGTGACGTGACGGGGCCGGAACTCATCCCCCCGGCGCTCACCCTCTCCCCACTGGGGAGGACCGGAAAGGGCCGTGGCCCCTTACACCTATCGGTCTCCTCGACTGTGTGGATCCTGAGCAGAAGGTTGTGCCCCGCCATGACCGGTGAGTAATTTACGGGGCTCGGGCATCCGCCCACCGGCCGTCGTGCCCACCCCCACGGGGCACGACGGCCGCCTGACGGCTGATTCCCGGCAGCACCTCCTAAGGTGTGCGGATGACGACGTATGCGGCACTGTTGCGCGGAATCAACGTGGGCGGCAGCAGAAAGGTCCCGATGGCGGACCTGCGCGCACTCCTGGCCGGCCTCGGCCACGAGGACGTGACGACGTACCTCCAGAGCGGCCAGGCCGTGTTCGCCTCGGGCCACGGTGACGAGGAGTCTCTGGCCGCCGAGATCACGAACGCCATCCAGAAGCACTTCGGGTTCGCCGTCGACGTGATCGTGCGCGACCACGCCTACTTGAAGGCGATCGTCGACGCCTGCCCGTTCCCGGCCGCCGACCTGGAGCCCAAGCAGCTCCACGTCACCTACTTCTCCGCCCCCGTCACCCCCGAGCGCTTCGCGGAGATCGACGAATCCGCCTACCTCCCCGAGCAGTTCCGCCTCGGCGACCGCGCCCTGTACCTGTACGCCCCGAACGGCCTGGGCCGCTCCAAGCTGGCCGAACACCTCGCGAAGCCGCGCATCAACAAGGGGATCGTCGCCACGACCCGCAACTGGAACACCGTCGTCAAGCTGGCGGAGCTGACCGGTGCCTGAACACGCCCCGGCCGTCGCTGCCGCCGTCGAGGACGAACGGGCACTGCTCGACCCGGACGTGTGCCGCTCGCCCGAGCGGGTCGGGGGCTGCTGCACCCCGACTTCCACGAGTCCGGTCGCCGGGGCAGGGCGTGCACGACGCACGTTTGGCCGAATCACCCCCGCGTGAACCGGGGCCTTGGCACGGTAGGACCATGACGAGCACCGATGATCAGGCGACCCCATCCGGCCGGACGACGGCCGTCCAGGCCATGCGCGGCGCGGCTGCCCAGCTTGCCGAACTGCTCGGCACGACCCCCGACTCCGTCACCGCCGTCCGCCCCACCCCCGACGGCTGGACCGCCGACGTGGAGGTCGTGGAGCTGGAGCGGGTCCCCGACACCATGACCATCATGGCGACCTACCGGGTCACCCTCGACCCGGAGGGCCTGCTCCTGGGCTACGAACGGGTCCGCCGGTACGCCCGCGGCCAGCTCGACCGAGGCCGCTAGACCCTCTCGCTTCCCGCCGCTGAGACCCGTTTCGGTGTTTGCGTGAACACGCCCGCCGCCACCCCCGTACCTACGGGCGGCACGAGAACGAGTCTCGCGAGAGGAATCGCACCGTGACCGTCATGACACAGACCGGCGGGATGCAACCCGCCGCCACTTCCGGCGGGTCGGGGACCGGCGGCCTCTTCGACATCCTCGAACTGATCCTGGACCGCGGGCTCGTGATCGACGTGTTCGTCCGTGTCTCCCTGGTCGGCATCGAGATCCTCAAGATCGACGTACGGATCGTCATCGCGAGCGTCGACACCTACCTCCGGTTCGCCGAGGCCTGCAACCGCCTCGACCTCGAGTCCGGCCGCAAGGCACCCGACAAGCTCACCGACATCGTCGGCAACCTCGTCGAGAGCGGCGCCCGGGGCAAGACCGGCGGCGCGATCGGCGGCGCCATCGACGCGATCGGCGACATCTTCGACCGGGATGACAAGGACCGCCGGGAGGAAGACCGGTGAGCGGCGTCTACGTCTACGCCGTCACCCGCTCCGACCACCCCCTGCGGCTCGACGGCCTGCGCACGGTCGGCGGGACCGACGACTCCCCGCGCGTGGTCGTGCACGGCCCGCTCGCCGCCGTGGTCAGCGCCGCACCCCCCGATCTGCGGCCCAAACGGCGCGACCTCGCCGCCCATCAGGAACTCCAGGAACGGCTCATGGCCGACGGCTCGGTCCTGCCCATGCGGTTCGGCCTGCTCGCCCCCGACGACACCGCCGTCCGGACGGCCCTGGAGGAGCAGGGCCAGGACTACGCCCGCAGGCTCGGCGAACTGCAGGGCACCGCCGAGTTCAACCTCAAGGCCGCCCGCGACCAGGACGACCTGCTGCGCGAGGTGCTCGACGAGTCGGAGGAGGCCCGCCGGCTCAACCAGCGCACCCGCGACGGCACGGGAAGCCACGCGGACCGCCTCGCCCTCGGCGAACTGGTCGCCCGGCAGGTCGACGCACGGCAGCGGCGGCAGGCCGAGGAGATCGTCGGACGGCTGTCCTCACTCGCCAGGTCCAGCGTCGTGGCGGACCCGTCCACGGACGACTTCCTCAACGTGTCGTTCCTCGTCGAGCACGCCCGCGCGGAGGAGTTCACCACGGCCGGCCGACGCCTGGCCCAGGACTACGGCGCCGCCTACGAGTTCCGGCTGCGCGGGCCGCTGCCCCCGTACAGCTTCGCCGCCTGACATGGGCCTGCTCACCGGCATCCTCACCCTCCCGCTCGCACCCGTGCGCACCACCCTCTGGGCCGCCGAGCAGCTCCAGGCGGCCGCACAGGCGCAGTACTACGACCCGGCCCCCGTCCGGCAGGCCCTCGTCGACCTGGAACGGGCCCTGCTGGAGGGACGCGTCGACGAGGACGAGTACGACCGCCGCGAGGACGAACTGCTGGACCGACTCGACGAGATCGACCTCCGGAGACGAGCCCTGCGACCATGACCCATCCGGCAACAGGCGGACTCACCGGGCCGCCCCGCCTTCCCTCCCCCTACGGCCAAGGGCCCGGCGCCCAGAGCGCCAACCTCGCCGACATCCTCGAACGCGTCCTCGACAAGGGCGTGGTCATCGCCGGCGACATCCGGATCAACCTGCTCGACATCGAACTGCTCACCATCAAGCTGCGCCTGCTCGTCGCTTCCGTCGACAAGGCGAAGGAGATGGGCATCGACTGGTGGGAACACGATCCCTCCCTCTCCTCCCGCGCCGCTCGCCCCGAGCGGTCCCTGGCCGACGAGAACGAACGGCTGCGCGCCGAGATCGCCGCCCTCAAGGCGGCCGACAGGAGGCCGGAGCGATGACCGACCCGACCGACCAGGGCGTCGTCTACGTCTACGCAGTCCTGCGCGGCACCCCCGAGGCCGCCGCGGCGGTGGCGCACGTGCGCGGAGTCGCCGGGGACCGGATCCACCTGGTGACGCCCGCAGCCGACCCCACCTCCCGGCTCGCCTTCGCCGTCGGCCACGTCCCGGCCGCCGACTACGCCGAGGCACCCCTCCAGGCCCACCTCCACGACCTGGACTGGATGGAGGCCACGGTCCGCTCCCACCATGCCGTCGTCGCCGCGCTCGTCGCGAGCGGCACCGCCGTCCTGCCCCTGCGCCTGGCCACCGTCTACCCCGACGAGGACCGTGCCCGGCAGGCCCTCGACATCCGCCGCACCTACTTCCTGTCCCTCCTGCACCGCCTGACGGGCCATGTCGAACTCGGCGTCAGGATCTACGCCACACCCGACATCACACCCCCCGAACCGGACACCGGCGACGAACGGGAAACGCACACCGGCCGCGGCGTCGGTCGCACCTATCTGTCGATCCGCCGCCGCAGACAACGCAGAAACGAGGAAGCCTGGCGTACGGTCGCGCAGGCCGCCGCACACCTCACGCAGACCGCCGGCGCCCTCGCCGTCGACCGCGTCGCACACACCCCGCAGCGCGGAAGCCTCGCGGGCGCGGCCCCCGGCACCAACGTCGGCAACGACGCCTACCTCGTCCCCGCCGACCGCGTCGACGCCTTCCGCGCCGCCGTACTGGCGGCCGCCGAGGGCATCCCCGGCCTCCGCGTCGAGGTCACCGGCCCGTGGGCGCCGTACTCCTTCGCACTCCAGCCGGAACCCGAACCCGCCGCGTGACGGCCCGTCGGTGGCCTGCTGTGATGGCCGGTTCCTCTCAGGCGCTCACAGCCGTCAACGCCGTTACCCCAGCCGCCTCGTACCGCTCCAGCACCACCCGCGCCACCTCCGGCGCCGGCCCCAGCACGTCCGCCAGGACGTCCGCCTGGGCCGCGCCCCGCGCGATGCGGTCCGGGAGGAAACCGGGGGCGAGGACGTAGGGGGCGACCGCCACTCGGGTGCAGCCGAGGGACCGGAGTTCCCGGACGGCGTCCTCGGTGCGGGGGAGAGATGCGGAGGCGAACGCAGGCCGCACGGCGCACCAACCGGTGTGCCGCCACTCCCGCGCGATGTCTGCGATCACTGCGATCGCCTCCGGGTCGGTGGACCCCGCCGAGGCCAGCACGACCCCGGTCGAGGACTTGTCGGCGGGGGACAGGCCCGCCTCGTACAGGCGCCGCTCCAGGGCGGACAGCAACAGGGGCGACGGGCCCAGGACGTCCGCCTGGCGGATCCGCAGCTGCGGGGGAGCGTCCGCGAGGACCGCCGGGATGTCCGCCTTCGCGTGGAACGCCCGGGTCAGCAGGAGGGGGAGGGCCACGACGTCACGGACGCCCTGGACCGCCAGGGACTCCAGCACCCCCTGCACCGAGGGCACGTTGAAGTCCAGGAAGCCCGTCTCCACGCGGACGTCGGGACGCAGGGAGCGGACCCGGCGCACCAGGGCGTGCACCGTCGCGGCGTGCCGCGGGTCGCGGCTGCCGTGGGCGATGACGAGGAGAACGGGCTTGTGGAACACGGTCACTTCACCAGCAGGCCGCGGCTGCGCAGCACCCACCGCTCCAGCGGGCTGAAGATCAGCAGGTCGATCGCGATGCCGACGATGAGGATGAGCAGGATGGCTTCGAAGACCATGGCCATGTCGCTGGCGTTGCGGCCGTTCTCCAGGAGCTGTCCGAGGCCGACGCCGAGGTCGGGGAAGGAGGCGATGATCTCGGCGGCCATCAGGGAGCGCCAGGAGAAGGCCCAGCCCTGCTTCAGACCCGCCACGTAGCCGGGCAGCGCCGCCGGGAGCACGATGTGCCAGGTGCCCTTCAGACCGGTCGCGCCGAGCGTGCGGCCCGCGCGCAGGAACAGCGGGGGCACCTGGTCGACGCCCGAGACGAGACCGTTGGCGATGGAGGGGACCGCGCCGAGCAGGATGACGGCGTACATCATGGAGTTGTTCAGGCCCAGCCAGATGACGGCCGGCGGGACCCAGGCGACCGAGGGCAGGGACTGCAGACCGGACAGGATCGGGCCGATGGCCGCGCGGATGAACTTCACGCGGGCCACCAGCAGACCCAGCGGGGTGCCGATGACCAGGGCGAAGCAGAAGCCGAGCAGGCCGCGCGAGACGCTGGTCCAGATGTAGCCGAGCAGTTCGCCCTGGAGCCACGCCTGGTGGACGACGTCCCACACCGCCGAGGGGGCGGGCAGCTTGGTCGGGTCGTCGACGACCTTGAAGGAGACCAGGGCCTGCCAGACCGCCAGGACGAGGGCGACGGCGAGGACGGGCGGCAGGATCTTCTCGGTGAGGGTCTGCCGGAAGGGTGTGCGGCTGGTCTGCCGCGTCTCCAGCGCGTCGAGGCCCGCCTCCAGCCCGGCGAGGTCGTTGCCGTCCTTGTCGACGGTCGTCGTCGAGTCAGTGCTGGCCATGACGGCGGATCTCCCCACGCAGTTCTTCGGTGATCTCGACGGACAGCTCCGCCACGGCGGTGTCCTCGATGCGGCGCGGCTGCGGGATGTCCACCGTCCACTCGCGGGCGATCCGTCCCGGACGGGAGGACAGCAGCACCACACGCTGCGCGAGGCGGACCGCCTCGCGCACGTTGTGCGTGACGAACAGGACGGACACCTGTGTCTCGCGCCAGATACGGGTCAGCTCGTCGTGCAGCACGTCCCGCGTGATCGCGTCCAGTGCCGCGAACGGCTCGTCCATCAGCAGGAGCCTGCTCTCCTGGGCCAGCGCGCGGGCCAGCGCGACCCGCTGGCGCATACCGCCCGACAGCTCGTGCACCCGCTTGCCGTACGCGCCCTTGAGCCGGACGAGTTCGAGCAGCCGCTCCGCACGCTCGCGGCGCTCCGCCTTCGGCACACCGCTGAGCTTCAGGGCCAGTTCGATGTTCTTGCCCGCGGTCAGCCACGGGAACAGGGCGTGTTCCTGGAACATCAGGGCGGGACGGCCGTCGGTGGTGATGTCGCCGGCGGTGGGCCGGTCCAGGCCCGCCACCAGGTTGAGCAGGGTGGACTTGCCGCAGCCCGAGGCACCCAGGAGGGTGACGAACTCGCCGGGCGCGACATCGAGGCTGATGTCGTCCAGGACGAGCTGCTGCCCGGCGGGGCCCGCGAACGACTTCGAGACGTGCTCGATCCGGGCGGCGTGGGTGGCCGCCTCCGTGCCGTCGGCGGCCTTGGCGAGGGTCGTGGCCATGGTCGTCACCTCCTGGGACTCTTCGGGATCCGGGCTTACTTCGCGCCGAGACCGGCGTCGTCGACGGTGGGCTCGCCCTCGGCCTTGAGGACCTTGTTCAGCGGCGCGAGGTCGTAGATGCCCTTCAGGTCGGGCTTCTGCAGCAGCCCCGCCTTCACGGCGTGCTCGGCCTCGGTGTTGAGGGTGGACGCCAGCGGATCGTCGGTGAACTGGATCGACTTCCACGCCGGGTCCAGTACATCGGCGGGCAGCGCCTTGCCGGAGTCGGCCTCCAGTTGCTTGTTCGCCGCCGCCTTCGCCGCGTCCGGGTTGGCGTTGATCCACTTGTTGGTCTCGACCGAGCCCTTCAGCACGGCCTCGACGACCTTCGGGTGCTCCTTGAGGAACTCCTGGCGGACGATGATGTTCGTGATCACGAACTTCTTGTCCGGCCACAGCGACGCCTCGTCGAGGAGGACCTTGCCGCCCTCGGCGACCAGCTTCGACGCGGTCGGCTCCGGCACCCACGCACCGTCCACCGAACCGGACTTGTAGGCGTCCGGGGTGACCTTGTTGTCACTGCGCACGACCGTGACGTCGCCCTTGCCGCTCTGCGGGTCGATCTTCCAGCCCTGGTCGGCGGCCCAGTTGAGGAACGCCACGTCCTGGGTGTTGCCGAGCTGCGGGGTCGCGATCCGCTTGCCCTTGATGTCCTTCAGGGACTTGATCTTGTCCGGGTTGACCACGAGCTTCACACCGCCGGACGCCGAACCGCCGATGATCCGCAGGTTCTTGCCCTGGGACTTGACGTAGCCGTTGATGGCCGGGGAGGGGCCGATCCAGCCGATGTCGATGGAGCCGGAGTTGAGGGCCTCGATCTCGGAGGGCCCGGCGTTGAAGAGCGCGGGCTCGGCCTTGGTGGCGCCGAGCGCCTTCTGGAAGAAGCCCTTCTGCATGCCCACCAGCGCGGTGCCGTGGGTGAGGTTGCCGAAGTAGCCGATCTTGACGGTGTCGAGACCGTCGATCTTCTTCGCCCCGGCGGCGACCTTGGCGGTGCCGTCGTCCTTCGCCTGGGAGCCGTAGCCGCAGGCGGCCAGGGTGAGCAGGGGCAGCGCGGCGAGCACCGCGAAGGATCGGCGCAGAGCGGATGGTGCAGGCACGGGAGGGTTTCCTCTCGGAGGCCCGGCGGTCACGTCTGTCAGGTCGTGGCCGGGAGGTCGGCGGGTTTTCGTCTACGGCGGTGGGGGGTGAGGGCGCGCGAGCGGTGCGCGTACGTCAGCGCACACATCGCGCGACTCCGCCCTGCCCGCTGCCGAGAGCACCGCTGCCGACGCGGCCGCCCTCCTTCGCGAACATCGAGTAGAAGTCGGGGGAGTTCATGTCAGAAGTCCCACCCGTCGTCCTCGGACTCGTCCTTGACCGGGTCGGGGGCGGCGAAGGACTCGCCGACCATGCCCGCGGTCAGCGTCGTGCCGTCGTTCGGGTCGATCAGGATGAACGAGCCGGTGCGCCGCGAGTCGGCGTAGGAGTCGACCGGCAGCGGCTCGGCGGTGCGGATCTTCACCCGGCCGATGTCGTTGGCGACGAGCTGTCCCGGGTGCGGGTGCAGGGACAGGTCGGCGAGCGTGAGGCGGGAGGGGATGTCCTTGACGATCGCCTTGACCGTGCGGGTGCCGTGCTTGAGCAGTACCCGGTGGCCGAGGGTCAGGGGGGCGTCGGCGACGTGGCAGACGGTGGCCTCGATGTCCTGCGTGGTCGGGGGAGCGTCCTTGGAGGGCACGATCAGGTCGCCGCGCGAGATGTCGATGTCGTCCTCCAGGAGGAGGGTCACCGACTGGGTGGTCCAGGCGACGTCGACCGGCTCGCCGAGCAGGTCGATGCCGGAGATCTTCGTGGAGCGGCCCGACGGCAGCACGGTGACCTGCTCGCCGACGTGGAAGGAACCGGCCGCGATCTGCCCGGCGTAGCCGCGGTAGTCGGGGTGGTCCGCGCTCTGCGGCCGGATCACGTACTGCACCGGCAGCCGGGCGTGGCAGTGGCTCAGGTCGTGCGCGACCGGGACCGTCTCCAGGTGCTCCAGCACGGTCGGGCCGCCGTACCAGTCCATGTTCGCGGAAGGCTCCACCACGTTGTCGCCGACGAGGGCGGAGATCGGGATCGCGGTGACCTCCGGCACGCCCAGCTCGGTCGCGTACGCCGTGAACTCCTCGGCGATCGCGGCGAACACCGTCTCGTCGTAGCCGACCAGGTCCATCTTGTTCACGGCCAGCACCGCGTGCGGCACCCGCAGCAGCGCGGCGATCGCGGCGTGCCGGCGGGTCTGCTCGACCACGCCGTTGCGGGCGTCGACCAGGATGACCGTCAGCTCGGCGGTGGAGGCGCCGGTGACCATGTTGCGGGTGTACTGCACATGGCCGGGGGTGTCGGCGAGGATGAACCGGCGCCGGGGCGTGGCGAAGTAGCGGTAGGCCACGTCGATGGTGATGCCCTGCTCCCGCTCGGCCCGCAGACCGTCGGTCAGCAGCGCCAGGTCCGGTGCCTCCTGGCCCCGGCTGGCGGAAGCGCGCTCGACGGCCTCCAACTGGTCCGTGAGGACGGACTTGGAGTCGTGCAGGAGCCGCCCGACGAGGGTGGACTTGCCGTCGTCGACGGAACCGGCGGTGGCGAACCGCAGCAGCGTGGTGGCCGAGAGCTCCTCGGTCGTGATCGTGCTCATCTCTAGAAGTACCCCTCGCGCTTGCGGTCTTCCATCGCCGCTTCGGACATCTTGTCGTCGGCGCGGGTGGCGCCCCGCTCGGTCAGCCGGGACGCGGCGATCTCCACGATCACCTTCTCGATCGTGTCGGCGTCGGAATCGACGGCGCCGGTGCAGGACATGTCACCGACCGTGCGGTAGCGCACCAGGCGCTTCTCCACGGTCTCGCCGTCCTTCGGGCCGCCCCACTCACCGGCCGTCAGCCACATGCCGCTGCGCCGGAACACCTCACGCTCGTGCGCGTAGTAGATCTCCGGCAGTTCGATGCCCTCGCGGGCGATGTACTGCCACACGTCCAGCTCGGTCCAGTTCGACAGCGGGAACACGCGGACGTGCTCGCCCGGGGCGTGCCGGCCGTTGTAGAGGTTCCACAGCTCCGGGCGCTGGCGGCGCGGGTCCCACTGGGAGAACTCGTCCCGCAGGGAGAACACCCGCTCCTTGGCCCGGGCCTTCTCCTCGTCGCGGCGGCCGCCGCCGAAGACCGCGTCGAACTTCTCCTGCTGGATCTTCTCCGTCAGCGGCAGCGTCTGCAGCGGGTTGCGGGTGCCGTCCGGGCGCTCCTTGAGTACACCCCGGTCGATGTAGTCCTGCACCGAGGCGACATGCAGCCGCAGCCCGTGCCGGGCGACCGTGCGGTCCCGGTAGTCGAGGACCTCGGGGAAGTTGTGCCCGGTGTCGACGTGCAGCAGCGAGAACGGCACCGCGGCCGGGCGGAACGCCTTCAGCGCGAGGTGCAGCATGACGATGGAGTCCTTGCCGCCGGAGAAGAGAATCACCGGCCGCTCGAACTCACCCGCCACCTCACGGAAGATGTGCACCGCCTCCGACTCGAGAGCGTCGAGGTGGGAGAGGGCGTACGGGCTGTCGGTCTCCTCGGAAACCGTGGCGGCGGTCGTCATGCCAGTCCCCTTTCGCTGAGCAGGGCGTACACGGACGCCGCGGACTCCTGCACGGTCTGGTTCTGCGACTCGATGCGCAGATCGGGCGACTCGGGAGCCTCGTACGGGTCGTCGACCCCGGTGAGCCCCGTGAGCTCGCCCGCGGCCTGCTTGGCGTACAGGCCCTTCACGTCCCGCTCGCTGCACACCTCCACCGGAGTCGCCACGTGGATCTCCACGTACGCGGTGCCGTTCGTCTGGTGCCGCTTGCGCACCGCCTCCCGGCTGTCCTGGTACGGCGCGATGACCGGGACGAGGGCGAGCACGCCGTTGCGGGCGAGCAGTTCGGCGACGAAGCCGATGCGCTGCACGTTGGTGTGCCGGTCCTCGCGGCTGAAGCCGAGGCCCGCCGAGAGGAACTCGCGGATCTCGTCGCCGTCGAGCACCTCGACGCGGTGGCCCTCGGCGCGGAGCCGGCCGGCCAGCTCATGGGCGATGGTGGTCTTGCCTGCGCTCGGCAGACCCGTGAGCCAGACGGTGGCTCCGGTCGTCACGTCGGTCTCCTGAATCGTCTGAGTCTGAGTCTGGGGCTGAGACTGAGTCGTCTGGGTCTGAGTCGTCTGGGGCTGAGGCGTCTCAACCTGAGGCGCCGTCATCCGTGCAGCCCGCACTCGGTCTTGCTGCGGCCCGCCCAGCGGCCGGCGCGCGCGTCCTCGCCCTCCAGGACCCGGCGGGTGCACGGGGCGCAGCCGACGGAGGCGTAGCCGTCCATCAGCAGCGGGTTCGTCAGGACGCCGTGCTCGGTGACGTACGCGTCCACGTCGTCCTGGGTCCAGCGGGCGATCGGGGAGATCTTGACCTTGTGGCGCTTGTCGTCCCAGCCGACCACCGGGGTGTTCGCCCGGGTCGGGGACTCGTCGCGGCGCAGACCGGTCGCCCAGGCCTGGTAGTCCTTCAGGCCTCGCTCCAGAGGCTCCACCTTGCGCATGGCGCAGCACAGGTCGGGGTTGCGGTCGTGCAGCTTCGGGCCGAACTCCGCGTCCTGCTCGGCGACCGTCTGGCGTGGCGTGAGCGTGATGACGTTGACGTCCATCACGGCGTCGACCGCGTCGCGGGTGCCGATGGTCTCCTCGAAGTGGTAGCCGGTGTCGAGGAAGACGACGTCGACGCCGGGCATCGCCCGGGAGGCCAGGTGGGCGACGACCGCGTCCTCCATGGAGGAGGTCACGCAGAAACGCTTGCCGAACGTCTCGGCCGCCCACTGGAGGATCTCCAGCGCGGAGGCGTCCTCCAGGTCGCGGCCCGCCTGCTCGGCGAGGGCCTTGAGCTCCTCGGCCGTGCGCTGTTCCTGAGCCGTGGTCATATCTTCGCCCCTCCGGTGTCGGATCGCTTCAGTCCCTGGGCCAGCAGCCCGAGGAACTTCAGCTGAAAGGCTCGGTTGCACGCCGCGCATTCCCACGCGCCGTGGCCCGCCTCGTGCGGACGCAGGTCCTCGTCGCCGCAGTAGGGGCAGTAGAAGGGGGCCGCACGTTCGCTCACGACAGGGCCTCCTCGCTGGCGCGGGCCGCCCAGGTGGCGAACCGCTCGCCGTCCTCGCGCTCCGCCTGGAAGCGCTTCAGGACGCGCTCGACGTAGTCGGGCAGCTCCTCGGAGGTGACCTTCAGGCCGCGCACCTTGCGGCCGAAGCCCGCCTCCAGGCCGAGCGCGCCGCCCAGGTGCACCTGGTAGCCCTCGACCTGCTCGCCCTTGTCGTTGACGACCAGCTGGCCCTTGAGACCGATGTCCGCCACCTGGATACGGGCGCAGGCGTTCGGGCAGCCGTTGAGGTTGATGGTGATCGGCTCGTCGAACTCCGGCAGACGGCGCTCCAGCTCGTCGATGAGCTGCGAACCGCGCTGCTTGGTCTCGACGATGGCCAGCTTGCAGAACTCGATGCCGGTGCAGGCCATGGTGCCGCGCCGGAACGAGGACGGCCGGGCGGTCAGGTCGAGCGCCTCCAGGCCCTCGACGAGCGACTCGACCTTGTCCTCCTCGACATCGAGGACGATCATCTTCTGCTCGACGGTGGTGCGCACCCGGCCCGAGCCGTGGGCCTCCGCGAGGTCGGCGATCTTCGTGAGCGTCGCGCCGTCGACGCGTCCCACGCGCGGGGCGAAGCCGACGTAGAAGCGGCCGTCCTTCTGCCGGTGCACGCCGATGTGGTCGCGCCACTGCTGGACCGGCTGCTCGGGAGCGGGGCCGTCGACCAGCTTGCGCCCCAGGTACTCGTCCTCCAGCACCTGCCGGAACTTCTCCGCACCCCAGTCGGCGACGAGGAACTTCAGGCGGGCGCGGGTGCGCAGCCGCCGGTAGCCGTAGTCGCGGAAGATCGACAGGACGCCCTCGTAGACGTCCGGGACCTCGGCGATCGGCACCCAGGCGCCCAGCCGCACGCCCAGCTTGGGGTTGGTGGACAGGCCGCCGCCGACCCACACGTCGAAGCCCGGGCCGTGCTCGGGGTGCACGACGCCGACGAACGCGACGTCGTTGATCTCGTGCACGACGTCCAGCACCGGCGAGCCCGAGATGGCCGTCTTGAACTTCCGCGGGAGGTTCGAGTACGCCTTGTTGTTCAGCACCCGGCGCTTCATCTCCTCCAGCGCCGGGGTGCCGTCGATGATCTCGTCCTCGGCGATGCCCGCCACCGGGGAGCCGATCATCACACGCGGGGTGTCGCCGCAGGCGGTGACGGTGGACAGGCCCACGCCCTCCAGCCGGTTCCAGATCTCGGGCACGTCCTCGATCCGGATCCAGTGGTACTGCACGTTCTGCCGGTCGGTGATGTCGGCCGTGCCGCGCGCGAACTCCTGCGAGATCTCGCCGACGACCCTCAGCTGCCGGGTGGTCAGCGCCCCGCCGTCGATGCGGACGCGCAGCATGAAGTACTCGTCGTCCAGCTCCTCCGGCTCCAGGACCGCCGTCTTGCCGCCGTCGATCCCGGGACGGCGCTGGGTGTACAGGCCCCACCAGCGCATCCGGCCGCGCAGGTCGTTCGGGTCGATCGAGTCGAAGCCCCGCTTGGAGTAGATCGTCTCAATGCGTGTCCGCACATTGAGACCGTCGTCGTCCTTCTTGAACTGCTCGTTGCCGTTGAGCGGGGTGTGGTGCCCCGCGGCCCACTGACCCTCACCGCGGTGACGGCTCACCTTGCGGCGGGGAGTCGCGGCGGCAGGGTTCTGCGGGGTGGCGGCCATGGTTGATACGTCCTTCGGGACAGGCGGGAAAGCGGCTCTGACCTGCGTGTGCGGGCGCATGGGCAGAGGGCGCGTCATTGCGCGGGAATGCGACGAAAAGGGGGATGTCGGGCGGTGCGTGAGTGCTCTCAGCGCGCCGGACAGATGGCGCTGGACATGCGGCCGAGGTCGACGTGGCGTCGACTCACCAAGGCGATCCCAGTTCCAGGCATGACGGAAGCGTGGCACGGCGATCTGGACACCGTCCAGCTTCGTCCAAGATTCGGACACT
The DNA here is from genome assembly GCF_040613735.1 of Streptomyces sp. NPDC006235. Classification (NCBI taxonomy): domain Bacteria; kingdom Bacillati; phylum Actinomycetota; class Actinomycetes; order Kitasatosporales; family Streptomycetaceae; genus Streptomyces; species Streptomyces sp. NPDC006235. The sequence goes on from NZ_JBEXSR010000009.1 coordinate 38,946, forward strand.
CAGGTCTCGATATGCGAGACGCGCGTGTCCTTGGTCACATCGGGCCGCCCCCGGGTGTCCGACCAGGTCAGACGGGGAACGCTCCAGGCCACGGTCCCGGAGCGGGGGCGTCCGGTTCCTCCTCGACCTTGGTGTCGAACAGCTTGAAGCCGCGGCGCTGGTAATTGGCCATCGCGTGCTCGCCGTCCTTGCTGCAGGTGTGCAGCCAGACCCGCTTCGTCGGCGTCAGTCCCGCCCAGCGGTCCGCGAGGTCCCAGGCGCGTGCCGTGCCGTACGACAGCAGGTGCCCGCCGATGCGCCGGCCGCGGAAAGCGGGGAGCAGACCGAAGTAGGCGATCTCCACGACCGCGTCGTCCTGCGCCTCCAGCTCCACATAGCCCGCGGGCGTGCCCCGGTCGTACGCCACCCACGTCTCCACGCCGGGCCGCTGAAGGTGCTCCAGCCACCGCGCGTACGACCAGCTCAGCCGGTCCGTCCACAGGATGTCGCCGCCGACCGAGGCGTACAGGAACCGGCTGAACTCGGGCGAGGGCACCTCGGAGCGGACGACCCGGACGTCCCCGTCCGGCGCGGCGGCCGGCAGCAGGTCGGTCGGGGCGGTCTGCTCCAGGGACCAGGTGGTCACGGCGATGGTGGTCATGTGGGCCAGAAAATCATCTGACCCACTGGTCTGTCGATTGACCTACTGCTCCGCCGACCGTCCCAGCGCCTTGTCCACCGACGCCAGCGGCAGCGCGAACAGCATCCGCCCCGACTGGGACCAGAGCTCGCCGGTCTCCTCCCAGTAGGAAAGGGAACCCGCCCGGCCGCTCCAGCAGTGGCGCGTCTCGTCCGTCGCGCACTCCGTCGCCCGCGCGCCCTTCGTGTCCTGGCGCCACAGCGTCCCGTGCCCGCCGGACGTGCCCGCCGCGCGGTCGAGGTACCAGCCCGAGCGGTACGACAGCACGCCGCGCACGTCGGCCGTCTTCGTCTCGTACGCCTCGACCGGCTCCGCGCGCCCCGAGGAGGCCGTGGCGAGCAGGCCGGACCTGGCCGGCTCCCGGCTCAGCGCGTACCGCCACAGCCGGGTGCGCCGGTCGCCGTCCGCGGGCACCCACTCGCTCGCCACCAGACTGTCGGGGGAGGTGCTGCGGTCGAGGGAGACCGCGGCCGGATGCGGCGCGTCGCGCCCGCCGGGCAGGGCGTAGGAGGCGATCGCGGGAAGCACGTACCGGTTGCCGTACGCCGACCAGCCGCCGCGCACCCGGCCGACCGCGTCGGAGTCGACCGTGGCGCGCTGGATGCGGTCCATGTCGTACACGTACAGCGCGTCCCGGTCGCCCTCGCGGGTCGTCACCAGCAGCTTGTCCTGGTACCAGACCATGCCGGACAGCGGGGAGACCAGCCCCCGGTAGTCCCGCCCGCCGTCCACCGGGACGGCCAGCAGCGCCCAGGTGTAGCGGAGCCGGCCGGGGTCGTTCGCGTCGACGAAGGCGACCTTCGCCAGGCCCCGCTCGGGGTCCGGGCCGTCCAGGGATCCGCCTCCGCCGCCGCGGGTCCAGCCGGAGAGGATCACGCGGTGGCGGCCCCAGCGGCCGTCGTCGTCCGCGTCGCCCGAGGTGGTGACCGCGCCGGGCCGCCAGCCCCGGGTGTCGGCGCCGCCGAAGCAGTACGCGCGCGTGGCCGCCGGCTCGACCGGCAGGCTGTGCTTCTCGGCGCTCGGGCAGCCGTTAGCGTTCCGCAGCGTGCGGTCGGCGCCGTCCAGCACCGTGCCGGCACCGACGGGCCGGCCCATCTCCGAGGCCAGCCGGTCGAGCCACCGCCCGGGCACCCGCTGCTCGGTCAGCGGCAGCCGCCCGGCCCCGGTGGACGCGGAGAGGGGCTTCAGGGCCCCGGGCGCGTCGGCGACCGTGGCCTGCGAGGCGCTGATCAGGGTGGCGGCGGCGGTGAGCGCGAGAGCCGTCCCGGCCAGGGTCCCACGCAGTACCCTGCCCCGCCTGCGCCGCCGGTGTCTGCCGCGATGCTTCATAACGTCCTCCCGAGGCGAGCCAACTGCGCCTTGTGGTCCGTACGTTGACGGAGGAGCAGGTGGGGTGGCCCGTAGGGGATGCTACGGCAGGTGGGCGGGGCGGGGGGCGAAGACCTTGCAAATATGCGCAAGATGCACCCCTGGGGCGGCCGGACGGCACGTCCCGTGAACCTCAGGGGGCAGGTGCGGAGCCGCGCAGCCTCCCCACCGTCGGTGCCGTCGAGTGCGGCAGCAGGTCGTTCGGGTCGTCCGGGAGGAGCACCTCGACCTCGGCGTCCTCGGCGAAGCGGTACGGCCGGTGTTCCAGGAACGCGCCGAGGTAGCGCCGTACCCGCGACATCTCGGCGCGTACCGTCACCGTGCGGGCCGGATCGCCGAACACGTCACCGGCCAGGTCCGAGGCGCTGCGGCCGGTGCGGTGGACGGCGAGGAGGTACAGCAACTCGGCGTGCCGGGGACTCAGTTCACGCGTCCACGAGCCCGCGCCGCCGGACACCGCCACCGTCCATCTGCGGGCCTGTCTCAGGTCCAGCACGATGCTGCTCGCCCCGAGCGCCGCCGGCTCGTCGGCGGCCGCCCGCAGCAGCCAGCCCCCGGCCAGCGGCTCCACCGAGCACAGCCCGAGCGCCGGCACCCACCTCGGGCCCGGCGACAGCGACTTGGGCAGGGCCACGCGCCGCGTGTACGGCATCCCGCTGACCGCGGCGGTCCAGCCGTCCCGGTCGACGACCAGGGCACGCCCCTCCAGCCGGGCCAGCACCGGCGCCGCCACCGCGCGCAGCCGCTCCAGCGACTCCAGGTGCCTCTCCCGCAGCCGGGCCTCGGCGAGTTTGGCCACCGAGTCCACCCAGGCGAGCGTGGCCGGATGCATCGTCTCCAGCGGGCCGCTCACATCCACCACGCCGAGCAGCCGGCCGTCCCGCGGATCCGTCAGCGGAGCGCCGGCACAGGTCCACACGGCCTGGGAGCGCACGAAGTGCTCGGAGGCGAAGACCTGCACGGGCCGGCGCACCACCGCCGGGGTGCCCAGACCGTTCGTGCCGACGACGTCCTCACGCCAGTCCGCGCCGAGTTCGAAGCCGAGCCCGTCCGCCTTGCGCAGCACCGGCGCGCTGCCCTCGCGCCACAGCACCCGGCCCTCCTCGTCGGCGACCACCATGATGTGGTGGGCGACGTCCGCGAACCCCAGCAGCCCCTCCCGCAGCACCGGCAGCACATGGCGCAGGGCCGACGTCTCACGCCGCCGCTGCACCTCCTCGCGGGACAGCAGATCCGCCCGGAAGTCGTGGTCGGGATCCACACCGCTGCGCAGCATCCGCTCCCAGGACTGCTCGATCACCGGGCGCGGCGGCACGGGCGCGGGCTGCCCGGACAGCCGGGCGGAACGGACCTGGCTGAGCACCCGGGCCGCACGCGAGGTGTCCCTGGCGGCGATCTGCGTGACGTCCATAGGCGTGTGCCCCCCGGTGTCTTCTGACTGCCCGTCGGAGTCCATCGACCGTCCGCCGGAGTCCTGACTGTCTGTCGGAGCCTTTTGACTGTCCGTCTCATAGTGCCGTCTGCCCCACGGCGGCGCGGGCAGACCGCCCACAGTCAGCAGCAAGTTGCAACCCCTTGCAACCCTGGTGGACAGCCCGGCCGTGTCTGAAACTTGAGCGGCGCCGTCCCGAGCGGCGTTCAGTGGCTCGAACGGGCCAGTGCGGCGGGGGTGGTGCCGTGTCGGCGCAGCACCACCCCCGCTCTCCCCTGCCCGATCAGGTCACGGGCCGGGCCCGCTCCACCACCGACGCCAGATCGAGCGTGTGCGGGAGCGTCCCGAACGCCGCGCCCCCGTCGCCGCCCAGCCGTGCCGCGCAGAACGCGTCGGCGACCTCCGGTGGCGCGAAACGGACCAGCAGCGACCCCTGGAGCACCAGCGCCAGCCGCTCCGCCAGCCGCCGCGCCCGACCCTCCACGCCCTCCAGATCGGCGAGTTCCGTCAGCAGGTTCTTGATGGCCCCGTCGAGCCGGTGATCGGCGCCGCGCGCCTGCCCGACCTCCCGCAGATACGCGTCGAGCGCCCCCGGTTCCCGCTGCAACGCCCGCAGCACGTCGAGGGCCTGGACGTTGCCCGCGCCCTCCCAGATCGAGTTGAGCGGCGACTCGCGCACCAGCCGGGGCAGCCCGGACTCCTCGACGTAGCCGTTGCCGCCCAGGCACTCGGCCGCCTCCACCGCCACCGGCGGGCACCGCTTGGTCACCCAGTACTTGGCCGCCGGTACCGCGATCCGCAGCAGTGCCCGCTCGTGCTCGCCGCCGTCGTCGTAGGCCGCCGCGAGGCGCAGCGCCAGCGTCGTCGCCGCCTCCGACTCCAGGGCGAGATCGGCGAGGACGTTGCGCATCAGCGGCTTGTCGGCGAGCTTCCCGCCGAACGCCTCCCGGTACGTGCAGTGGTGCACCGCCTGCGCCACCGCCTGCCGCATCAGCCCCGCCGAGCCCAGCACACAGTCGAGCCGGGTCGCCGCCACCATCTCGATGATGGTGCGCACCCCGCGCCCCTCCTCGCCGACCCGGCGTGCCCAGGTCCCGTCGAACTCCACCTCGGCCGAGGCGTTCGACCGGTTGCCGAGCTTGTCCTTGAGCCGCTGGAGCAGGAACACGTTGCGCGTGCCGTCCGCCAGCACCCGCGGGACCAGGAAACAGGTGAGCCCGCCCGGCGCCTGCGCCAGCACCAGGAAACCGTCGGACATCGGCGCCGAACAGAACCACTTGTGCCCGGTCAGCTCGTACGTCCCGTCCTCCGCGAGCGGCCGCGCGGACGTCGTGTTGGCGCGTACGTCGCTGCCGCCCTGCTTCTCCGTCATGCCCATCCCGAACAGCGCCCCGGCCTTGAGGCGGGCGGGCCTGAGCCCACGGTCGTAGACCATGGACGTCAGCCGCGGCTCCCACTCGGCGGCCAGGTCCGGGTCCGCGCGCAGGGCGGGCACCGCCGCGTGCGTCATCGACAGCGGGCAGCTGTTGCCGGCCTCGACCTGCGTCCACACCAGGAACGCGGCGGCCCGCCGCAGATGCCCGGCCGGCCGGTCCCAGGCCGCGGTCAGACCGGCCGAGACGCCCTTGCCGAGCAGCCGGTGCCAGGACGGGTGGAACTCGACCTCGTCGATCCGGTGGCCGTACCGGTCATGGGTGCGCAGCCGCGGCGGGTTCTCGTTGGCCTGCGCTCCCCACTCCTGCACCTGGGCCGAGCCGGAGGTCCGCCCGAGCGCCGAGAGCTCGCCGAGCACCTCGTCGCGCACGCCCGGATCGAGATGCCGTTCGACCGCCGCCGTGAGGGCCCGGTCGGCCGAGAAGACGTCGTACCCGACCAACGGCGGGACCTGGTTGTTCACGGAGTGGGTGCTGCCAGCCATGCTGCGAAAGTACCCCGGGGCGGCCCCCCGGTCACCAAGGGGCGGGGCCCGGGCGCCGGAGCCCCACCTGTGCGTGAGTGCGGTCAGGCACGACGGATACCGTTAGGGGGTGCAGCCAGCAAGTGAAACCCCCGACACACACTCCGGGCGCCTCCACCGGGCGCGTGCGCTCTACCGGAACGTCTCCAAGCGCAGGACCGCCTGGCTGTTGCTCAAGGACACCGTCAACTCCTGCATCGAGTACCGCATCCTGGGCCTGGCGGCGGAGGCCGCGTTCTTCACGCTGCTGTCGGTGCCGCCCCTGCTGCTTAGCATGATCGGACTGCTCGGCTACGTCGACGCCTGGACCGGCGCCGACACCATCGCGAGCCTCGAGACGAACATCCTGGAGGCCGCCCGCACGGTGCTGTCCGACCGGGGCGTGCGGCAGATCGCCGAGCCGATCCTGCACGACGTGATGAAGGGCGGCCGGCCCGACGTCATCTCCATCGGATTCCTGTTCGCCCTGTGGTCCGGCTCCCGCGCCGTGAACGTCTTCATAGACACGATCACCGTCATGTACGGCCTCGACGGCGTCCGCGGCATCGTGAAGACCCGCCTGATGGCCTTCGCGCTGTTCATCGTCGCCCTGCTGATCGGCTCCATCGCGCTGCCGCTGATGGTGGCCGGGCCGGACGCGGTGGTACGGATCGTGCCGTGGTCGACGACGGTCGTGCAGATCCTCTACTGGCCGGTCGTCATCCTGCTGTCCATCGCCTTCCTGACCACGCTCTACCACGTGTCCGTCCCCGTCCGCTCCCCGTGGATCGAGGACGTGCCCGGCGCGCTCGTCGCCCTCGGCATGTGGGTCCTCGGCAGCTTCCTGCTGCGGATCTACCTGACCAGCACGGTCGAGGGCCCGACGATCTACGGCTCCCTGGCCGCGCCCGTCGCCGTGCTGCTGTGGATCGGGGTGGCCGCGTTCGCCGTGCTCGTCGGGGCCGCGGTCAACGCCGCCATCGACCGGGTCTGGCCGGCCGCCGCGACGGCCGCGGCCCGCGAGGCCAACGAACGCCTGCGGCAGGCGCAGGTCGCCGAGTACGTCGCCCGCGCCGCCGCCGCGGGCGAGTCCGACCCGGACATGCCCTCCGAGTTCCCCGAACGCTGGTCCCGCTTCCTCCCCCCGGAGGACGTCACGGCCCGTCTGCGCACCCACGTGAAGAGCACCCACGTGAAGAGCACCCATGCGAAGAGCTCCGACCAGTCCAATGGGGAGCCACCACCGCCCGTGAACAAGTAAGAGCCCGCACATCCCGGCTGTCGTCAGCCCTTCCACGTTCCCGCCGTCGTCTCCTCCCGGACGAAGTCCGTGAAGTCCCTGGGCGCGCGGCCCAGGACTTCCCGTACGCCGTCCGAGAGGTGTGCGTTGCGGCCGTCGAGGAGGGTGTCGAAGATTTCGGTGAGGGCCGTGACCTCCTGCGGTGGTACGCCGAACTCGAGAAGCCTCTCGGCGTAGTCCTGTGTCGACACCGCCCGGTAGGTGAGCGGGCGGCCGGTCGATTCGGCGATTTCCGCCACCGCCTCGCCGAAGGTGAGCAGGCGTGGCCCGGAGAGGGTGAGCGTCCGGCCCACGTACCGGTCGCCGGACGTCAGCGCGGTCACCGTCGCATCCGCGATGTCCCGTACGTCGAGGAACGGCTCGCGCACTTCGCCCGCCGGGAACACCAGCTCCCCACGCTCCCGCAGCTCCGCCACCAGCGGCCCCTCGCTGAAGTTCTGCGCGAACCACGCGGCCCGCAGGACCGTCCAGTCCGCCCCCGACGCGTGCAGCGCCTCCTCCGTGGGCAGGGCCTGGTCCTCGCCGCGCCCGGACAGCAGCACCAGCCGCCGCACCCCGAGCCCGACCGCCTCCCGCGCGAGCTCCCCGACCGCCTCGGCGGCGCCCGGCGCGCCGACGTCCGAGGGGTGGACGAGGTAGGCCGCGTCGGCGCCGCGCAGGGCGTCCGCCCAGGTCGAGCGGTCCCACCAGTCGAAACCGGTCGCCCGCGACGCCGCCCGTACCGTGAGCCCGGCGGCCTGTGCCGCCCGCGTCACCCGGCTCCCCGTACGGCCCGAGGCGCCCGTCACCACCACCGTCATGTCCTGCGAGTCCCGTGTCGTGTTCGTCATGCCGTCGAGTCAACTGCCCTGCACCGCACGGAACCATCGCTGAACGGCTCATTCCCATACGACCGCGTCTACGCTGACCCCATGGACGCACTCTCGGGGTTGCTGGAGGGCCCGCGCGCCAGGGGCGCGTTCATGATCAGGGCGTGCTTCGACCCGCCGTGGGCGGTCCGCGTGGAGGACCGGGCGCCGCTCACCGTGATGCTCGTCGCGCGCGGCGAGGCCTGGGTCCTGCCCGACCGGGGCGAGCCGGCCCGGCTGCGGGCCGGGGACCTGGCCATCGCCCGCGGCCCGGACCCCTACACCTGCGCCGACGCCCCGGGCACGGCACCGCAGGCGCTGATCCTGCCCGGCCAGGAGTGCCGCCACCCCGACGGACGCCCCCTCAACGGCTCCATGGACCTGGGCGTGCGCACCTGGGGCGACCGGCTCGACGGTGCCACGGTGCTGCTGATCGGCACCTACCCGCTGCAGGGCGAGATCAGCGGCCGGCTGCTGGACGCGCTGCCGCCGCTGCTCGCCCTCACGTCCGACGTGTGGGACTGCCCGCTCACGCCGTATGTCTCCGAGGAGATCGTGCGGGACGAGCCCGGCCAGGAGGTGGTCCTGGACCGGCTGCTGGACCTGCTGGTCATCGCCGCGCTGCGCGCCTGGTTCGCCCGCCCCGAGGCGGAGGCGCCCGCCTGGTACCGGGCCCTCGCCGACCCGGTCGTCGGCGGTGTCCTGCGCCTGCTCCAGGACGATCCCGCCCACCCGTGGACCGTCGCCGCGCTCGCCGCCAAGGTGGGTGTGTCCCGCGCCGCACTCGCCCGCCGCTTCACCGCCCTGGTCGGCGAGCCCCCGATGACGTACCTCACCGGCTGGCGCCTCGCCCTCGCCGCCGACCGGCTGCGCGACACCGAGGACACGCTCGACGCGGTGGCCCGCCGGGTGGGGTACGGCAGCGCGTTCGCCTTGTCGACGGCGTTCAAGCGGGTGTACGGGGTGAGCCCGGTGGAGTACCGGGGACGGGTGGCGTAGGGGAGATGGCGCAGGGGCGGGGAGCGTCGCGGTCTCCTGGTCGGCGGCGGTGGTGAAGCCCGGCCGGGACGACGCTCGCGGCAGCCTCGGCGCCCGCGGCGTAGCCTGGCTCACGTGTACGTGGAGCGGGCGTCACGGCTGGCGGGAGCGGTCGTGTGGAGCAACGCCCCGGAGCGGGGCGGGGCGGCACGTGTGCTGCCCGACGGGTGCATGGATCTGCTGTGGCACCAGGGGCGGTTGCTGGTCGCCGGGCCCGATACCCACGCCCATGTCACGGACAGCGAGAACGGCGCATGGGCCGGCGTCCGCTTCTACCCGGGCACGGCCCCGGCGCTGCTCGGCGTACCGGCCCACGAGCTGCGTGACCGCCGCGTCGAGCTCGCGGATCTGTGGCCGGCCGCGGAGGTACGGCGACTGGAGGCACGGGTGAACGCCGCCCCCGACCCGGAGAGCGGCCTGGAGGATCTCGCCCTGCGGCAGGCGGCCGGTGCCGATCCGCCGGATCCGCTGCTGCGGCAGGTCGTGACCGCCCTCGGCGCGGGCCGGCCGGTCGCCGCGACCGCCGACGAACTCGGCGTCGGAGCACGCCAGTTGCACCGCCGCTCGCTGACCGCGTTCGGCTACGGGCCCAAGACCCTGGCCCGGATCCTGCGGCTGCGCCGCGCCCTCGCGCTGGCCCGGGGCGGTGTCCCCTTCGCGGACACGGCCGCCCGGGCCGGATACGCCGACCAGGCCCATCTGGCCCGGGACGTGAGGGAGTTGGCGGGTCTGCCGTTGGGTGAGCTACTCGCCGGGCACGGCTAGCGGAGCGAACAGGTCGACCCCGTTGCCGTCCGGGTCGAGCACTACGGCGTACCGCTGCCCCCAGAAGGCGTCCCAGGGCTTCAGTTCACCGTGGCACCCGGCGCCCACCAACTCCGCGTACACCGCGTCCACTTCCTCCGGCCCGTCGCAGCGCAGGGCCAGCGAGGTCCGGCCGCCGTCCGCCGGCGGCCGCCACTCGGGCAGGAAGGAGCGGACCGTCTCCTCGGTGTCGAACATCAGCCGCAGCCCGCCGGGCAGTTCGGCCTCGGCGTGCGGCTGGTTCTCGGCGCCCTCGGGGAAGGCGAACCCGAGCCGACGGTAGAAGGCGACGGAGGCGGCCATGTCGGAGACGACCAGGCCGATGGCATCGAATCGAGCAGTCATGGGCCCACCGTAGGCAGCCCCGCGACGCCCGGTCTTGAAGGAATCGGACACCGGTCGCGGGGGTGTCCGATCCGTGTCCGATCCGTTCAAGACGGCCCTTCGGGCAGGCCCGTAACGTCGCCGCCATGACGACCACGACACGGCAGTCCCAGCACCTCGGCATCGCCATCGACCGACCCGCACAGGAGGTCTACGACTACGTCTCGGATCCCGTCAACGTCCCCGGCTGGGCTCCCGGACTGGCCCGTTCCATCGAGCTGGTGGACGGCCGGTGGGTGGGGGAGTCACCCATGGGACGGGTCGTGGTGGACTTCACGCCCAGGAACGACTTCGGCGTGCTCGACCACGACGTCACCCTGCCCTCGGGGGAGACCGTCCACAACCCGATGCGAGTGCTCGCCGACGGCCCCGGCTGCGAAGTGGTGTTCACCCTGCGCCGGCAGCCCTGGATGAGCGACGAGGAGTTCCACCGCGACGCGGAGGCGGTGACCGCCGACCTCACCGCCCTCAAGCGGCTGATGGAACGCTCATGAGACAGCCGAGGTTGGCCGGACAGCAGGTTCCCCGCCCTTCGGCACCCGTGGAACAGTGACCACTCGTCCTGCTGCGATCAGCATGACGTTCAGCCCCGCCCCGCCGGGTCGCGCCCGGCGGGCTGCCGCACCGCATCGGAGCCGGGATGCCCGCACACCTGAATCGACCCAGCGTGCGGCACCCGGACGGCTCCGCCGTGCCCCGTGCGCTCGTCGCCCTGGTGACGGCCGCGGTGCTCACGGCGAGCGGGTGCAGCGGGAGCGGGAGCGACCCGGACACGGCGCAGGCGACGGAATCCACGCGCCACGTCACCGGGCCGGACGCGGCGGGGAGTTGCCGCCCCGCGGTGCGGCAGGGCTCCCTTCCCCCGTGGGCCCGGAACGGTTTCCCGCGAGACGTGGCACAGCGCCACATCATCGGCGACAAGGGCCACATCGCAGCGGTGCTCTTCGGATACCCGTACCACGCGCCGCCGGCCAAGGACCGGGAGAACAAGATCCTCTGGGTGGCGAAGGACGCCGAGGAAGCCGCCCACATGGCGCCCGACGACCGGTTGACCATCAAGGCCCGCCTCGCCGGCACGGACGAAGTGGTGACCCGCTCGGTCACCGGGGGACCCGGTCCTTCCCTCGTCGACATGCCGAAGCCGGGATGCTGGACGTTCTCCCTCGCCTGGGCCGGCCATACCGACACCCTCGACGTCGAGTACCTCGCCGGCCCCTCGTGAGGAGCGGACCGACCCGTGACCACGACGCGCCCCTGCCTCGGATCCGTCCCGCCCCGGCCCACGGAGGTCCCGCGCGACCCGTCCCGCGCCGGGACGCCGCCGACCGGCTCGTGAACCGCCCCGGGGCGGTCCGCGTACGGCGGGAAAGCTCGCTCCGGCCGCCCCGGCCCGTGAGGCTGTGCCGTGCCAGAGGAGACGAGCCGCCCCAGGGGGAACCCACGGGTGACGGCGGTTCGGGAAGGAAGACCGCATGAGCATGCGCATTCGGGCCATGGCGATGGTGACGGCCGTACTGCTGGGGGCCGGGGCCACCGGAATCGCCCTGGCCCCGGCCGCAGGCGCCGCACCCGCGTACTTCGGTATCGACGGCGGCGGCGCCGTCGGCAACGACTGGGAGGACGAGGAGAACCTCGGCGTCGAGGCGTACGCCAGGGGCAACGCCATCGCCCTGTGGGAGACCGTCCTGTGGGCGGACGGCGCCCAGTGGGAGGACGACGAGGGGGAGTGGCGGCCCTTCAAGAGGAGCCAGATCGACGGCTCGTTCGGGCCCGAGACCGAGTCCGCCACGCAGTGGTGGCAGAGCCGGCACAACCTGTCGGACACCGACGGTGTCGTCGTCGGCGAAACCTGGGACTTCGCCCAGACCCGGCTGCAGAGCATCCCGGGCAACCTCGTCCAGTACAAGGGCGACGCGCGGAACGTCAGCTTCAAGCGCGTGGGCGGCAAGTACCAGGTCAAGCTGAAGAACGTCGGGCCCTGGAAGAACGCCCACTACCGCACCGTCGGCTGAGAACGCCGCCGTCGAGGAACGGGAGGCGCTAGCGGGGGCCGGGGGCCGGGGGCCGGGCGCCAGGAGCCGGGGAGCCGGGGAGCCGGGGAGCGGGTGAGGAGCGGGTGGACCTGCCCCTCACCCGCTCCTCGCCGGCAGCACCCACAGCAGCCCGGCCAGCAGCACCACGATGACCGCGAAGGAGACCAGCGCCGCCGCCCGCCACCGCCGGTACTCGGCGCCGGGCGGCGGCGTCGCCGCGTCCAGCACCCGCCCGGCCGGTTCCACCGGCACCGCCGCGCCGTGCGGCCACGTCTGGTCCGCCAGATCCCACAGCGCCAGCAGCCGCGCCTGGTCCGCCCCCGCCACCCGGCACAGCGCCTGCACCGCTCCCCTCGGCGGCTGTTTGGCCCCGCTGAGGTACCGCTGCCACGACGACTTGCTGTACGCCGTCCGCCGCGCCAGCTCGGCCAGGCTCAGACCCGTGCGGTCCTTCAGGGCCCGCAGTTGTGCGACCAGGTGCCGTGCCTCCCTCGGCAGTGCGTCCGGAAGCGGCCGCCAGCGTGTCATGGTCGTCCCCCCACTGCCCGACCGCCGCCCCGGGCAACGGCCCCTCCCCACCGCATCGTTCGACGCCGGCCGGTTCCGGCCAGTTCCCCACCACGACGGGCGCGCGGCGCGCGCAAGGGGTGCGCGGCTGCGGACCGGGCGACCATCACTGGCGTGCATCGCGCCGGAGCGGCGTGCCGCGAGGGCGCGGGTGACGACCGGTCGCAGGCAGTTCAGCGTCGGCGCCTGACGAACGCCTCTCAGTGCAGGGGCATGACGAACGCCTGACAGGGCAGGCGCGTGACGCACGCCTGCGGCTCGCCGGATCCCTGCCCGGGCGGCCGCTGTGCGCAGTGGCTACCCGCGCGGCGCCGCCGTGCTCGCCCGTTCCACCAGCCGCGTCGACAACTCCGTCCGCGTGCTCTCCGGGTGGTGGCCGTCCATCAGACGCAGCAGCGACCGCAGGGCCGTCGCGGCCATCTCCGACAGCGGCTGGCGGACCGTGGTCAGCGCGGGGGAGGCCCAGCGCGCCTCGGGCAGGTCGTCGAAGCCCACCACACTGACGTCGTCCGGGACGCTCAACCCCCTTTCGGTCAGGGCCTGGTAGACCCCCAGCGCCATCCGGTCCGAGCAGACGAAGACCGCCGTCGGCGGCTCGGGCAGGTCGAGCAGCTCCCGCATGCGGCGGCGGGCCTGGCTCTCGTCGAAGCCCGCGTGCCGGACGTACTCGGCGCGGTGCCGGAGCCCGGCCGACGCGAGCGCCGAGCGGTAACCGGCGACCCGGGCGCTGCTGCACATCGTGCGCCGGTGACCGGCGATGACGGCGATGCGCTCGTGGCCCAGGGACAGCAGATGCTCCGTGGCCGTCAGACCGCCCTGCCAGTTGGCCGCGCCCACCGACGCCACGCCCTCCGGCGGTTCCTGGACCGGGTCGATCATCACGAACGGGATGCGGTGCTGCTCCAGCCAGGCGTACTGGGAATCGCTCAGCTCGGCCAGGTTGAACAGGACCCCGGAGGAGCCCCGGGCGACCAGCTTGTCCAGCCAGCCGCGCTCCGGGCGCCCGGCCCGGGTGCGGGTGAGGGCCGCCGACACGACGACTTCCAGGCCCGCGTCGTGCGCCGCCTCCTCCACCCCGTGCAGCACCGCGCCCGACCAGGAACTGTCCAGCGAGTGCACGACCAGGTCCACCAGCCGTGGCGCCTTCGACGCGTCGAACCGGGGTCTGCGCACGTAGCCGAGCCGGTCGAGCGCCTCGGTGACGCGGCGGCGCGTCTCGGGCGCCACGTCCTCCCGGCCGTTGACCACCTTGGACGCGGTCGGCACCGACACCCCCGCCTCGCGCGCCACGACCGCCAGCGTCGGACCTGCCGCCACGCTCGCACTCGCCGTACGGACCATCGGGAACCCACCTCTCCGGCCCGCCCGAGGGCCGTGGAAAGTTTCGACCAGCGCTGCTCACCGCAGTCCGGAGTCCGGACCGACAGAAAGCGCTTCCTACTCTAGGTGCGGCGCAGGACGGCGGGAAGACAAGTGAATTCACGGGTTCTCGCCGGTCAAAACTTTCGAAACCCCGAACAAGGCCCTCAGCCTGGTGTGCAGGTCAGCCGGAACCCCCTGAAGTCCGCCGTGAACGCCGCGTCGACGAGGTCCCGGGCGTGGATGCCCGCCATCGCACCGGTGAAGCGCAGCCGGGACCCGTGGTCGTCGGAGAGCCGGCTGAAGTCCAGGGCCGGGCCGATCGCCGTCCGCACCCCGTCCAGGACATACCAAAAACGTGCCTCGGCTTTCTCGATCGTCACCCCCAGCGTCACGGGCGCCGCCACCGGCACCTCCACGATCGCGGCCTGCCGGGCGCCCTCCTCGTCGCGCTCCACGAGGCTGAGCACCGTACGGCCCCCCGCACCGGGCGTGCCCCGCCACTGCTGTCCGCCCTGCGGCTCGCCCTCGGGCTCCACCCAGGTCAGGTCCAGGCTGAGATACGCCTCGGGGTTGTACCAGAGCACCAGTCCGGCGGCCTGGGTGAAGGTGACCGGCCGCGCCTCGACGGTGACCTCGGCCTGAGCGCGGTGCTCGGTGATGCGCTGGGCCAGCAGGCTGCTCGCCCAGCGGGACTCAGGCCCGTGCCGGCCGCGCAGCCGGATCCAGCCGGGCCGGGCCGTCGTGTCGGCCCAGGACGCGTCCGGCGGCTCGCGCAGGGAACTCCACGGCCAGGACAGGTCCTCGGGCAGGGCGGCGGGAGGCAGCGGATGTGGCGGCGTCGGCACGTCGACGTCCACCGCCGGGTGCCAACCGCCCTGCCGCAGCCGGGGCCAGCCCTCCGCGTCCCAGGTCACCGCCTGGATCGCGGTCTCCCGGCCGAGCGGGCAGCGGCGGCCCTGCGGCGTGTGCAGCGGACGGGCCGTCAGATGGCCGATCAGCCACTGCCCGTCCGGCGTCTCGACCAGCTCCCCGTGCCCGGCCTTCTGCAACGGCCCCTCCGCGTCGTCCCGGGTGGTCAGCAGCGGCCGTTCGTCGAGTTCGTACGGCCCGGTCAGCTCCCGGCTGCGGGCCACCCGCACCCCGTGCTCCCAGCCCGTGCCGCCCTCCGCGAGGACCAGGTAGTACCAGCCCGCGCGCCGCAGCAGCTTCGGCCCCTCGATCAGCCGGTCGTGCTGGAGCAGCAGACGCGTCGGCCCGACGGGCTCCAGGGTGTCCCGGTCCAGCTCCGTGACGACGATCCCGGCGAACCTCCGGCCGCCCGGCCGGTGGTCGTTCTGGAGGTTCAGCAGCCACAGCCTGCCGTCCTCGTGGAACAGGGCCGGGTCGAAACCGTGGCTCGCGACCCGGCGCGGCGTGCTCCACTCACTGCTCACCTCGGTGGCCGTCGACACGTACGTGTCCAGGTCGAAGTACGGCGTGCCGACCGAGCGCACGACGGCGTACGTCACCCAGAACCGCTCCCCGTCCCAGCTCAGCGACGGCGCCCAGATGCCCCCGGAGTCGGGCACCCCGGCCAGCGAACCGCCGGGGGCGGCGCCCCGGACGTGCCCCGCGTACTCCCAGTGGGCCAGGTCGCGGGAGCGGTGGACCGGGATCGTCGGGAACCACTCGAAGGAGCTGGTCGCCACGTAGTACCAGTTGCCGACCCGGATCAGGGAGGGGTCGGGGGAGAAGCCGCGCAGGACGGGGTTGTGCAGAACGGTCACGTGAGGGCTCCGGGAGGGATGGGCGCCCGGGGGCCGCAGGGAGTCAGGGTCACCTGCGGCCCCCGGAGTCGGTCAGCGGCGAGGGAGATCACTTGAGGACACCGGTGACGTATGGGCGCCGGTGACGTAAGGGCGCCGGCCACCGGAGGGCACCTGTCACCGGAGGCTCCGGTCACTTGAGGGCGCCGGTTACAGGAGGCCCCGGTCACCGGAGCCCCGGTCACTTGAGGGCGCCGAGTGTCACGCCCGATCGCCAGTAGCGGCGCATCGCGACCATCATGATCGCCATCGGGACGATGGACAGCAGCGCGCCGGTCAGCACCAGGCCCGTCAGATCGATGCCGGACTCCAGGCGGGTGCCGGTCCAGTTGTAGAGGCCGAGGTTGAGCGTCCAGTTCTCCTTGCCGCGGAGCACGGTCAGCGGCAGGAAGAAGGCGTTCCAGGTGTTGACGAAGGCCAGCAGGAACACCGTCGCACCGCCCGTCGTCATCATCCGCAGCACGATGCTGAAGAAGATCCGCAGCTCGCCGGCACCGTCGATCCGGGCCGCCTCCAGCAGCTCGTAGGGGACCGTGGCCTCGGTGTACACCTTGGCCAGATACACGCTGAACGGGTTGATCAGGCAGGGGATCAGCATCGCCCACGGGGTGTCCACCATGCCGAGCGCCGAGAACAGCAGATACAGCGGCAGCGTGAGCAGCGCGATCGGGATCAGGAACGAGCCCACGACACACGCGAAGATCACGTTGCGGCCGGGGAAGTCGAAGCGCGCCAGTCCGTAACCGGTTGCGAGCGCGATCAGCGTGCCGCCGAGCGAGCCGACCCCGGCGTACAGGAACGAGTTGGCCGTCCACCGCAGGAAGATGCCGTCCTGGTAGGTGAACACCTGCTGCAGGTTGTCCCACAGGTGCCAGCCGGAGAACCACAGGCCGTTGCTCTGGTACAGCGCCGTGCGGTCCTTGGTCGCGGCGACGATCAGCCACCACACCGGGAACAGGCTGTAGACGCTGGCCAGGATCAGCCCGACCAGCAGGAAGCGCTGACCACCCCGCCCGCGGGAGGCCGCGTCCGGGCGGGCAAGGCGCCGGACGCTGCGGACGGGGGGCCGCTCGGTGGTGTGCTCGGTCAGCACCATCAGTCGGCCTCCTTCGAGGTGAGCCGGTAGAAGAGGAAGGAGGCCACGCCCAGGATCAGGGCGAGCAGCACGGACAGGGCGGCCGCGTAGTTGTAGTTGCCCGCGTTGAACGCCTGGTTGTAGATGATCATGATCGGGGTGAAGCTGTCGCTGACCGTCTGCGGAGTGATGTTCCGGAACAGCGCCGGCTCGTTGAAGATCTGGAGCATCTGGATGATCGACAGCAGACCCGTCAGCACCAGCGCCCCGCGCACGTACGGAATCTTGATGCTGCGCGCGATCCTCAGCTCGGAGGCGCCGTCGAGCCGGGCCGCCTCGAACAGCTCGCGGGGCACGCCCTGGAGCGCCGAGTAGATGATCACCATGTTGTAGCCGATGCCGTGCCAGGTCAGCAGATTGCCGATGGACGGCCACACCATCGACGGCGCGAAGAAGTTCCAGTCGAGCCCGAGGGTCTTGCCGATCGGGGTCAGCGGGCCGACGTCCGGGCTGTAGAGGTTGACCCACACGATCGCCGCGACCACGCCGGGGATCATGTACGGCACCAGCAGCAGGATCCGGAACCGGCTCGCCACCCTGGAGGTGACCGCGTCCAGGAACAGCGCCAGCAGCAGGCTGATCAGCAGCATGAACGGGATCTGCACACAGGCGAAGAGCACCACCCGCAGGATGGAGTTCATGAACGCCGAGTCCGTCAGCCCCTGGCTGTAGTTGTCGAGCCCGACGAACTCCGTGGTGGCGCCGCCGAGGCCCAGCCCGGACTGCTTCTCCGTGAACAGCGACTCGTAGACGGCGTAGCCGATCGGGAGGAGATACAGGAAGACGAAGCCGAGCTGGAAAGGCACCGTGAACGCGGCACCTTTCCAGCGCAGGGAGCGAATCATCGAATGCCTCAGCCCTTGACGCTGATACCGCGGGACTTCAGGTCCTTGACCGTCCACTGCTGCATGTGCGCGAGCAGGTCGGTGACCGTCTGCTCCTTGTTGACGACCTTGGCCCAGCCCGCCTGCAGCTCGGTGAACATCGCCGTCCAGTTGGGCCCGAAGGTCCAGTCGGTGGTGACGGTGCCCAGGCTGTCCGTCACGACCTTCTGCGCCGGCTCGTAGTTCTTGCCGAGCAGCTTCTGCGAGATCGACTCACCGACGTAGGACTTGCTGTCGGCCAGCGCCGGCATCACGCCGTTGCCCGTCTCCGGGCTCGCCATGGTCTTGACCGCGTCCTGGTTCGTCGACATCCACAGCGCGGCCTGCGCCGCCTGCTCCTGGTTCTTGCACTGCTCGGTCACCAGGGTCACGCTGCCGGTCAGGTTGGTACCGGCCGGCGTCTTGGGCGTCTCGCCCTTGTACGTCGGCCACGGGGCCAGGGCCCAGTCGCCGAAGGACTTGGTGAAGTTCTGCACCATGCCGGCCATCTGCCAGGTGGAGATCTGCCGGGTCGCGGTGGCACCGGTGTCGTAGCTGCGCTGCACGGCCGCGTAGTCGGCGAAGGACAGCTTGGCGTTCAGGTCGTTGTCGATGATCTCCTGGATCACCTTCGCGGCCTTGAGGGTGCCCTCGTCCTGGAAGTCCACCTTCCAGGCGTCGCCGTCGATCGCGTACCAGTGTGCACCGGCCTGCATCGCGAGCACCTCCAGGGTGCTCGGGTCCTCACCGGCGTAGTTGGTGATCTTGATGTTGTGCTTCTTCAGCTCCTTGCCCGCGGTGATGAAGTCGTCCCAGGTCGCCGGGGGCTTCAGGCCGTACTTCTTGAAGATGTCCGTGCGGTAGATCGTGAACTGGGGCGCCGAGCTGGTGGGAACGCCGTAGAGCTTGCCCTGCACCTGCGCGCTCGCCCAGGCGCCGGTGTTGAACTTGTCCTTCTCGCCCTCGACGTAACGCGTGATGTCGGCGAGCGCGCCCTGCGAGACCCAGCTGGTCACGTACTCGGCGGTGTTCTGCACCAGACAGGGGGCGTTGCCGGCCTTCACCGCGTTGGTCAGCTGCTTCTGCATGGTCAGCTGGTCGGTGACCTTGGTGTACTTCAGCTGGATGTCCTTGTGCGAGGCGTTGAACGCCTTGACGACCGCCTCCTGGCCGTTGGCCCAGCCCCAGAAGGGGAGGGTGACCGGGCCGGACTTCGACGCGGCGTCGTCACCCGAGCCGGATCCGCCGCAGGCGGAGAGGAGACCTGTCAGCGCGATACCCGCGACAGCGGCGGAGGCGAACCTTCTCCGGGGGCTGGTGAAGTTCATCTGACCGTGATCCTTCGGAATAGGCGTTCTCAGAACGAGAGGACGGCAGCGGCTCGGTGGTGCTGGCCAGGAACGGCGGCCGGAAACCGTCGGCTCGCGGTTGCGGGGGGTTCGGCCAAGCGTAAGAAGAAGCTGTAGTAAGCGGTTGCTGGGACGGTAGGCGGACGGCTCAGCTCTTAGCAAGAGGTGCGCGGAAATTTGTTACGGCGGATTGTCCGCCGCGTTATCTCCGGAAGCGAGGCATCCGCTCACGCTCCGACTCGAATATGTGCAGGTCAATGAGGTATGAGGCAAGCCGGTCCTGCGCCCGGACGGGCCCGCCGACGAAATCTCGAACGGGCCGCAAGGGCTGTGGAAACCGGTTACGTAACGACGCCTGGCCGCCCCGCTGTCCGCTACCCGTGCTGCCCCGGCGGCTGCACCGAGTTACGGACCACGACATGCGTACCCAGCACCAGATGGTCGCCGTCGGCGCTCTTGCGCCGCCCCGCGCCCCCCTCGCGCCGGTCGGCCACCGCGCGCAGCGCGACGCGGCCCATCTCCTCGTACGGCACGTGCACCGTGGTCAGTTGGGGAGTGAGCTGCGACGCGAGCGGGATGTCGTCGTAGCCGACGATCGAGACGTCCTCGGGCACCCGCAGACCCGCCGCGCGCAGTGCCTGCATGGCGCCCGCCGCGACCACGTCCGTCCCCGCGAGCACGGCGGTGAAGTCCGGCGTCTCGTGCAGGGCCGCCTCGACGGCCTCGTACCCGTGCTCGTAGTCGTACGGGCCGTGCCGGACCATACCCGGGTCGAACGGCACGCCGTACGCCTCGAAGGCCCGCTGCGCTCCCCTCAACCGGCCCTGCGCGGTGGTCAGTTCGGCATGTCCCGGCAGGACCAGGACGCGCCGGTGTCCCGCCGACAGCAGGTGGCTGGCCATCGCGTACGCGCCGCCCTCGTTGTCGTAGTCGACGGTCGTCGCCGGGACGTCGCCCTCCAGCGGCGGCCGGCCCACCAGGACCAGATGCGAGCCTGCCGCGTCCAGCGAACGGGCGAAGCGGGCCATGCGCAGCTGGTACTCGTCGTAGTCGTACGCGCCGCCCAGCAGGATCACGGCGGCCACGCCCTGCTGGCGCATCAGGTTCACCAGGGCCAGTTCCCGCTCCGGGTCGTCGCCGGTCGTGCCGACCAGGGAGAGCCAGCCGCGCAGAGTCGCGGCGCCCTCGACGCCCTTGGCGACATGCGCGAACGCGGCGCCGGTGATGTTGTTGATGAGGATCGCCACCGTCGGGGTGCCGCCGCCTGCCAGCGAACGCGCATGGGCGTTGGTGACGTAGTCCAGGTCCCGGACCACCTTCATCACCCGGCGGCGCAGCTCCTCCGACACCGGGTAGTTGCCCGACAGCACCCGCGAGACGCTGGCCACGGAGACGCCGGCCCGCTCCGCGACGTCGCGAATGGTCGCCCGTCCGGCGTCGCTCGTCGCCTTGCGCTGACTCACCCTTGCGGCTCCTTCACGGTAGTGGCCCGGCCTGCTGTCGTCCGGTCGGTGGCGGTCCGGGCCGCGCCTGCCGCCGGGGTCGTACCCGCGCCGTGCGGAAACCGTATCCCATCGTTACTCCAGGGCCGGAGGGCCTGTGGACAGGGGCTGGACGGGCCTGCCCGGCATGACGTGTGAGGGAATCGCCTGCCCTGCCGCGACATGCCGCGTCGCATCCCCCGGCCGCTGGTCACCGAGCCGCAACGCGTTCTGTGGCGGAGCGCCTCCGCCAGGCACACTGAGGGGCGGTACCGAGGCGCTGTCGGCGCGGGGGAGGCGCGATGGATCCGACTGTGGCGGGGCTGTTGGCGGCGGTGGTGGGTGTGGGCGGCACGCTTGGTTCGGCGTGGTTGACCCAGCGCCGGGGAGACGCGTCCCGCCGCGAGGAGTGGGAACGACTCGAGGGAACACGCCGCGCCGAGACGGCCGCCCGGCGAGCCGAGTCGGGCCGCGAGGCCCGCACAGCGGCGTACACGGAGCTCAACGCCGCCGCCCGCCACTATCTGGCCACCCTCAACGACCACTCCCACGCACTGCGCATCGGGTACGACCCGCAGGAGTCGCTGACCACGGTGGAGGCGGCCCGCGTGGACTACCGCCGCCGCTACGCCGAGGCCCAGATGATCGTGCCGGATGTCGTGCTGACGGAGGTGGGACGGGTCGACAGCGACCTGAACTCCGTCTACGGCGTCCTGGCCCGCCTCACTCGCGGCACCACGCGCGACGGCGACGACATCGAGGGCGTGCGGGATGCGATCAAGCAGGGCTGGCAAGACCTGTCCAGGATGCGCACGACCATGCGCGAGGATCTCGGAGTGACGAGACCGTCCCCCGAGTGAGGGCACGGCGGTCGACTTCGCGCTCCTTCCTCGTCGTCCGCTTGCAGGGCCGCGCCGTCCCGTGGCAGGGCCGCGTCGCCCGGTTGCAGGGCCTCGTCGTCCGACCACACAGTCGCGCCGTCCAACCCCAGAGCCGCGCCGTCCGACCCCAGGGCCGCGTCGCCCGGCCGCAGGGCCGCCTGTCATGGCGTGTCCGCCGGGGAACGGTGCCGGTCCCGCTCGACCCGGCCTGAGTCCGGACCGTCCGACCGCCACGGCGTCACGCCACCCGGGCCAGATCCGCCCGCAGCACCTCGTGGGCCGGCGGCGCGCCCGACACCAGGCGCTCCAGTTCCTCCACCACGATGCGTCCGAGCCGCTCCAGTTCGTTGCCCAGGGAGCCCGCGATGTGCGGCGTGAGGAACACGTTGGGCAGGTGGTACAGCGGTGAACCGGCCGGCAGCGGCTCCGGGTCCGTGACGTCGAGGACCGCGCTGAGCCGGCCGGAGACCAGCTCGTCGGCGAGCGCGTCGTGGTCGACCAGCGCGCCGCGGGCGGTGTTGATGAGCACGCCGCCGTCCCGCACCAGGGCGAGCCGGTCGCGGTCGAGCATGTGGTGGGTCTCGGGGATGTCGGGGGCGTGCAGACTCACGATGTCGCTGTGTCGGAGCAGGTCCTCCAGCGGCAGCGACTCGGCACCGAGGGCGGCGGCCTCGGCCGGGCTCACGTACGGGTCGTGCAGCAGGACGGTGAGGTCGAACGGCCGCAGCAGTTCCAGCAGTCGGCGGCCCACACGGGACGCGCCGATGACACCGACCCGGCGGCCGAGGTTGCCGGTCGCCGCCGTCTCCGCGGGGCCCGGATAGGCGTGCGTGCGGCGGAAGCGCTCGCGGTGGTCGAAGGCGTCCTTGCCCACGAGCAGGATCATCGCGAGCGTGTACTCCGCGACGGGCACGGCGTTGCCCGTCACCGCGCTGGACACCTTCACGCCGCGCTCCCACAGGGCGTCGCCGACCAGGGAGCGCACGGACCCGGCCGCGTGCAGGACGGCGTCCAGCTTCGGGGCCGCCGCGAGGGCGCCGGCGTCCAGATGCGGGCAGCCCCAGCCGGTGATCAGCACCTCGGCACAGGCCAGGGCGCCGGCCGCGGCCGGATCGGTGAAGTCCCGCACGACCAACCCGGGATCGATGTCGGCCGTGCGCCTCAGCCGCTCCATCAGCGGCGGAGGAAAGAGCAGCGGGAGGTGTACCGGGTCCATCGCGAACACGGCCCGCGGCAGCTGAGGGCTGGGCATGACACTCCTGGAGCAGAGGATGGAAACAGTTTCAGAAAGCGCCTTCTACCGTAGATCCGCCGGGAAGCGGCGGTCAATCGGCAGGACCGGGCGGCAGCTGTCAGTAAGTGAGGTGGCCCGAGCCTCCGTCCCTCGGAGGTGCGGCACGGCTTGTCTTGGTAATCGGTTACTGGCGTTTCGATGCGCGGAGGTGGAGGCAGACTGCGCCGCCCTCGGTACCCGAGCCCTCAGCAGACCACTTCGGCAACCGGTTCCCAAGTTTGTTGCCGAGACGCGGTCCCAACCGCCCCTGGTCAGGGGCGTCCCGCCACCCGTCGGCGGCTTGATCGCGACGGCCGAAAACAGGACTGACCGGCGCTCTGGCTGATGACACCGAGGTTACACAGTCTTTTCGAAAACTCGTCAAGGCTCTTGACGCGCCACCGCGACGGCAAGAAGCTCTGCCCCACGCACAACAACCGGTTGCCACAGCAAGCCGGAAAAGCAAGGAGGTGGTGCGTTCATGCACCCACATGCTGGTGCTTCCCTGAGCCGCCGCCGATTCCTCGCCCTCTCCGCGGCCGGCGCCGCGACCGGCACGGCGGCGCTGAGCGGCTGCGCGATGCGGGTCTCCGGCGGCGTCAGCGGCGACGGCGACACGGTCACGCTGATGGTCAAGCCCGACGACATCTCCCCGGAGCTGATCAGACAGGCCCAGAAGGACATCGGCGTCAAGATCGTCACGGTGCGCTACGACATCACCAAGTTCATCGGCATGATGACCAACGGCGCCCCGCCCGACCTGGTTCGCGGTGTCGGCGCCACCGACGCGCCCTACTTCGCGGCGCGGGACGTGATGGAGAACCTCGACCCCTACTTCGCCGGGAGCAGCGTCCTCCGGGTCGACGACCTGGATCCGGTCAACGACCTGTGGCGCTTCGACGGCCGCACCCAGGGCAAGGGCCCCCGCTACGGCATGGCGAAGGACTTCTCCCAGGACTCCATGTACTGGTACAACACCGCCCTCTTCGACAAGGCGGGCGTCGACTACCCGCCCGAGACCGAGCCGGTCACCTTCGAGGAGTGGCTGGAGAACGCCAAGCGGCTCACCCGGCGCAAGAGCGGCCAGACGACCGTCTTCGGCGGCAGTTACAACGGCGTGCTGACGCCCAACCTCCTCGCGAGCCTGACGGCGGCGGCGGGCGGGAGCCTGTTCAACGACGACTTCTCCCGGGTGGACTTCACCACCCCCGAGGCCCGCAAGGCGCTGAACTGGTACGTCGAGTACGGCCGGACCAGGGTCGGCCCCAGCATCATCCAGCCGGACCCCAACACCTGGGACGGTCCCACGTTCCAGGCGAACCGCATGGCCATGTCCAACTCCGGCTACTGGCTCGGCGGCCTGATCAACGCCGACAAGAAGCTGGCGCCACACGCCCGCCTCGCCCCGGCCCCCATGTTCGAGGGCGGCCGGCGGATCAGCCCCTGCCAGGCCGGCACCGGACTGTGGATGCCGAAGAAGGCGAAGAACAAGGACGCCGCCTGGCGGGTCTTCGAGTGGTTCTTCGGCGAGGGACCGGCCAAGGCCCGCGCCTCCAGCGGCTGGGGCATCCCCACGCTGAAGTCCCTGCGCCCGCTGATGCCGGCCCAGGAGGACTACCAGAAGCGCGTGCTGAAGGTGCAGAACGCCGAGCTGAAGCACTTCTCGGTGATCGCCTACACCCCCTACGCCACTGCGGACTCGCTCTACGCCCTCTTCAACCAGGAGGCCCCGGCCGCGATGAACGGCCGGATGTCCGTCGACACCCTGGCGGGCCGCCTGAACTCGGCCATGAACGAGCAGCTCAAGCGCGGTAAGGAGCAGGTGGGATGACGGTCGACCAGATACCCGTCGCGGGGCGGTCCCGTCCGGCCGCGAGTGCTGCCGGGCGTGCCGCGCCGGACCGGCGGCCCCGGATCTCCATGACCGCGCGCAGGCATCGTGCTTTCTACCTGTTCACCGCGCCCTGGATCCTCGGTTTCCTGCTGCTGACGATCGTGCCGATGGCGTACGCGCTGTGGCTGAGCTTCACCACGTACGACGGCATCTCGCCGCACTGGCGCTACGTCGGCCTCGGCAACTACACCGAGTTGTTCTCCGACCCGCAGACCTGGAACTCCCTGGGCCGCACCGGCCTGTTCGCGATCACGTCGGTGCCGCTGTCGATCATCGCCGGGCTCGGGCTCGCCGTCCTGGTCAACCGGCCCGTCAAGGCGCGCGGGCTGTTCCGCACCCTGCTCTACCTGCCGGCCGTGGTGCCCCCGGTCGGGGTGGGCCTCACCTTCAAGGCGCTCTTCGACCAGAACTCCGGTGCCGCCAACGGCGTCATCACCCTGTTCGGCTTCGACGCGCTGGGCTGGCTCGCCGACCCCTACGCCCGCTACGTGCTGCTGATGAGTGTGCTGTGGGCGGCCGGGAACGTCATGATCATCTCGCTGGCGGGGCTCCAGGACGTGCCCCGGGAACTCCACGAGGCCGCCCGGATCGACGGGGCGAGCGCCTGGCGGACCTTCCGCAGCATCACCGTGCCGCTGCTGTCGCCGGTGCTGCTCTTCCAGACCGTGACCGGCGTGATCGCCTCCGTGCAGACCATCATGCCGCTGCTGCTGTCACCGGACGGCACCACGGCCGGCGTCACCGCCCTGCCGCAGTCCAACTACCTGTACATGATGCACGTCTTCTCGCAGTACTTCGCGCTCGGCCGCTACGGCTACGCCTCCGCACTGCTGTGGGTGCTCTTCGTCCTGATCCTCATCGTGACCGGACTCATCTTCAAGTTCACGTCCGGTGTGGTGTTCTACAACGTCGACCCGGAGGCGAAGAAGTGACCGCCACCAGCCTGCCGCCGAGTTCCGCGCCCCCGGTGCGGGTGCGCGTCAACCGTCTCGTCCTCTACACGGTCCTCGTCGCCCTCACCGGGCTGTTCATCGGCCCCTTCGGCTGGCTGATCCTCTCCGGCCTGAAGACCCCGGCGGAACTGGCCGCCTCGCCCGTGCACTGGCTGCCCACCGACTTCCAGTGGCAGAACTTCGCCGACGCCTTCAACCTGATCGACTTCCTCGGCTACGCCCGCAACTCCCTGATCATCGCCCTGATCTACGCCGTGCTCGTCACGCTCAGCTCGGCCTGGGTCGGCTTCGGTTTCGCCCGTCTGGAAGCCCCCGGCAAGAAGACGCTGTTCGGCATTCTCGTCGGCTCGATGATGCTGCCCCAGATGATCACCCTGCTGCCGACGTACCTGATCTTCGCCAAGCTCGGCATGGTCGACACGTACTGGCCGTGGGTGTTCTGGGGACTGGCCGCCGCTCCCTACCTGGTCTTCCTCTTCCGGCAGTTCTTCGCCGGGCTGCCCCGTGAACTGGAGGAGGCCGCGATCGTCGACGGCTGCGGCTACGGCATGATCTTCTGGCGGATCTTCCTGCCGCAGTCCTTGCCGGTGCTGTCCGCGAGCTTCGTGATCGCCTTCACCTGGTCCTGGGGCGACTACATCGCCCCGCAGCTACTGCTGTCGACCGACAAGTCGACGCTGGCCGTCGCCGTCATGACCACCTACGTGACGTCGGCCGGAACACCCGTCGCCAACCTCCAGGCCGCGGCCTCCGTGATGTACGTCGTGCCGATCCTGCTGATCTTCCTGATCGCCCAGCGCGGTTTCGTGGCCGGGATGTCCACGACCGGACTGAAGTAGCCCCTCTTCCTGAACCTTTTGCAAGGAGTCACCCATGAACACGCCCCTGTCACGCCGAACCACCCTCCAGGCCGCCGGTGTCATCGCCGCCGCCGGCCTGGCCGGCAGCATCGCGGGCACCGCGCAGGCCGCCGCGGCGGATGAGACCGGCACCGCCGGCGACAGCGTGGTGATCCACCCGACGCTTCCGAAGGTGCCTGTCAACAACTCCTTCACCGTCAAGGTCCGGCCGCTCGGCGGCACCTGGCAGAAGCTCGGCGTCTACCTCGCCAAGCTCGCACTGATCGACGCGACCACCGGCAGCAACAGAGCCCAGAGCTCCTCCTGGGCCGCCTTCGACTTCTCCGGCACGGTCGAGGTGGAGGTCACGTACAACCCGGGCGGCGGCGAGAAGGTCCGCATCCGCCCGGACTCGTACGGCATCAAGCCCGAGGTGCTCGGCAGCACCGCGCGCTTCACCCTGGACCGGCCCCGCAACCTCGTCGTCCAGATCGACGACAAGATCTTCGACTGCCTGCACCTGTTCGCGAACCCGATCGAGCAGGACGTGCCCACCGAGGGCGACAAGAAGGTCATGTACTTCGGGCCCGGTCTGCACACCACCCCCGACGGGACGCTGAAGGTGCCCAGCGGCACCACCGTCTACCTGGCCCCCGGCGCCGTCCTCACCTCGCAGGTGATCTTCGAGAACGTGGAGAACTCCCGGCTGACCGGCCGCGGCGTGCTCTACAACTCCCCGGCCGGCGCGATGTTCATCCGCAAGTGTGAGAACGTCACGATCGACGGCATCACGATCCTCAACCCCCGGTACGAGAACATCCGGGTCGCCGAGTCCCAGAACCTCACCATCAAGAACGTGCGCGCCTTCAGCCACCAGGGCTGGGGTGACGGCATCCAGCTCTACTGCTCCGAGAACGTCACGGTCGACGGCTGCTTCCTGCGCACCTCCGACGACTGCGTCGCTCTCTACACCCACCGCTGGGACTTCTACGGCGACACCCGCAACATCACCGTCAAGAACTGCTCCCTCTGGGCCGACGTCGCCCACCCGATCAACATCGGCGTGCACGGCAATTCCGACACCCCGGAGGTGCTGGAGAACCTGCGCTACGAGAACATCGACATCCTCGACCACCGCGAGCCACAGGTCACCTACCAGGGCGCCATCGCCTTCATGGTCGGCGACAGCAACATCGTCCGGGACGTCAGGTTCGACGACATCCGCGTGGAGGACTTCCGCTGGGGCCAGCTCATCCACATGCGGGTCGAGTACAACCCGAAGTACAACACGTCGGCAGGCCGCGGCATCGAGTCCGTCTACGTCAAGGACCTCAGCTACAACGGCAAGAACGCCGACCTCTCGATCATCGCCGGCCTCGACGCGGAGCACGCGATCAAGGACGTCACCTTCGAGAACCTCCGCGTCAACGGCAGGGTGATCGCCGACAGCACGGGCAAGCCGAAGTGGTACCTGGCCTCGGACGGCGTGCCCATGTTCGTCAACGAGCACGTGACGAACCTGAAGTTCCTCACCACCGCCGAGGCCGCGGCGGCCGCCGCGTCATGAGCACCGTCCCCGTGAGAAGCACCCCTGTGAGCACACCCATGAGCACCCCCGCACCGAGCCGCCGGGGCTTCCTCGGCGGCGCGGCCGCCCTGCTGCTGGTGTCGGGCGCGAGCGGCCTGCTCGCGTCCGGCACCGCCCGGGCCGCCACCCAGGACACCACCACCGGGCTCCGTGCCTTCACGCACCCCGGGCTGCTGCACAGCGCCGACGACCTGGCCCGCATGAAGGCCGCGGTCGCCGCCAAGGAATCCCCGGTCCACGACGGCTACCTCGCCCTCGCCGCCCACGCGCGCTCGAAGGCCACCTACACCATCCAGAACACCGGCCAGATCACCTCCTGGGGCCGCGGCCCCACCAACTTCCAGAACCAGGCCGTCGCCGACTCGGCCGCCGCCTACCAGACCGCGCTGATGTGGTGCATCACCGGTGAGCGTGCCTACGCCGACAAGTCCCGCGACATCCTCAACGCCTGGTCGGCGTCGCTCACCGCCATCACCGGAGCGGACGGGCCACTCGGCGCCGGACTTCAGGCCTTCAAGTTCGTCAACGCGGCCGAGTTGCTCCAGTACACCGGGTACGACGGCTGGGCGAAGGAGGACATCGCCCGCTGCAAGGAGTCCTTCCTGCGCGTCTGGTATCCGGCGATCTCCGGCTACATGCTCTACGCCAACGGCAACTGGGACCTGACGTCCATTCAGTCCATCCTGGCCATCGGCGTGTTCTGCGAGGAGCCCACCCTCTTCGAGGACGCGCTGCGCTTCGCCGCCGCCGGCGCGGGCAACGGCAGCGTCCCGCACCGCATCGTCACCGACGCCGGCCAGGGCCAGGAGTCCGGCCGGGACCAGGGCCACGAGCAGCTCGCCGTCGGCCTGCTCGCGGACGCCGCGCAGGTCGCCTGGAACCAGGGCGTCGACCTGTACGCCTTCGACGACAACCGGCTGCTGAAGAACGTGGAGTACGCCGCCCGCTACAACCTCGGCGGCGACGTGCCCTTCGTCCCCGACCTGGACCGCACGGGCAAGTACGTCAAGAAGTCCGTCTCCGCCGTCGGGCGCGGAAACCTGCCCCCCGTCTACGAGATGGCCTACGCGCACTACGCCGGTGTCCGGGGCCTCGACACCCCCTACACGAAGGCGGCCGTCTTCCGCGGCACGGGCGGCGCCCGGGTCGTCGAGGGCAGCAACGACGACCTGCCGAGCTGGGGCACCCTCACCTTCGCGGGCACGAAGGCCCCGTCCCCGGCCGGGCCCACGGCTCCGGCCGGTGTCACGGCGGTGGGCGGCGAGAAGTCCGTCACCGTGTCCTGGGTGCCGTCCGCGTGGGCCGAGTCCTACACGGTCCTGCGGGCCACCGCCGCCGACGGGCCGTACGAGACGATCGCGACCGGCCTCGGCACGCCGGCGTACACCGACCGGGACGCCCGCCCGGGCAGGCCCTCCTACTACACGGTCACGGCCGCCAACTCCCACGGAACCAGCGCCCGTTCCGCCTGGGCGGCGGCGGTCCCCGGGCTGCCCGACCCCTGGGCGACACGGGACATCGGGGAGGTACGGATCCCCGGCTCGGCCGTCTTCGACGGCGAGCGGTTCGTGCTGGAGGCGTCCGGCACCGCCGACACGCACCGGCTGGCGTACCTGCCGCTGCGCGGCGACGGCACGATCACCGCGCGGGTCGTGTATCCGCTCAGCTCCCAGTACTCCAAGATCGGCGTCACGATACGAGCGGGCCTGGACGCGGACGCCGCGCACGCCGCCATGCTGATCCAGGGCCTGCCGCTGCACACCTGGAGCGGCGTGTGGTCCGTACGGCCGAAGGCGGGAGCCGCCGTCAAGGGCACCGGCAGCACACCCGTGCCGCCCTCCCAGCAGCAGACGATCACCACCAGTGCCGCCTTCCCGATCTCCTCCCTCGGCACACTGCCCGAGTCGGCGACCCCGCTCCAGGCCCCGTACGTCGAGGGCGCCGGCGACGGCTACCGGCTGCGCATGCCCTACTGGGTGCGCGTGACCCGCCGGGGCGACCGCTGCACCGGCGCCATCTCCCCGGACGGCATCCGCTGGACCGAGGTCGGCTCCACGGACGTCGACCTCGGCAGCACGGCGTACGTCGGTCTCACCCTCACCTCCTGCCTCGGCGTCGACGAGGACTACGCCGAGACCGGCACCGGAGCCTTCGACAACGTCAGCGTCGTCTCCCGGACGGGCGGCGAGGTCTGGTCCGTGCCCCGCCCGGCCACCGCCGCCGGCGACCTGCGGGCCACCGCGGGCGCCGACGCGGTCGAACTGGCCTGGACCGACCCGGACCTCTCCGCCCGCTACAAGGTGCTGCGCGCCGCCGCGGCCGACGGCCCCTACGACACGATCGCCACCGGCATCGGAGCGGTCGGCTTCGGCACCCGCGTCCGGTATGCCGACGCCACCGGCACACCCGGCACGACGTACCACTACGCCGTCGCCAAGACCAACTGCGCCGGACGCGGCCCCCTGTCGGAGTCCGCCACGGCGACGATGCCGACACCCGCCAAGCCGCAACTGACCTCCGCCACCACGGCGTTCGCCAACAAGGGCGTGCCGTTCCAGCACCTCCTGCGCGCCTCGCACGAACCCGTACGGTTCGCCGCGGTCGGGCTGCCCGACGGCCTGCGCGTCGACAAGCGCACCGGCCTGATCTCCGGAACACCCACCAAGACGGGCGAGTTCAAGGTCACCGCCAGCGCGGGCAACGCAGCCGGAGACGCCACCGGCACCCTCACCCTCACGGTCGGCACCGCGCCGCCCGCGCCCTGGACCTACGGCGACCTGGGCGATGTCGTCCTCGACGACCGCGCCTACGGCACCCTCGGCGTCGTCGCCGTCCGCACCCCCGGCAGCACCGCCCACGAGGACGGGACCTTCGTGGTGCGGGGCGCCGGGACCGATCTCACGGTCAACAACCAGGGCATGACCGGCCAGTTCGTACGACGGCCCGTCACCGGTGACTGCGAGGTCACCGCCCGTCTGCTCTCCCGCGCCGGAGCCACCGGCGACCGGGTCGGCCTGCTCATGGCCAAGTCCCTGTCCCCGTTCGACCAGGCGGCCGGGACGATCGTCACCGGCGGCACGAGCGCCCAGCTGATGCTGCGCCCGACCGTCGCCGGCAGGTCCACGTTCACGGGCAACGCGGCGGTCACCGCCCCGTGCCTGCTGCGGCTGAAGCGCACCGGGACGCACTTCACCGCATCCGTCTCGTCCGACGACGGCGCCACCTGGACCCCCCTCGCCGAGGGAGACATCCCCGGCTTCGGTGACGCCCCCTACTACGTGGGCCTCGTGGTCTGCTCCCGCAGCCCCCTGACCCACAGCACCACCGAGTTCGACGAGGTGAGCATCACCCCCATGTAGTCCTCCACGGATCGGAGAACCCCACATGAGCCGCACGTCCCCCCACACGCACGACGAGGGCGGCCAGGTGAGCCGCCGCGGTCTGCTCAAGACCGCCGGCGGCCTCACCGCGGCCCTCGCCCTCGGCGCCACCGCCACCGCCACCACGGCGGACGCGGCCCCGGCGGCCTTCACCCACCCCGGCATGCTGCACAACGCCGGCGACATCAACCGCGCCAAGGTCAGGGTCGCCGCGGGCACCGACCCCTGGGCCTCGGGCTGGCGCAGGCTGACCGCCAACTCCCACTCGGCGTCCACCTGGACGCCCCGCCCCACCGCCACGATCATCCGCGGCGGCACCGGCGAGAACTACCCCCAGCTCTACAACGACATCCACGCCGCCTACCAGAACGCGCTGCGCTGGCACGTCGGCGGCACCGCCGCCAACGCCGACTGCGCCGTGCGCATCCTCAACGCCTGGTCGTCCACGCTCACCACCATCACCGGAAACGCCGACCGGTACCTGGCGGCCGGTCTCTACGGCTGGCAGTTCGCCAACGTCGCCGAACTCATGCGCGGCTACGCCGGGTTCGACCTGGGCCGGTTCAAGACGATGATGCTCAACGTCTTCTACCCGCTGAACGACCGGTTCCTGCGCGAGCACAACGACGCCTGCATCACCAACTACTGGGCCAACTGGGACCTGTGCAACATGGCCTCGATCATGGCCATCGGGATCCTGTGCGACGACGGCGCCAAGTACGACCAGGCCGTGAACTACTTCAAGAGCGGCGGCGGCAACGGCCAGATCCAGCGGGCCGTGCCGTTCCTCTACCCGAACGTCGAGGGCTACGACCTCGGCCAGTGGCAGGAGTCCGGCCGCGACCAGGGCCACACCGTCATGGGCATGGGCCAGATGGGCGCCCTGTGCGAGATGGCCTGGAACCAGGGCGACGACCTGTACTCCTACGACGGCAGGCGGTTCATGAAGGCCGCCCAGTACGTCGCCAAGTACAACCTGAACATGAACGTGCCCTACACCACCTACACCTGGGGCAGCGGGCAGACCTGCTCCCAGCAGTCACAGACCGTGATCGGCTCCGGATCCCGCGGCCAGGTCCGCCCCGTGTGGGCGATGCTCCACTACCACTACGGCCGGCGCCTGCTCCTCGACGACAAGTACATCGCCCAGATGTGCTTCTCCGTCGCCCCCGAGGGCGGGGGAGGTGACTACGGCACCACCAGCGGCGGCTTCGACCAGCTCGGGTTCGGCACGCTGATGTACGCCAAATAGCCGTCAAGCCGGTTCGTGCACCGGAATACCGGTGGACCATGTGGTGCTCTGGTATCACCCGGTGCACGAGCGCGGCGAAGGGCTGGTGGGCGTATGACGGCAGGCCAGACGGATCCCGTGGTCAAGAGCGCGTACGGATCCGTACGCGGCAGGTACGAGCGGGGAGTCGCGGTCTTCCGCGGCATCCCCTACGCCGCGCCCCCGTTCGGCCCCCGCCGCTTCCGCCCGCCCGTTCCTCTGCCGCCCTGGGACGGCGTCCGCGACGCGGGCGCCTTCGGCCCCACTGCACCAAAACCCCCGTACTCCGAGGCCTTCGCGCACTACCTGTCCGACCCGGTCGTGCCGGGCGACGACTGCCTCAACCTCAACATCTGGACCCCGGAGCCCGACCCCGGAGCCCGGCTCCCCGTCCTCGTCTGGCTGCACGGCGGCGCCCTGACCAGGGGCTCGTCCGCCGTCCCCGTCTACGACGGCCACGCCTTCGCCCGCGACGGAGTCGTCTGCGTCTCCGTCAACTACCGGCTGGGCGTCGAAGGCTACGGCCTGTTCCCGGACACGCCACCGAACCCCGGCCTGCGCGACCAGATCGCCGCCCTGACCTGGGTGCACGAGGCCATCGAGGCCTTCGGCGGCGACCCCGGCCGCATCACCCTCTTCGGCCAGTCCGCCGGGGCGATCAGCATCGGCGCCCTCATCGCCGCCCCGCAGACGCAGGGACTGGTCCGGCGGGCGGTCCTGCAGAGCGGGCCGCCGGAGGTGTCCGAGCGGGCCAAGGTACGGCGGATGGTGCGCCGTATGGCGTCCCGGCTGAAGATCCCCGCCACCGCCGAGGCCTTCGCCGCCGTCGACCGCGACCTGCTGCTGCACACCCAGGCCGAGGTGGGCAAACTCAGCAGCCCCGTGGTCGGCGGCCCCGCCTTCGGCATCGTCATCGACGGCGACACCGTCCCCCGTGACCCCCTTCAGGCCCTCACCGAGGGCGGCGCCGCCCCGGGCGTCGAGCTGATGATGGGCTGGACCCGCGACGAGTACCGGCTGTGGCTGGTCCCGGGCGGACTCCTGGAGCGCGTCGACCGCCTCGGGGCCGTCGCCTTCGCGGGAGCCATGGCCCGCTGCCACTGCGGCAGCGAGGTCCCGCGCGGCTACCGCGCCCTGCACCCCGAGGCGGGCACGGCGGAGATCGTCGGCCAGCTGGTCACCGACCACCTCCTGCGCATCCCCCTGCACCACCTGGCCGACGCCCGTACGGAAGCCTCGTACGTCTACGAGTTCGCCTGGCCCTCGAACCTCCCCGACCTCGGCTCGTGCCACGCGCTGGAACTCGGCTTCGTCTTCGACACGGGGGAGGTCCCGGAGTCCCGCAAACTGGCCGGGGAAGGCGCCCCGCAGGATCTGGCCGACGAGATGCACGCCGCCTGGGTGCGCTTCGCCACGGACGGCGACCCGGGCTGGGAACGCTGGGACGAGACCCACCCGGTGCGCGTCTTCGGAGACCGCGCACCGGACGCCGAGAACGGCCTGTCCTACACGGCGCACGGCCCCCGGGACCGCGAACTCGCCCTGTGGGCGACCGACGCCGCCGTCACGCCGGAGGAATCCCCACCCGCGCCGGTCCCTGCCGACGGCCCGCCCAACCGCAGCACGGAACTGCGGTCGGCCGTACGGCGGCTCCGCCGCTCCGGGGCGCTCCGCCGGCACTGACCGCGCCTCACGCCGGCGGTGGCCCCACCGAGTCGCGCACCACCACGTGCGTGCCGAGCAGCAGGTGTTCGTCCGGGGCGCCCGGCGTGTGTTCCAGGGCGGTGCGGACGGCGAGGCGGCCGAGTTCCTCGTAGGGGACGTGGACCGTCGTCAGGGCGGGGTGCAGGTCGCGGGCGAAGGGGATGTCGTCGTAGCCGGCGAGGGAGACGTCGCCGGGGACGGTCAGGCCCGCCTCGTGCAGGGCGGTGAGGGCGCCGGCCGCGACCATGTCGGTGGCGGCCACCACGGCCGTGAAGTCGAGGTCGTCCTTGAGGGCCTGCTGCACGAGTCGGTGGCCCGCGTCGCGGGTGAAGTCGCCGTGCAGGAGGAGGGACGGGTCGGGTGTGAGGCCCCGGGCCCGGTGCGCCGCCAGATAGCCGCGTTCACGGCCCAGGGCCGTGGTGTGGTCCGCCCGGCCGCCGAGGAACAGCACCCGGCGGTGGCCCTGGGCGAGGACGTGGGCGACCAGGGTGTAGGCGCCGCCCTCGTTGTCGTACTCGATGACCGTCACCGGGGCGCCGGGGTCCAGTGGCGGCCTGCCGCACAGGACCAGGCGGGAACCGGCCGAGGCGAGGGAGTCGGCCATGCGGTGGGTGCGTTCGCGGTACGCGGGGGTGTCGGCGGTGCCGCCGACCAGGATCACGGCGGCGGCGCGCTGGGCGCGCATCATCTCGACGAACTCCAGCTCGTGCTGCACGTCCCCCTCCGTGCTGCACACCAGGCAGAGGTGACCGAGGCGGGTCGCCTCGCGCTCGACGCCGTGGGCCATGTGCGCGAACGACGGGCCGGTGATGTCCTCCAGCACGAACGCCAGCGTGGGCGTGCCGACGCCCGCGACCGCCTTCGCCCGCGCGTCGGCCACGTAGTCCAGCTCACGGACCGCCCGCATCACGCGCCCGCGCGTCGCCGCGCTCACCGGGTACACACCGCCGAGCACCCGGGACACCGTCGACGCCGAGACCCCCGCGCGGGCCGCCACGTCCCGGATGGTGCTGCGGCTCGCGTCCCCGCTCTTCCTCGTCATGACTGCCTCGTCTCTCCGGGCGCCGGTCCGCACCCACCCCTCGGGAACTGCGGCAACACCATGGCAACCGGTTCCTCGGACGGAGGCTAGCAGCGGGAAGGGCAGGGGAGGAGTGGTGTGCCCGGACCGGTGTCGGATGGGGTGCCGAGCCATTCCCGGAAGGTGGGCCAGGCGAGCTGGACGTACGGGTTGGGCGGGAACCCGCCGACCGCCGCGGTCTCGGCCTCGGGCATGACACGGCCCCGGGGAACAAGACAGCTTGGGACGAGTCACACCCGTGTGGACGGCATGGCAGGATCGCGGCCATGTCCCTCAGCGTTCCCCGCCTCCGGATCGGCTCGACCGAGATCATCGCCCTCGCCGACGGAGAGGGCCCGTTCTTCTCCCCGCGCGCCGAGGCCTTCCCCGAGGCCACGGCAGCGCAGTGGGCCGAGGCCGACCGTTACGACCCGGGCGCGGTCGACGCCGAGGGCCGCTGGCGGCTCCGCTTCCGCGCCTACGCGATACGCGGCGACCAGGGCCTCACCGTCGTGGACGCCGGGATCGGTCCGGCGGACGGCCCGGCCGCCTCGTGGGCGCCCGTGCCCGGTGTGCTCCCCGAGTCGCTCGCCGCCGCGGGCATCGACCCGGCGGAAGTCGACACCGTGGTCCTCACACATCTGCACACCGACCACGTCGGGTGGGCGGTCGTGACCGAGGCGGCCGTCCCGTCAACGGGCGGCGCGGTGGACGGCATCGCATCGACCGGCGGCCGCCGCCCCTATTTCCCGAACGCCGAATACCTGCTCCAGCGGGCCGAGTTCGACGCCCTCGACGCGCTCAACCCGCAACTTCGCGAGACCCTCACCGACCCGCTCACGGCCGCCGGCCGCCTCCGGCTCCTCGACGGGGACACGCCGCTGCGCACCGGGCGCGCGGTCGCCACGCCCGGTCACACGCCCGGCCACCAGAGCGTGCTGGTCGCCGACGGGCGGGAGCTGGTACTCGTCACCGGCGACCTCCTGGTGCACGCACTCCAACTGCTCCACCCCGAGCTCGCCTACGCGCACGAGACCGACCCGGAGGTGGCCAGGCACTCGAGAGAGCGCATGCTCGGCCACGACAGCGCCACCACCCTGCACCTGGCGACGCCGCATCTGACGGAGCCGTTCCACTCGGCGTGATCGCGGCAGTGCGCCGGGTCCGTACAGCCGGTAGCTCGCCGCACTGCGGTCGGTCGTCCGGCCGCCATGACGGTCAAGGCCGGAAGACGACCCGGTGCCGCTGTGCGTACGACCAGGTCACCGCGGTCATCAGAGCCGGAATGGCGAACAGCGGGGCGAAAACGAACCCCCAGACGGTCTGTGCCGTGCCGCTCGACAGGTACGTCTGGCTCTCGACGGTGAACGCGACCACGAGTTGCCACAGCGCCACCAGGACCAGGATGCCCGAGGCGATCCAGGCCAGCGGGGCGAGGACCCTGGGGTGCAGCGGCCTCCACCGGTCGCTGACGAGCAGCAGCGGAAACAGGGCGGCCAGCTCGGTCAGGACGGAGAGGCCGACGACGTATGCGATGCCCCAGCCCGGGATGTCGAAGACGTCGCGCAGCACTTGGTCGCTGTAGCCCACAGGGACACCGGATGCCATGGCGATGCGCCACAGGCCGGACGGGACGGCGCACAGCGCGATGGCGTGGGCGGCGCGGCGAGCCCAGACAGGCGCAGGTGCACAGGCGGGGAGAGCGGCGGTCGCTGTCGTCATGGCGTACATGCTGGCCCTGGACATGGCGGCCGCACCTCGTCCGCTGCGGTGGACCGTATCCGCCCTGCGGATGAGGGAGCACCCCCTGAGGGAGGACCTGAGGAGGGCTCAATCGCCGAACGTGGCTCCGGAGCGCGCGAGGCGGTCGTGGCGAGCGGCCGGGTGGTCGTCAGTCGCTGATGCCGCCGTAGGTGATGACCTTGGCGGGGCGCAGGCGGACGACGAGTTCGCCGGGGACGGCGTTGCGCTTGCCGAAGTCCTCGGCCTGGTCCGCGCCCATGTGCCGGGCGCCGGCCCGGGTGGCGACGTCGAGGAGCTCGCCCAGGTCCTCGCTGAGCGTCACCTCGCCACGCGCTTCGACATACGCGAAGCGCGCCGCCTCCTCGGTCACGCCCGGTGGACCGCCCACGCGGTCGCCGCTCACCTCGGCTTCACCGACGCAGCGAACTTCGGCCGGTTCTTCCGCCACCACACCGGCCTCACCCCCGCCGCCTACACGGCTCGTCAGGAGACCGCGGCCGACATGACGAGGTCCGGCCACTCCGCGTGCAGGTGGTCGGCGGCGTTCTTCAGTACGCCGGACCTGCTGTGGTTGTACTCCGGGGTGACGAAGACGAGCTGAGCCCGGCGATGCCCGAGATCGCCTCCGGGCCCACCCGGCAGCAGCCGCCGATCAGGCGGGCGCCGGACCGCTGCCAGCCCTGCACCTGGCCGGCGGTGAAGGTGGCCCGGCCGGTCCAGGCACGGGCGTCGGCGTCCCAGGTCTCACCGCTGTTGGGGTAGACGACGACCGGCTTGCCGGTGACCCGGGCCGCGATCGCGGCGGCGTCGTCCGCGTCCTCGGGCGCGCAGCAGTTCACGCCCACGGCGATCACCTCGTCCGCGTCGGCGGCCAGGGCGAAGGCCTCCTCCAGCGGCTGCCCGGCGCGCGTGCGGCCACCGGCGACGGAGTACGTCAGCCAGGCCGGCACCCCGAGCCCGCGCACCGCGCGCAGCAGGGCGGTGGCCTCGTCGGCGTCGGGGACCGTCTCCAGGGCGAGGACGTCGGGACGGGCGGCGGCCAGCACCTCCAGGCGGGGACGGTGGAAGCGCTCCAGCTCGTCGACCGTGAGGCCGTAGCGCCCCCGGTACTCGGAACCGTCCGCGAGCATCGCCCCGTACGGGCCGGCCGAGGCCGCCACCCACAACGGGCGGGAGACACGGGCCAGGCGGGCCGCGTCCCGCGCCAACTCGACGCTCAGCGCCATGAGTTCCGCTGCACGGTCGTGGTCGATGCCGTGCTTGGCGAAGCCCTCGAACGTGGCCTGGTAGCTGGCCGTGATCGCCACGTCCGCGCCCGCCCGGAAGTAGGCGAGGTGCGCCTCGGTGATCGCCTCCGGCTGCTGCGCGAGCAGCCGCGCCGACCACAGCTCGTCGCTCAGGTCGTGCCCGGCCGACTCGAGCTGGTTGGACAGGCCGCCGTCGAGGACGACCGTCCCGGCGGTGAGGGCTTCGGCGAGGGTGAGGGTACTGGTCATACGGACGACCGTAGTCCAGATCCGGCGGCGGACCCCAGCCGATTGTGTCCACTCCATGAACAGGTCGCCCAACATGTGGGACAGCGGGTTACGATCACGGCCTCCCCCTCTCCGCTCGTCAGGAACGCCCATGACCGTCCCCACCCCCGCCGAGACCGCCGAACCCGTCGATCCGGCCCCGGCGCCCCCACCGCGCCGCACCTTCGGCCTGGCCGCCGCCACGGCCCTCGTCATGGGCAACATCATCGGCGGCGGCATCTTCGCCCTGCCCGCCACCGTCGCCCCCTACGGCACGATCAGCCTGCTCGCCTTCGTCGTGCTCTCGGTCGGTGCGGTCGCCCTCGCGCTGCTCTTCGGCAAGCTGGCGCGGCGCAGCCCGGTCACGGGCGGGCTGTACGTGTACCCGCGGGACGCGTTCGGCGATTTCGCCGGGTTCCTGTCGGCCTGGTCGTACTGGACGATGTGCTGGGTCAGCATCGCCGCCCTGGCCGTCGCGGTCGTCGGCTACGTCGACGTCCTGATACCCCTGCACGGCAACCACGTCCTCCAGGCCGCCGTCGCCATGGCCGCCCTGTGGCTGCCCGCCGCCGCCAACTTCGCGGGCACCCGCTGGGTCGGCGCGGTGCAGGTCGTCTCCACCGTCCTGAAGTTCGTGCCGCTGCTCCTGCTGGCCAGCATCGGCCTGTTCTTCGTCGACGCGGACAACTTCGGCCCGTTCAACGCCTCCGGCCAGAGCGTCTCCGGCGCGCTGGCCGCCTCCGCCGCGCTGCTGCTGTACAGCTTCCTCGGCGTCGAGTCGGCCGCCGTCAGCGCCGGTGAGGTCCGCGACCCCGAGCGCACGGTCGCCCGGGCGAGCGTCCTCGGCACCCTGGCCTCGGCCCTGGTCTACATCCTGGGCACGGTCGCCGTGTTCGGCCTCGTCCCGCACGGCCGGCTCGTCGACTCGGGCGCCCCGTTCGCCGACGCGGTGAACGCCCTCACCGGCAGCTCCTGGGGCGGCACGGCCATCGCCCTGGTCGCCGTCGTCTCGATCACCGGCTGCCTCAACGGCTGGATCCTCATGGCCGCGCAGATGCCGTACGCCGCCGCCCGCGACGGTCTCTTCCCCGCGCCCTTCGGCCGGGTGGGCAAGGGCGGCGTGCCCGGCTTCGGCGTCTGGGCCTGCGCGGTCCTCGGCACGCTCCTCATCGCCCTCAACTACACGGCGGGCCCGGACACCACGTTCCGCGTCCTCGTCCTGATCACCACGTTCACCGGCTGCGTGCCGTACCTGCTGTCGGCCGCCGCCCAGCTGTACTGGCTGGCCCGCGGCACCCGCGAACGCGTCCGCCCCGCCGGCCTGGTCCGCGACCTGATCGTCGCCGTCCTCTCCTTCGGCTTCTCGTTCTGGCTGATCGCGGGCGCCGGATACGCCGCCGTCTACCAGGGAGTGCTGTTCCTCTTCGCCGGGATCCCGGTGTACGTGTGGCTGCGGGGACGCAAGGACAAGACGGAGGCGCCGGGTTCCCGGCGGGCATAGCATTCGGGGCATGCCCGAGGTCGCTGTCGCTGATGCCGAAGTACGTGAGGTCCTGGGAGTCCCGGCGGAGAAGGCGGTGTTCGAGCCGCTCACGCACAACCCGTGGAACGGCGTCACGGCCGGGGTCTGGCGGGTCACCGCCGGCGGCCGGTCGGCCGTCCTGAAGGTGCTGACGCGGACGAAGGAGACCAGCGTCACCTGGGCCGCCTCCAACGACCCCCGGCACTGGAACTTCTGGCGCCGGGAGGCGTACGTCTACCAGTCGGGGCTCGCCCAGGCCTGGCAGCGGCACGGCATCCGCGCGCCCCGGCTGCTGGCCTGCGTCGAACGTGCCGACGGTGACCTGGCCTTGTGGCTGGAGGACGTACCGGGCGAACCGGCGACGGCCTGGCCGCTCGCCCGGCACGTCGAGCACGCGCACCGGCTGGGTGCCGCGCAGGGCGCGGTGGGTGCCGGGGAGGACCGGCCATGGCTGTCGCAGCGCTTCCTGCGCGACTACACGGCCGGCAAGACGACGGGCCAGGACCTCCTCGACGACGACGAGGCCTGGCAACACCCCCTGGTCCGGGAGCACTTCCCGGCGGGCCTGCGCGAGGACATGGTCCGACTCCGCCACGACCGCGAGTGGTTCCTCACGGTCATGGAGTCACTGCCACGAGCCTTCTGCCATCTCGACCAGTGGCCGGCCAACGTCCGCTCCGACGGCCGCCACAGTGTCGTGTTCGACTGGGCGTTCGCCGGGGACGGCGCGCTCGGCGAGGACCTCGGCAACTACCTCCCCGACTCCGTCTTCGACCTGTTCGTCCCCGCCGCCGACCTCCCCGGCCTGGCCAAAGCGGCGTACGACGCGTACGTGCAGGGCCTGCGCGAGGGAGGTTGGCGCGGCGACGAACGGCTCGTACGGCTCGGCGTGTGCGCCTCCGCCGTGAAGTACGACTGGCTCACCGCACTGATGCTCGCCCGGGCGGACGGCGAGCAGCCGGCCTACGGAGGGCAGGGCGCCGTCCCCGCGGGACTCCGCTACCGCGAACGCGGCCTGACCCTGGCCTTCCTCGCCGACTGGGCGGCCGAGGCCCGGCTGCTGGCTCCCCAGCTCGGGTTCCCGGAGGCGCCGAGCGGCCGCTGACGCGGATGTGTGAGGCTCACCGCCGGGAGAAGGGAAGAGCATGGCCCGCGTCGTCGAGTTGTCGTACTACCCCGTCAAGGGATGCGCCGGGACATCGGCGGCCGAGGCACTGCTGACCCCCGCCGGACTGGCGCACGACCGCAGCTTCATGGTCGTCAGCGAGGAAGGCGTGTACCGGACCCAGCGCCGGGATCCCCGGCTGGCCGTCATCCGGCCGGCCGTCAGCGCCGACGGCGCGCGCCTCACGCTCGGTGCGCCGGGGACCGAGGACCTGCACCTCCGGGTGGACACCACCGGCACCCGCCGGAAAGTGGACCTGTTCGGAACCGCTTACCAGGGCATCGACCAGGGCGACACGGCAGCCGACTGGCTCTCGGAGGTGCTGCGCGCCCCGAGCCGGCTGGTGCGCGTACCGCCGGAACACGACCGGGTGACCGACGGCATGACACCCGGCACCTCCGGCTACGCCGACAGCTGCGCGCTGCACATCATCTCGCGCTCCACCCTCGGCCTCTTCAACCGCAAACTGGGCGAACGCGGCGCGAGCCCGCTGCCCATGAACCGCTTCCGCCCCAACATCGTGCTCGACGGCGGGCACGCACCCGACGGCTGGGACGAACCGCACACCGAGGACCGCGCCCGCCGCATCCGCCTTGGCGACACGGAACTGGGCTATGCCAAGCTCGCCATCCGCTGCGCCGTCACCCTGGTCGAGCAGGAGTCCGGGACCAGGGCGGGCCCCGAACCCCTGCGTACTCTCGCCGGCTACCGGCGGGCCCGCGAGGGCGGCGTCGCCTTCGGCGCGAAGTTCGCCGTGCTGCGGCCCGGCCGGGTGTCCGTCGGCGACCACGCGGTCGTCACGTCATGGGGCGAGTCCGAGCTGTGAGCCTCACCGCCGCGCGCGGCCCGCGTGCCGGCCACCGCCACGGTGCCGGCGGCCGCGCCGCGTCACCACCGGCACGGCGAGGCTGACGACGAGCGCCAGCCCGAGCGCGTACGGCCACCAGCCGAAGCCGACGTCGTCCGACGCGCCGGCGCTCCGGGGCGCCACGGGGCCGGACGCGGACGCCCCGGGCGCGGTGGGGGAGGGGCTCGGGGCGGTCTTCGCGGTCAGAGCCACGTCGTTCCCGTCTCCCGCCCGGTAGTCGATGCGATAGGTGGTGTCACCGAGCTTCAGGCGGGCGCCCTGCCGCAGCCCCTCGAACGTTCCCGAGATCCTGCCGTCTCCCCTGTGGTCGAGGACGGTGACCTCACGAGCCGGCCGGCCCCGGCCTCCGAGGGCCGAGACGTCGAGATCCCCGGCCAGCCGCACGGGCCCCGTCACCTTCAACGGCTCGTCCCGCAGCACGAGGGTGCCCTTGGAGCTCTGTGTGTAGCCGCCGTTCACGGTGAGGCCGGTCGTCACGGCACCGTCGTTCGTCACCGCTCCCGCGACCGTGCCCTTGCCGGTGAGTGTGGTCGCGACGCGCAGACCAGCCGGGCCCGTGTCCAGCCGCGCTCCGGCCGCTGCGAGCCGTATGGCCTTGCTGCGAGTGAGCGTGGCGCCCTTCCGGAGAGCCAGCGTGCCCTTGGAGACGGTGGTCGTCCCGGTGTACGTGACGGCGGGACCCGTCAGCGTCGTCGTGGC
Source organism: Streptomyces sp. NPDC006235 (assembly GCF_040613735.1). Taxonomy (NCBI): domain Bacteria; kingdom Bacillati; phylum Actinomycetota; class Actinomycetes; order Kitasatosporales; family Streptomycetaceae; genus Streptomyces; species Streptomyces sp. NPDC006235. The sequence goes on from NZ_JBEXSR010000009.1 coordinate 81,683, forward strand.
GGCTCCCGCCTGGGTGAGCGAGCCGCTGCCGCCGATGCGGGAGAGGGCGAGAGGCCGCTTCGTGTTGCGCAGGACGAGTGAGCCGTCGTTGACGACCTTGTAGTGGCCGCCCGCCGTGTACAGCCCGCTGTCCCCGCCCCGCTTCCCGCTGCCCAGCCGGAGCACCGCGCCCTTCTCCACCGTCGTGGAGCCGTCGTAGTACTGGACGGCCGCGAAGGTCACGTCGTTGCCGGGGGTTCCGGCGATGACGATGTCGCCGGCGCCGGGGGCCGAGAGGGTGTCGTGGAACACGCCGCCGCCGATGGGGGCGCCGAGCGTCACCGGACCGTCGTAGTCGAAGGTGAGACGGGAACGGGAGCGGGCGGCCAGGAGGTTGATGTAGACCGTCTCGGCGGTGCCCGGCATGAAGATCTTGTCGGTCGTGCCGTCGCCCCACTGGACGTTCGCGCCCTTGATGTTGGTGCCGCGCTTGTTGACGTTCTTGCGGGCGGGCGTCCAGTTGAGGGCCGGGTCGCTGAGCGACGGGTCTCTGTCGCCGCCCTGGTCCGACCAGCTGTACTGGCCGGTGAGGATCACCTTGCTGCCGGGCCGCGACTGGACGTTGATGTCGCTGCCGTACTCGCGCTGGTAGAAGTCCATGCCCATCGTGACGGTCCGGCCGAGCGGCGTGTCGACGGTCCAGGTGCCCTGGTTGAGGACCTTGCGGACGTTCGGGAGCGACGTCGCGTACTCCGGGCGGCCCGCGTTGAGCTGCGTGCCGTTGTCGATCACCCCGGAGAAGGAGTGGGTGCCCGACAGGTCCCAGGTGCCCCACAGGAACCTCGGCTGGGTGATCAGCCCGGAGCCACTGATGGTGCCCAGGTTGTACGCGCTCGTCAGCGACAGCCGCAGCGTGCCGTCGACCCGGATGTTGTCCTGGTTGAGGCGGAACGCCGGGGTGTCGTACGGGAAGTGGCCGATCAGCCCCGTCGTGCCGCCGTCGCCGTACTGCAGCGTCGCACCGCGCTCCACCGTGACCGCCGGCGGGTCCGGATTGGCGACGGTGACGTACGGGTGGTTCCCGCCCGGCGTCCGCACCCGCTGCCGCCGCCGGGACTCCGGGAGCGTGAAGTCGCTGTCCTTGGTGAGGACCAGGGTCCCGCTGCCGCGCACTGTGAGCGTGCCCTCACCGCGGAACACGCCGTCGTACGTCGTCGTCCCCGGCGGCACGGTGACGACCGTGTCACCGCCGAGCGTCACGTCCCGGTCGGCCAGCACGTCGGCGGTGACGTCCCGGGGACCGGCGGCCACCGCCGGGGGAGCGGCGAGCAGGGAGGCGACCGCCGCGAGGACACCGGCGGCCGCTGCTGTGGTGTGAGTGAGACTGCGCACGGGAGAGGAGACGCGGGGGCGGGCGGCCGATAACAGAAAATCGGCGGTTGCCGTCCGACCGCTCAGTGCCGGGCGAACTGCACCCGCGTCGACTGTTTGACGTCCGGGCGGATCGGGACGCCCTCGACGGTGAGCTGTTCGCCGTAGATGTCGGTGAGCCTCAGGGGGCCGCCGCAGCCCGTACCGGAGGGGGAGAGGAAGTAGTTGTACTCGGTCCGGGTCAGCCGGCTCCAGCCGCTGCCGGTCTTCACCTCCAGGCGGGCCAGCGGGTTGCGGTGGCCGAGTGCCTGGATGCCGCACCAGTGGCTGCTGGAGCCGGTCTTGTAGCGGATCGAGACGGTGTCGGACGTGCCGGGGCTCAGCAGGCTCCAGGTGACCGGGATCCGGCCGGCGGAGAGGCCGGCGAGCTTGGCGAAGGCCTCTTTGCTGAGGTCGAGCTGCCCGGGGGCGCAGGGCAGCGGGCATTCGTTGGTGATCCGGACCGTGACGGAGGCGCCGTTCGCCGCGCGGACGAGGATGTACGCCCCGCACGCCTTGGACGTCTCGTAGTCGGTGTGGTTCATCGCCGCGACCATGAGGTCGGGGCTCGGGCCGTAGAGACAGGCGCCGTTGCCGTCCGCGGCGTCGTAGTGGGTGGCGACCCCCTTGTAGGTGGCCTGGGGCTGGATGCGCCCCGCCAGCGGTGCCGTGCCGGACGCCGGCCGCGGTGAGGACCGCGGGGCGCTGGTGGGCGAGGGGCGCTTCGACGGGGTGGTCGCGGTCGGCGTCGGGGACGCCTTGGACGGCTTCGGCTTCGGCTTCTGCTTCGGGCTCGGTTCGGCCTTCCGCTCCTGTGTCGCCGCCGGGGCACTCGACCGGTTGGCGGCGGCGGGCTCCGCAGCGGCTCGCACCCCGGCGTTCGGCTCGTCGTCGGGGCGGAGTGCGATCACCAGGGAGAGCAGAACTCCCACCGCTGCCACGGCGACGGCGAGGACGAGGGCCGTGCGCCGCTTGCGGAGGGGACGGCGGCGGGAATGGGATGCCACGGTTGCGTCCTTACGTGGTTCAGGGAAACGCGCTTTCGACCCACCAGTCGTCGCCGGGGCCGGAAAGGTTGCCCCCTTTCTCGCAGCCGTCTCTCTTCGTCCCGTCAGACCCGTTGACCTCCCGGGGGCACACCCTTACCTTTTCGGCGTTCGTAATGACAGATGGTGTTCGAAATGCCAGACGACGCATCAGGCGATGTATCAGGCGACGCATCGGACAACGCCGTGTGTCCCCCAGTGAGAGGCAGGCCCCACCGCATGAGCCGCGACCGCGACCACGCTCTGCCCGAACCCCCCAGCCGCAGGCTGCTGCTGAAGGGCGCCGCAGCCGCCGGTGCCCTGGCCGCCGTCCCCGCCGTCCCGGGTGTGGCCCAGGCCGCCACCCAGACCCGGCCCCCGAAGCCGGCTCCCTTCGTGAACCCGCTCGTCCGCAACCGGGCCGACCCGCACATCAACCGGCACAAGGACGGTTTCTACTACTTCACCGCCACCGCCCCCGAGTACGACCGCATCATCCTGCGCCGCTCCCGCACCCTGAACGGCCTGGGTACGGCCGACGAGTCCGTGATCTGGCGCGCCCACCCCACGGGCAACATGGGCGCCCACATCTGGGCGCCGGAACTGCACCGCATCGGCGGCAAGTGGTACATCTACTTCGCCTCCGCGCCCGCGGAGGATGTCTGGGCGATCCGCATATGGGTGCTGGAGAACGCCCATCCCAACCCGTTCAAGGGCACCTGGGTGGAGAAGGGCCAGGTGAAGACGGCCTGGGAGACGTTCTCCCTGGACGCCACCACCTTCACCCACCGGGGCAAGCGCTACCTCGCCTGGGCGCAGCACGAGCCCGGACTGGACAACAACACCGGCATCTTCCTGTCCGAGATGGCGAACCCCTGGACCCTGAAGGGCCCGCAGGTGCGGCTCTCCACCCCCGAGTACGACTGGGAGTGCATCGGCTTCAAGGTCAACGAGGGCCCGTACGTCATCAAGCGCAACGGCCGCCTCTTCATGACCTACTCGGCCAGCGCCACCGACTTCAACTACTGCATGGGCCTGCTGACCGCCGACGCCGACAGTCACCTCCTGGACCCGATGAGCTGGTCCAAGTCGCCGACGCCGGTCTTCACCAGCAACGACACCACCAAGCAGTACGGCCCCGGCCACAACTGCTTCACCGTCGCCGAGGACGGCCGCACCGACGTCCTCGTCTACCACGCCCGCCAGTACAAGGAGATCAACGGCGACCCGCTGAACGACCCCAACCGCCACACCCGCGTCCAGAAGCTCGGCTGGAAGCCGGACGGCACCCCGGACTTCGGCATCCCGGTCGCCGACACCGTGAAGGCGGGTGACTGAGATGAGACGCGCGTACGCGCTCCTCCTCGCCCTGTGCCTGGGCCTGTTCGGCGCCCTCGCCACCGCCGGCCCCGCTCAGGCCGCACCCCAGACCCTCACCAACGGCACCCAGTTCACGGACACCTCCGGCAACCCGGTCCACGCGCACGGCGGCGGGGTCCTCAAGGTCGGCTCGTACTACTACTGGTTCGGCGAGCACCGCAACGCCGACAACACCTTCCGGTACGTCGACGCCTACCGCTCGACCGACCTGAAGAACTGGGAGTTCCGCAACCACGTCCTGACCGAGGCCAGCGACCCGGAGCTGGCGACCGCCAACATCGAGCGGCCGAAGGTCATGTACAACGCGTCCACCGGCAAGTTCGTGATGTGGATGCACAAGGAGAACGGCACCGACTACAGCGAAGCCCGCGCGGCCGTGGCCGTCTCCGACACCGTCGACGGAAACTACACCTGGAAGGGCAGCTTCCGTCCGCTCGGCCAGCACATGTCCCGCGACATCACGGTCTTCGTCGACACCGACGGCGCCGGGTACATGATCTCCGCCGCCCGCGAGAACTACGACCTCCAGATCTACCGCCTCACCGCCGACTACACCGGTATCGCGAGCCTGGTCGCCAACCCCTGGCCGGGCGGCCACCGCGAGGCCCCGGCCCTGTTCAAGCGGGGCGGCGTGTACTTCATGCTGACCTCGGGCGCCACGGGCTGGAACCCCAACCAGCAGCAGTACGCCACGGCCACGAACATCGCCGGACCCTGGTCGGCCATGAAGAACATCGGCGACTCGACGGGGTACGGCTCGCAGACCGCCTACGTCCTTCCGGTACAGGGCAGTTCGGGCACCTCGTACCTCTACCTGGGCGACCGCTGGGGCAACTCCTTCGGCGGGACCGTCAACGACTCGCGGTACGTCTGGCTGCCGCTGACCTTCTCCAACTCCACCACGATGGCCATGTCCTGGTCGCCGGAGGTCACCGTCGACACGGCCGCCGGGACCGTCTCCGGTACGAGCGCCACGTACAACACCCTCATCGCCCGCCACTCCTCCAAGTGCGCGGACGTGACCAGCCAGTCGCTCTGGGCGGGCGCCCAACTGAAGCAGTACGACTGCAACGGCGGCACCAACCAGAAGTACTGGTTCAAGTCCGTCGGAAGCGGTTACTACCAGCTGATGGTCAGGAACAGCTCCCTGTGCGTGCAGGAGAACGCGAGCACGGTCACGCAGGAGAACTGCTCCTCCGCGACGAGCCAGCAGTGGTCGCTGACCACCACCGGCTCGTACGTGAACGTCAAGTCGCGTGCGACCGGCGAGTGCCTGGACGTGAACGGCGCGTCCACCGCCAACGGCGCCGCGCTCATCACGTACACGTGCAACGGAGGCACCAACCAGCAGTGGACGCGCGGGACATGACAACCCCGTGACGGCGGCTACGCCAGCAGGTCGATCGCGTCGACCGCCGTCCCCGCACTGAGGAAGCCGGTCGCCCCCGACCCGCTCACCACGTCGATCCTGAGCACGTTGTACTGACTCGGGTCCGTCTTCCAGGCGGACGCCGGGACGCTGTACGTGAACGTGTGGTTGTTGCCGCGGTAGGAACCGTTGGTCAGCGACCGGGTGTTCGGCTGGGTGGGCGGGGAGGGGACGGCGGATGTCCAGACATCGTTCACCGTCACCTGGGGGCGGCCGTTCGCGTACGCCGTCGTGACCCCGATCCGCAGGGTGTGCGCGGCCGCCGCCTGGGCCGCCGTCAGCCGGAAGTACACCAGGATGCCGCTGTTGACGTCCTTCCAGAGGTAGCAGGGGAAGGCCGCGGTCTCGCCGTCGCCGACGACGACGTTCCCCGTCCAGGACGCGGCCCGTGCGTCGGACGGATGCGCGTACGTCATCAGGTCCGCGTTCTTGAACCCGCCCGGCGTGCCGTTCCAGTCGCCGATCCGCCAGATCGCGCTCGCGTGGGACGGGTCGTTGGAGGACGGGATCGCGATCGTGTTCAGGGTGGTCGTGCCGCCCGCCGAGACGCTCACCGAGGTGGTGTATACCGCCAGCTCGCCCTTGTAGACGGTCAGCGTGTACGTGCCCGGCAGCACACCCGTGACTGCGAAGTAACCGTCCGAGGAACGCGCCGAACCCCAGTACTGCGCGGTCGCGTTGGCGAGGCCCACGGTGTACGGGTAGGCCGCGTTCCGCCCGGATATCCCGACCCCCGCCACCTTGCCCCGGCCGCTCGCCGGCACGTACCCGGCGATGCCGAGCGAGTCGGCCCACGGCGTGGTCAGCGTGCCCGGGAACAGCGCCGACGAGGGCGCCCCGCCGTCCGTGAAGGCGATGACGTACGGGCCCTGGAGGCCGAACCGCTGGTCCTCGGTCTGGTTCTGGCCGTAGTAGAGGATCTCGTACAGGCCGCCGCCGTCCGCGCTCTGGTGGCGCAGCAGCGAGCGGTAGAAGGGGCCGCCGGAGGCCTTCTCGTGGTTGCTGCGCACCATCCACAGACCGACGCCGCCGGAAGACCAGCCGACGTAGTCGTAGTCCATGACGCGCCGCTTGGAGTAGTGCTTGGAGCGGGTCTGCCCGTCGGACTTGCGGAACACGTCCGAGGCCTCGATGGCGGTGGGCGCGTACGTGTACGAGTCGGGCTCGTCGTTGAGGAACGCGCCCTTCTTCACACGCACGATGTACCGGGTCCGCGGAGACGGACGTGTCGGCCTTGTTGGTCCACAGGTAGACGTTGTTCTCGCCGCTGCGGGCCGCGTAGTAGTGCCGGAGCGTGCCGTGCGTGACCGAGACCAGGATCGTCGAGCCGGACTGCCTGATGCTCACGGTGGAGGCGCCGAGGCCGGACTCGATGTGCGAGTTCATGCCGCCGTAGCCCTGGTACTCCGTGCCCCGGTACACCAGGGACGTCAGGTCGCCGGTGGACTTGCTCACCTTGAAGACCAGTTGGGCGCCGGTGTCGACGACGTAGTTCGAGCCGTCGTCGCTCCAGCCGAAGCCGGCCGCGTGGGCCGTGCCGTTGAGGGCTGTGCCGGTGAGGGCCGTGCCGGCGGCGGCGCCGGCGCCGAGGACGAAGGCGCGGCGGCGGACCGGTCTGTTCACGGATCCGGGCATGGGGGGTGCCTCCTTCGGGAGGTGGGGGGTTGCGGGCGAGAGCGAGAGTGACAGTTGAATCGATTTCGCGAAAGGGCTTTCGCGCGCCTGGAAGCAGGATCCTCGCGAAATCGGGCCGAGGTCTAGAAAGCGCTTGCCAGAGGCGATACGTTCAGCCGCCAAGCCTTGTCACCGTGACGGAGGAGTTGCGAGTGAGACGTTTCACCATCGCCGCGCTGGCGGCCGTGACGCTGAGCGCCGCCCTGTCCGCCGTACCCGCCCACGCGGACGAGGCCGGCGGAAGGCCGGGCCTCGCGCACTGCGCCGACGGCGCCTGCCACTTCGACGTCCCGCCCGGCACGTACGACGTAAGGGTCGTGCTGGGCGGGAAGGCCGCGTCCGCCACCAGCATCAGCGGCGAGACCCGCCGGTCCCTGCTGCCGGAGACGGCCGCACCGGCGGGCGAGCACGTCACCCGCACCTTCACCGTGAACGTCCGCACCCCCGAGGGCGAGCCCACCGGCCCCGACGGAACCGCCGGCCTCGACCTGCGCATCGGCGGTTCCGCCCCCGCGCTGGCCGGCATCAAGGTCACCCCGGCCCGGCACGCCCGGCAGATCTTCCTGATCGGCGACTCCACCGTCTGCGACCAGCCCGGCGACCCGTACTCCGGCTGGGGCCAGCAGCTGCCCCAGTACCTCGGCAAGGGCCTGTCGGTCGCCAACTACGCCGATTCCGGCGAGAGTACGGTCACGTATCTGGGGAACCCGCGGCTGTGGGCCACCGTACGGCCCCTGATCCGCCCCGGCGACCTGGTCCTCGTCCAGCTCGCCCACAACGACAAGACCACGGACGAGGCCACCTACCGGGCCAACCTGGAGACCCTGGTCGCGGGAGTCCGGGAGCGGGGCGGACAGCCGGTCCTTGTCACTCCCATCGTGCGGCGCTGGTTCAACCCCGACGGCACGCTGAACAACGGAACCGCGCTCCTGGTCAACGGCCTGGGCGTCGACCACCCGGCCGTCACGCGCTCCGTCGCGGCCGAGCGGGACGTCCCGCTGATCGACCTCACGGCCAAGACGAAGGCACTCGTGGAGTCCCTGGGTGTGGAGGGTTCCAAGGCCCTCTACCTCTACAACGAGAAGCGGGACAACACGCACACCTCCGTGCGCGGTGCCACGGCCTACGCGAGCCTGGTCCGCGACGAACTCGTCACCCGGCATCTGGTGCCGAAGGGCAAGGTGCGGGTGGGATGAACCCCTGGGGCGCCCCGACCGGAACCGGGGCGCTCCAGGTCCGGCCCGTTCACCTGTTCCGACCTGTCCCAGCACGAAAGAGACGCGATGCAGCTGCCTCCCGCCGACCGCACGGCCTCCTCGATCACCGGCTACACCCGCGCCCACTGGGAGGCGGCGGCCGATGCCCTGCTCACCGCCGTCGAGCCGTACGCGACCGAGGACCGCGCGCTCTACCACCTGCCCGGCGACCGCACCAGCTGGTCCGGCCGCCTCTCCGACGGCCTGGAGGGCTACGCCCGCACGCTGCTGCTGGCCGCCTTCCGCCGCGACGAGAAGGCCCTGGAACGCTACGCCGACGGGCTGGCCGCCGGAGTCGCGGGCGTCTGGCCCCGCATCGAGGACCGCAGCCAGCCCCTGGTGGAGGCGGCGTCCATCGCACTCGCCCTGCGGCTGACCCGGGAGCAGCTGTGGGACCGCCTGGACGACGGCGTGCGCCAGCGGGCGGCGGCCTGGCTGGGCGACGCGCTCACCGCCGAGGCCTGGCCCTGCAACTGGGAGCTGTTCCCGGTCACCGTGGGCGGCTTCCTGGCCGAGATCGGCCACGAGCCGGAAGCGGCCCGCGCGGCGATCGACCGCGGCCTGGAGCGCATCGAGCAGTGGTACCTGGGCGACGGCTGGTACACCGACGGCGACGGCCGCAAGTTCGACTACTACAACGGCTGGGCCATGCACCTCTACCCGGTGCTGCACGCCTGGCTGGAGCGGGACGAGCGCCTGCTGGACCTGTACGGCGCGCGTCTCGAACGCCATCTCTCCGACTACGCCCGCCTGTTCGGCGGCGACGGCGCCCCCATGCACCAGGGCCGCTCCCTCACCTACCGCTTCGCGACGACGGCACCGCTGTGGCTGGGCGCGCTGACCGGCCGTACGCCGCTCTCCCCGGGCGAGACCCGGCGCCTGGCCTCGGGAGCACTGCGCTACTTCCTCGACCGGGGCGCGGTCGACGACCGGGGCCTGCTCTCCCTGGGCTGGCACGGCCCCGACGCGTCCGTCCTCCAGGGCTACTCGGGCCCGGCCTCCCCGTACTGGGCGAGCAAGGGCTTCCTCGGCCTGCTCCTGCCGCCCGGCCACGAGGTGTGGACGGCGGCGGAAGAACCGGCCCCGGCCGAACGCGCGGACGCCGTCACCCCCGTCGGCCCGCCCAACTGGCTGCTGCAGTCCACCCGTTCCGACGGCGTGGTCCGCCTGCACAACCACGGCAGCGAGGACGTCCGCTACGACCCGTACTACACGCGCCTGGCCTACTCGACCGTGACGGCCCCGTCCCCCTCCTACGACAACAGCGTGCTCGTCGGCGACGACCCGAGCCGCACCGGCATCGAACCGCTGGGCGTCGGCGAGGGCTGGGCGGCCTCGCGCCACACCGCGGGCGGGGGAGCCCGGGTGACGAGCGTGGTGCTCGCGCACGGGGCGGCGGAGGTGCGGGCACACCTGGTGACGGGCGCGGAGCCCGGAACGCCGGTACGGGTCACCGGCTGGCCGGCGGGAGAGGGCCTGCGGGCCGAACTCCTGCCCGCGGCCGGCCTCGACGACACCCTCACCGGCGTCACCGGCGAGGGCGCCACGCTCTTCGTCGCCCTGGCCCGGCTGACGGGTGAGGGCGACCCCCTCCCGCTGGCGGAGCTGGTCTCCGTGCGGGTGGACGAGACAGGGGTGGTCGAGGTCCGCTGGAGCGACGGGGACGGGGCGCGGGTCCGGCTGGACGATGCGGGAGTGGGGGTAGCGCCGCTCACGTGAGGCGCTGACCCTTCGAAACCGCCGACGACATGGCAAAGGGCAAGGAGAGAACTCTCCTTGCCCTTCTCAACGTATAGCGCACCAGGGGGCTTGCCGCAAGGCCCGGGTCAGGGCGCAGAATCGTCGGCCTGTGCCACACACTGCGGAAATGGGGAACGCGTCGGATGGCTGAGCACTACGTGCGGGATCTTCAGGAGACCGACGAGACACAGGTCGCGGTCGTCGGAGGCAAGGGCGCGCACCTGGGCAGGCTCTCGCGGATCGAGGGCGTCCGCGTACCGGCCGGCTTCTGCGTGACGACGGAGGCCTTCCGGCGGGTCATGGCGCAAGCGCCGTCGATCGACGATCTGCTCGACCGGTTGTCGCGCGTGAACCCGGACGACCGGGAGGCGGTCCGCACGCTCAGCGCGCAGATCCGCCGGACCATCGAAGACATCGCCATCCCGGACGATCTCGCCGCGGCGATCACCCGCGCGCTCGGCCGCCACGGCGAACAGGCCGCCTACGCCGTCCGGTCCAGCGCGACGGCGGAGGACCTGCCGACGGCCTCCTTCGCCGGCCAGCAGGACACGTATCTGAACGTCGTGGGGCAGGAGGCAGTCCTCCGGCACGTCAGCCGGTGCTGGGCCTCGCTGTTCACCGAGCGGGCGGTGACCTACCGCCGGCGCGGCGGCATCGACCACCGTACGGTCCACATGGCCGTGGTCGTGCAGCGGATGGTCTTCCCGCAGGCGTCCGGCGTCCTGTTCACGGCCGACCCCGTCACCGGCAACCGGAAGGTCGCCACCGTGGACGCCGGCCTCGGCCTCGGCGAGGCCCTGGTCTCCGGCCTGGTGAACCCGGACGTCTTCAAGGTGCGCGACGGCGACGTCGTCGCGAAGACGATCGCCGCCAAACAGCGTGCCCTGCACGCCCTGCCGGCCGGCGGCACGCACGAGGTGGCGATCGACGCACAGCGGCAGGAGCAGCCGGCGCTGACGGATGAGCAGGTCGTGCGGCTGGTGCGGCTCGGGCGGCGCATCGAAGCGCACTTCGGCAGCCCGCAGGACATCGAATGGTGCCTGGACGGCGATGACTTCCACATCGTCCAGAGCCGGCCGATCACGACGCTGTTCCCCGTCCCCGAGACCGGCGACCAGGAGAACCACGTCTACGTCTCCGTCGGACATCAGCAGATGATGACCGACGCCATGAAGCCGCTGGGGCTCTCCATGTGGCAGCTGACGGCCATGGTGCCGATGCAGGAGGCCGGCGGGAGGCTGTTCGTCGACGTCACCCGGCGCCTGGCCTCGCCCGCGAGCCGCGCCGGCCTCCTCGACATGGTGGGGAGAGGCGATCCGCTGGTCAGGGACGCGCTGGAGACCGTCCTCGACCGCGACGACTTCGTCCCGCCGCTCCCGGACGCGAGCACCGGCGGGCCGCCTTCGGGCGGTCGCACGTCCGCTTCGATCGAGACCGATCCGGCCATCGTCACCGAGCTGATCGAACGCAGCGAGGCGTCCGTCGCCGCCCTGGAGCGCGACATCCGGACGAAGACCGGACCGGCGCTGTTCGACTTCCTGCTGGAGGCCTTCGAGGAGCACAAGCGCGTCCTCGGTGATCCGCTCAGCATGCAGGTGATCATGGCGGGGATGGAGGCCACATGGTGGCTCAACGACAAGCTGCAGGAGTGGCTGGGCGAGAAGAACGCGGCTGACACGCTCACCCTGTCCGCCCCCGACAACATCACCTCGGAGATGGGACTGGCGCTGCTCGACGTCGCGGACGTGGTCCGCCCCCATCCGGAGGTCGTGGCGTTCCTGGAGGGCGTCGAGGACGACGGCTTCCTCGACGAGCTGGTGAAGCTCCCGGGCGGGACCGAAGCGCGCGACGCCATCGAGACCTACCTCGACCGGTACGGCATGCGCTGCGTCGGCGAGATCGACATCACGAGGCCGCGCTGGCGCGAGCGCCCCAGCACGCTCGTGCCCGTGATCCTCGACAACGTCAGGCACTTCGAGCCGGGCGCCGCCGGGCGCCGCTTCGAGGAAGGCCGGCGGAAGGCGCTGCGGCAGGAACAGGACGTGCTGGCACGCCTGCGGGCCCTGCCCGACGGGGAGCGGAAAGCCGACGAGACCAAGCGGATGATCGACCGGGTCCGCACCTTCATCGGGTACCGGGAGTATCCGAAGTACGGCATCGTCTGCCGCTACTTCGTCTACAAGCAGGCCTTGATGGAGGAGGCCGAGCGCCTCGTGCGGGCGGGCGTGCTCGCCGAGCAGGAGGACATCTTCTACCTCACGTTCCAGGAACTCCACGACGTCGTGCGCTCGAACCAGGTGGACGACCGGCTCATCCGGGAGCGCGAGGACGCGTTCCGGTCGTACCAGGCGCTCACCCCGCCCCGGGTGCTCACCTCGGACGGCGAGGCCGTCACCGGGGCCTACCGGCGCGACGACGTGCCGGCCGGCGCCCTGGTCGGCCTGCCCGTGTCCGCCGGGACCGTCGAGGGGAGGGCCCGCGTCATCCTCGACATGGCGGAGGCCGATCTCCAGGCGGGCGACATCCTGGTCACCACCTACACGGACCCCAGCTGGTCGCCGCTGTTCGTCTCCGTCGCGGGCCTGGTGACGGAGGTGGGCGGCCTGATGACCCACGGCGCGGTGATCGCCCGGGAGTACGGCTTGCCGGCCGTGGTGGGTGTGGAGCGGGCCACCCGGCTGATCCGGGACGGGCAGCGGATCCGTGTGCACGGGACCGACGGGTACGTCGAGATCCTGTCTTGACCCACCTGGCTAGCGTGGCCCCATGACCGCTCGTCCGAAGCACACGACACCGCACGCGGGGGCCGACTCCGCCTTCGCCGCCCTTCACCACGCCGAGGAGCCCCTCCTGCTGCCCAACGCCTGGGACTGCGCGTCCGCGCGGGCCCTGGCCGGGCAGGGGTTCCCGGCCATCGGGACGACGAGCCTGGGCGTCGCCGCGGCCGCGGGACTTCCCGACGGCGCGGCGGCGACCCGCGCGGAGACGCTCCGGCTGGCCCGCGCTCTCGGCCCGGAGCCGTGGCTGTTGTCCGTGGACGCCGAGGGCGGCTTCAGCGACGACCCGGACGAGGTGGCGCAGTTCGCGCGCGAGCTGCACGCCGTCGGGGTCGCCGGCATCAACCTGGAGGACGGACTCGGGCCCGCCGACCGGCACGCGGCGAAGATCGCCGCCGTCAAGGAGGCCGCCCCCGGCCTCTTCGTCAACGCCCGCACCGACACCCACTGGCTCGGCGACGGCGACACCACGGACACGCTCGCCCGGCTCGACGCCTACCAACAGGCGGGTGCGGACGGCGTGTTCGTCCCCGGCCTCACCGACCTGCGGCGGATCACCGCCCTGGTGCGCCACGTGCGCGTACCCCTCAACATCCTCTACTCACCGGACGGCCCCGCCGTCTCCCGCCTCGCCGAGGCCGGCGTACGCCGGATCAGCCTCGGCTCGCTGCTGTACCGGCGGGCGCTGGGCGCGGCCCTGGAGGCGGTGGCGGAGATCCGGGCCGGCCGGACCCCGGCGGGGCGGACACCGTCGTACGGGGAAGTGGCCGGTCAGGTCCCACCGCGGTAGGCCGCCGCGTCAGGTGTCGAGCGCGGCGACCAGCAGCGACACGGCAGCGAGGTCCGGCAGACTCCGCAGGCAGGTGAGGACCTGCCGGCCCGCGAACTCGCGCTGCGCCGCGGTCACCGCCGGATCGACGGCGCATTCGGCCTGCACACGGATGTAGTTCAGGTCCGTGGCGAAGAGCATCGAGAACGACTCCGGGCCGGTGACCTCGGCCGGGCCCCCGGCCTCGCGGTAGGCCCGCGCCAGGCGCCGGGCGGCCGCGATGTCCACCTCGTGCCGGCCCGACCACACGTACACGGCACGCGCGAACTCCCGGTCCGCCGAGACCGGCCCTGCGTTGTCCCAGTCGAGGAGGACCGGCCCGGCCCGGCCGACCAGGACGTTCTGGGGCTGGAGGTCGAGGTGCGAGGTCACGAGGCCGCCGGGGTCCGACGGCGTCACCCAGTGCGCCAGCCGGGGCCCGGACGTGGTGATGAACCGGTCCAGTTCGTCCGCCCACGGCAGGCCGGCGTCCCGCACCTTCTTGAGGACGTCCTCCCAGTCGGCGTCGCCGGGACACCGCTCGTACCAGTCGTCCGGCGTCTCGACGGCACCCTCACCGGCACGGTGCAGCAGCGCCATGGTCCGGCCGAACCAGTCCAGGACGTCCGGGTCGGACGCGTCCGCCCGGGTGCCGTCGACCCAGTCGTACAGCTTCACGTACGACCCGCCCGAGCCGAGCCGGGAGACGTGCGCGCCCTCCCGGTTCGGGTGGAGGCGGGGCGAGGCGATGCCCAGGTCGGCCGCGGAGTCCCGCAGCGCGGCCTCGCGGCGGACCTGCTCCTCGTCGCAGCCGAAGAGCAGCTCCTTCACGGCCCACGAGGACCCGTTCCCGGTGAGCTTCCAGATCTGGCCCAGGGCGCCCCGCGTGACGGGCGTCATCGTCCAGGGCCCGGTGCCCAGCGTGTAGATCTCCGCTATGGAGCCGGCTGTGTCAGGCATCGGTCGTCCTCTTCTCGCGGGGCCAGTTCTGAAGCAGTACGTGCAGGGCGTCGATCGCCCGGTCCCAGGACGCCTGGACGTCACGGGGCGCGCCGAAGGCGCCGGTGGACTCCAGGGCGCAGTAGCCGTGGAAGGTGCTGCGCAGCAGGCGCACGGCGTCGGTGAGGTCGGGTTCCTCCAGGCCGTAGGCGCGGAGCATGCCGTAGGTGACGTCGGCCGTGCGGCGCATCGCGGGGGAGTCCGTGAGGAGGTCCTGGTCGATCGCGAGCTGGGTCGCCGCGTACCGGCCGGGGTGGTCCAGGGCGTAGGCCCGGTAGGCGCCGGCGAAGGCGCCGAGCGTGTCCCGGCCGGGCTCCCGCCCCTCGACCGCCGCCGCGATCCGGTCGATCATCTCGCCGCCCGCGCGGAGGGCCAGGCGGGTGCGCAGGTCCTTCAGGCTCCGGACGTGGGTGTAGAGACTCGCGTCCTTCACGCCGAAGCGGCGGGCCAGGGCGGAGAGGGTCACGTGGTCCAGGCCGGCCTCGTCGGCGAGGTCGGCCGCGGCGGCGACGAGGCGGTCGGGGGTGAGGCCGGCTCTGGGCATGAGGGAAGAGCGTAGTACGGGCTCAGCGGATCGGCGCGTAGATCACCCCCAGCTTGTCGATCTCCGCGCCCGCGCGGCCCGTGAAGCCCACGATCTGCCAGCCGGAGGGGGCCGTGAAGGTCTTCGCGTCGGACGTGGCGGTGCCGGCGGACAGGGCGCGGTTCTTGTCGGTCGTGAAGGACGCCGAGAAGACCCGGGTCCGGCCGTCCTTCTGGCCCTGGGTCAGCTTCACCGAGGTCAGGTGCTCGCCCGGGGCCAGCGTCAAGGAGGCCGCCGTGCCGCCGGTGCCGCCGTGGGTGAGGGCCGTACCACCGTCGTGGGTCAGGGACACCGCGTCCAGGCGGGTGGCGCCGCGCAGGGTGAGGGTGCGGGGAGCGGGGTTCGCCGGCAGGTCGTCCGCGTCGTTGAAGGCCGTGCCGTGCGGGCCGCCGATGAAGTCGCTCGCGCGCAGGGAGGAGTTGAGGGTGTAGGAGAAGTCGACCGCGTGCGGGAAGTGGTCGGAGAGGTGCTTGCCGTCCGAGCGGAGGAAGGCCTTCCAGTCGTTGGCGTAGCGGGTCGCGGTGAGCGTCAGCAGCTTGCTGCCCCGGTAGAGGACCTTGTCCACGACCTCGCAGTCGTTCGCCGGCGCCCCTTGGTCACACACCAGCGCGTCACCGCCCTGGGCCGGGGGCGTGCCGCCCTTGACCAGCTTCACCCAGGCGTCCGTCAGGCCGTTCTCGGACAGCAGGGTGCGGATGTTGTCGCCGGTGCGGGTGTACCGCGTGTTCGTGTCGCCCATGACGATGACCGCGTTGCCCGCCGAGTTCGCCTGGATGAAGTCCGAGAGCTGCTCGACGTTGGCCCGGCGTGCGGCGAGCGCGTCGTCGGTGGAGTCGGCGTTGGTGTGGACGTTGTACAGGTCGACGAAGACGCCCTCCGCGAGCCTGACCCGCGCCAGCGAAAAGCCCTTGGGCGTCAGGCAGTTGGTGCCCGTGCAGTTCTTCCACTTCACCCGCTGGAAGTCCTCGAAGGGGTGGTCCGAGAGGGTGTTGAGCCCGTCACCGAAGGCCGCGCCGCCGCTGGTCGCCGTGCGGTACGGGTGCTTGTCGTTGGCGTACAGCGAGGCGTGGTAGTTGAAGTCCTCCTGCACGTTCACGATGTCGTACGGCCCGAGCCGCTGCCCGATCAGCGGGGTGTTGGCCTCGGGGTCGCTGTCGCCGAGCCCCAGGGGCAGGCCCGCGATGTTGTAGGTCAGCACGTTGAAGGAACCGGAGTCCGCCGCGACGGCGGGCGTCGCGGAGGCCGCGGTCAGTCCGGTGAGGGTCAGGGCGGCAGCGGCGAGAGTGCCGAGGAGTCGTCTCATGGTGGGGGTGTCTCCGGTTGGGGAGGCGCAGCGGGACATGAACGATGCTCAGGTTCGACGCCAACTCGGGTGGTGCGCAAGGGACACGGGGGAAACAGTTGAAGATGAAACGGCGGACCGGCGCCAGGACCACGCCACAGCTTGGCTAGGACCAGGCCCAAGGCCGCAGCTTCTCCGGATTGCGGACCGCCCAGATCCGGGTGACGCGCCCGTCGGACACGTCGAACGCGGCCACGGTCATGACGACGCCGGCCCGCTGGGCCACCAGGCCCGGCACACCGTTGACCATCCGCTCCAGGAGTTCGAGCCCCGGAGCCTTGTCGGCGATGGCGACCATGTACTGGGCGATGCGCGTGCCGCCCTCGACCGGGCGCAGGACGGCGCCGGCCATACCGCCGCCGTCGGCGGTCATCACGGCGGCCGGGTCGAGGACGCCGACAAGAGCTGCGATGTCCTTGCTCTCCCAGGCCTCTTTGACGTGCCGCACCACGTCGGCCCGGCCGGGCGCCGGCACGGGAGTAGGCGCGGCGCCCACCCGCCGCCGGGCGGAGGCCGCCAGTTGCTTGCAGGCCGCGGGAGACCGGCGGAGGACGTGGGCGATCTCGGCGAACGGATAGCGGAAGACGTCATGCAGGACGAACGCCACCCGCTCGGCGGGCGTCATCGACTCCAGCACGACGAGGAAGGCCATGGACACCGACTCGTCCAGGACGATCTGGTCGGCGGGGTCCGCTGGGCCGGTGGGGCCGGCGCCGCCCGCCTGGTCCCACTCGGTCCGGTCGGGCAGCGGCTCGGGCAGCCACGCGCCGACATAGCGTTCCCGGCGGGCCCGCGCCGAGCCCAGCAGGTCCAGGCAGATGCGGCCGGTCACCGTCGTCAGCCATGCGCCCGGGGACCGGATCTCCTCCTGCCGGCTGCGGGGCAGCCCGTACCAGCGGGCGTAGGCGTCCTGCACCGCGTCCTCGGCCTCGGTCACCGAACCCAGCAACCGGTACGCGACATTGATCAGTTGGCGTCGCTCACCGGCTACCCCGTCCGTGCCGCCCCCGGCAGTCCCCATGCTTCCGGTCGCCCCCCTCGCCTTACCTTTCGCAGGCCCGCGTCGTCGAGCTGGTGAGACCTTATCGATCCACTGCCCGAGGGCGGACAAGGGGAAATGTGACATGGCTACTCAGGTGACGGCGACGACGACGGCTACCGCGGACGCGCAGCCCGGCTCCTCCTTCCTGCGGGTCGCGATCGCCCTGCAGACCCTGACCATCTTCTTCCAGGCGGTCTCCGCGGGAATGCTGCTGACCTCGTCCTACGGAGAGACGCTGCACAGTGCCGGAGCCCGCGTGATGTACGGGGCATCCATGCTGTACCTGCTCGCGGCGGTGCTGGCGTGGAAGCCGGGCGGCGGCTCCGCCCGGCCCGTCTGGCACGCGTCGGGTTTCCTCGTCCTCGCCTCGGTCCAGGTCGTGCTCGGTATCGCGCACGTCTCGTCGGTCCATCTCCCGCTGGGTGTCCTGATGTTCGGTCTGAGTGTGCTGGCGCTGGCCCGGCGCTGAGGTCCCGGTGCGTCAGGGGTGACGCAGCAGCTCCAGATCCGCGCCCCAGGAGTCGAGCACCCCGTCGTGGCCGGCCCGCCGTGCCGCCTCCTCGATGCCGGCGAAGAGGGCGCGCTGGGCGGTCGGGTCGCCGTCGGCCAGGATGCGGCGGAGGACCGGCAGGAGCCGGCCCGCGTCCCACCGGGGCTCGCCCAGCGGCTGCCGTTCCAGCTCCCACTGGAGGTACTTGTTGTAGGGCCGGACGCGGCGGTGCAGGGCGAAGAGCACCTCCAGGGCGTAGGGCACGGACTCGGCTGCGTCCAGGTGGCCCATGGCGGGGCGGCCGTCGCGGTAGCTCTTCAGGGAGCGGTAGGTCTGGTTGACGTACGCGTCGAGCCAGCCGTCGACGGCGGCCCGGGCCTCGTCGGCGCCCAGCGTCCGCTTCTCGTCGAGGATCCGGGCGATGGTCCCGTCGAGCCGGTCGAGCAGCACCTGGGCGTGGACGTAGGAGTAGCGCGCGAAGTGGTCCGGCCGGCCGGGTATGCCGCGGGTGCGGAACTCCGCCAGCTCGATGACCACGAGGTCGAGGTGGGCGGAACGGAACCAGTCCAACGCGGCGATCGGCGAGGCGTGTCGGTCCTTCAGGATCACGTGCAGGTCGTAGTCGGAGTGGTCCGTCGGCATGCCCTCGTGGACCCGGGAGCCGCTGAGGACCAGCCCGGCCACGCCGGGATCGGCGGCCGCCCGTGCGGTGAACGCGGCCAGTGTGGCGTCAGGCGTGTCGCCCATGGTGATGTGCATGGTGAGGTCTCCCCGCGGAGCGTCAGGGGTACGGGTCGGGTTCGCGTCTGCGGTGTCCGGGACACCGCGTGGGAGATCACCTCACGGCGCGGAGGCTACTCCGTGCGCACCGTCCACCGGTATCGATTTACGCCCGCGCGGGGGCGCCCCTCCGGTCGACGCGCGGAGCCTTATGGTTGCCGGGCGGCGAGAAGGCGGGGACACGGGAGGCGGCATGTCGCACGGGGCGGCACGGCGCGAGGACGCCGCCGACGAAGGCTTACCCGGCACCCGCCCCCTGTGGCGGCAGCGGGACTTCGGCATCTTCTGGGTCGCGCAGACCCTCTCCGTGCTGGGCGACTCCTTCGCGCTGATCGCCCTGCCCCTGCTGGTGCTGCAGTCCACGGGGTCCCTCGCGCGGATGGGGCTGCTGACGGCGGTGGGCGGTGCGGCCGCGGTCGTGGCGGCGGTGTTCGCCGGGGCCGTGGTGGACCGGGTGGACCGGCGCCGGCTGCTCATCGCCTGCGACCTCGTGCGCATGGTCCTGTACGGGGTGATCCCGCTGGCGTGGCTGTTCGGTCCGCGGATCTGGCTGCTGTACGTGGTGCTGCCGCTGTGCGAGGCCGTGGGCATGCTGTTCGCGGTCGGCTACGTCACGGTCGTGCGGGGCCTGGTCGGCACCGGGCGACTCACGGAGGCCAACGGCCGGTTGAACGCGACCGCCGCCGCGGCAGGGGTCCTCGGACCGCTGTGCGCCGGACTGGTCGCCGCCTGGTCCGGCCCGGCGGCGGCGGTCGGTGTGGACGCGGCCAGCTTCGGCGTGTCGGCCGCGTGCCTGTGCTGCGTACGGTTCCGCAAGCGCGCACCGGACGAGCAGACGGGCCGGCGCACCGGACTGTGGCAGGACCTGCGCACCGGCGTCGCCTTCCTCCACGGCCACCCCGTGCTGCGCTCGCTCACCGCCCTGCTGTTCGTCTTCAGCTTCCTCACCCTCGGCCTGAACGACCTGGTCATCTACCACCTCAAGCACGACCTCGGCCATGACGACGGCACGGTCGGCACCGTCATGGCGGTCGGCGCGCTCGGCACCATCACCGGTGCCCTGCTGGTGGCCCGGTTCCGTCGCCGCCTCGGCTTCGGCCCGACGTGGACCGGCTCGGTCGCCGTGTGCGGGCTGGCCTTCGCCGGTCTCGGCTGGGCCCGGGACGTGCCGGTCGTGGCGGCCCTGAGCGCCGCGTTCCTCGCCTGCGTCGGCATGGCGGGCACCTGCTCGCTGTCGCTGCGCCAGGAGGTCACGCCCGAGCACCTCCTGGGCCGCGTCACCTCCGCCTTCTGGACGCTTCAGTACGCGGCGGCACCGATCGGCGCGGCCTTGCTGACCTGGGCCGCCGAGGAGCGGGGCACCACCCCGGTGGCCATGGCCGCCGGAGCCACCTGCGTCCTGCTCGCCGTGACCGCCCTGTTCACCCCGATCCGCGGGGCCGGCCGGTCACCCGTTGACCCCGCTGTAGTGCCGCAGACTCCACCGCCACAGCAGCCGGGATCCCAGGTACGCCAGCAGCCCGAGCAGCGGTGACGCCGCCGCCAGCCAGAACGGCACGCCCGTGGTGTGGCCGTGGCCGGTCAGGACCGCCGCCGGGAAGTAGGCGACGAACGCGAGCGGAAGACCGTACGTCAGGAAGCCGCCCACCGCCTTGGGCAGGACGTTCAGCGGGTAGCTGCCGAACGTGCCGAGGAGTTCCTCCAGCCAGCGGCCCCACTGGTCGGCGGCCGGGAAGCGCAGGGCAGCGCTGGCCACGACCGTGAACAGGGCCGCCTCCAGCAGCATGCCGCCGAGCACGGCCGCGACCAGGTATGTGATCCGGCCCGCCGTCCAGTCCAGGTCGCTGCGGGACAGCGCCCCCACCATCAGACCCGCCGCCACCGTCAGGTCCCCGATGGCGTTGGTGGGGAAGAACGCCAGCTGGATCTGTCGGTGGACGGGCATCGGGCGCGTCAGGTAGATGTCGACCCGGCCTTCCTGGATCTGCCGGCCGGCCCAGTGCATCCGCCCCAGGAACAGCACGAACAGACCGTGCGCCAGCATGCGCGTCGCCGGGATCAGCAGCACGTCCGAGCTGTCCCAGCCGCCCATCCCGGCGAACCGGGACAGCAGCACCGTGGCGAACACGATCACCGACACCTGCCAGATCGCCCCGATCGCGATCATCAGCAGGAACTCGGTGCGGTACTCCATCTGCGCGCGGAAGTTGAGCGCCGTCACGCGCCACACGATCCGCAGAGCCTTCACCGACATCTCAGCCTCCCTGCGAGATCACGCGCCGGGCGGCCCGCCGCCACAACAGCCGGGTGAACAACGCCAGTACGACCACCCACGCGGCCTGCACGGACAGCTGGAAGGCCGCGTCGGACAGCGGGATCCGCCCCACGTACAGCGACAGCGGCACGCTCAGCGTGGCCTGGAAGGGCAGGAAGGCGCTCATCGTGACGAACCAGTCCGGGAAGAACCACAGCGGCGCGTACACCCCGGACAGCAGGTTCTGCGCGAACAGCAGGATGAGCATCGCGGCGGTGTTGCGGACCGTCCAGAAGCACAACTGGTCGAGCACGAGCATCACGTAGTAGAGGACCCACTGGCCCAGCAGCATGCTGAGCACGAACACCCCCGCCACAGCGGCCGAGCGGGGCGGCTCGACGACCCCGGCCGCCAGGCAGACGACGTATCCCGTCAGCGCCCACGCGAGCCCGTACAGCTGCTCTCCGGCGGCCCGCAGGGCGTAGTAGCGCTGCGGCGGCAGCGGACGCAGGTACCAGTAGACGATGGTGCCGAAGTGCATGTGCTGGAGGACCGTGTCCCGGCCCGCGTACTGGTCCAGCTCCCGCAGCCGGGACGCCAGGACGGCCAGCACGGCGTAGGTCACCGCCTGGTCGCGGCTCAGGCCGGCGGTCGTGCCGGTCTGCGCGTACAGCCCGCGCCACAGCGACCAGACCAGCACCACCTGGACGGCCAGCCGGAGCGCGACGGCGGTCATCCGGGGCGGGGCGTTCAGCTCGCCGAGCGGGGTGACACGGGCGGCGCGCCAGGCGTGCAGCGCGGTCATGTCAGACCTCCCCGACATGCACGTACGCGGCCCGCATCACGTCCTCGAGGTCCGCTTCGTCCAGGGCGATGTCCGTCACCTCGAACCGCTCGATCACGGCCTTCAACGCCTGCTGGACGGTGGGCGCGTCCGCCCCGTCGGGGCCGAAGACGACCTGCGCGCCGCCCCGCCGCAGCACGGTGATGCCGGGCGGCGGTACGACCTCGGCCTGCGCGTCGGCGAGCGTGGCCCGCACCTGCCAGGTCGAGCCGAACTTCCGGCGGATCTCGTCGAGGGTGCCGTCCAGCACCAGCCGGCCGTGGTTGACCAGCACCACCCGCTCGGCGAGCCGCTCGACCTCCGTCATGTCGTGCGTGGTCAGCAGGACCGTACGGCCGCGCTGCTCCACCTGGTGGCGCAGGAACTCCCGCACCTGCTCCTTGACCACCACGTCCATGCCGATCGTCGGCTCGTCGAGGAACACCACCGGCGGGTCGTGCAGCAGGGCGGCGGCCAGGTCGCTGCGCACCCGCTGCCCCAGCGAGAGATGGCGGACCCGGGTGTCCCAGAAGGACGACAGGTCCAGGATCTCGTCGAACTCCTTCAGCCGGGCGGCGTGTTCGGCCTTCGGCACCTCGTAGATGTCCCGCAGGATCGCGAACGACTCGCGCACCGGCAGGTCCCACCACAGCTGCGTGCGCTGCCCGAACACCGCGCCGATGTTACGGGCGTTGCGCTCCCGCTCCAGGTACGGCACCACGCCCGCGACCCGGGCCTCGCCGGACGTCGGCGTGAGAATGCCGGTCAGGATCTTGATGGTGGTGGACTTGCCGGCGCCGTTCGGGCCGAGCAGGGCGAGGAGTTCGCCGGGGGCCACGTCGAAGCTGATGTCGGCGACGGCGTGCTTGGCCACCCGCTCCGGGTTGACCAGGGATCTGACGGCGCCCAGGAAACCGGGTCGGCGGACGGTGGTGTGGAACGTGCGGGTCAGCCCGCGGACCTCGATGGCGACATTCAACCGACCCACCCACTTCCTCGTGGTGAAAACAGTCGCGGCCGGTCGGCTTCTAGGGCCGACCGGCCGCGGATGATGTTCCGACACTGTCGGAATGTCGATCAATTGGTCAATCGATTAATCGAGTTCTTACCTCGATTTCTCACGAGGTGGTCGAGAACACGAACGCGAACCGAGCCGGCTCGGCCTTCAGGAAGTACTGCGGCAGCGGACCCGGGCCGCAGGACTGCGAGCCGATGCCGTGCTGCCCGTGGTCGAGGTTGACCCACACCGTGTCGCCGGGCGTGAGGTCCGTGCGGTGCCGGGCCGCGTCCAGCTGCTCGGTGGTCCAGCGCCGCGCGGTGAACCAGAACTCCGGATCGCCCTCGATCCGCAGACCGCCGAGCTCCACCCACCGGACGTCGGCGCGGGCGCCGTTCTCCTGCGGGCGGACGTACGGCGTCTGGAGCCGGTCCACCGTCGACTGCCAGCGGCCCACCATGGACGCCGCCCGGGTGTCCGGGTACGCCTCGCCCGGGCCGCCGCCGAACCACTCCACGGCGTCGGCCTCCGACAGACCGAACCGGACGCCGAGCCGGGGCAGCGGCACCGTCCAGTCGCCTTCCGGCGTCACGGACACGTCCAGCCGCAGCCGCTCGCCGTCGGACGTCCAGCGGTACACCGTGTCCAGGCCGACCTCACGGGCCGCCGGCGCCACCCGGGTACGGACCGTCAGCGCGTCGTCGCCGGCCTCGACCGAGACCAGGCGGTGCCGCATGCGGTGCAGGCCGAGCGTGCGCCACAGCGTCCCGTAGCGGGTGTCGCTCTGCCACTCCGCGCCGTCGTCGTTGTCGGTCGGCGCCCGCCACACGTCCAGCCGCGGGGCGCTCACCCCGACCCCGCCGATCGACAGCAGGGCACCGGTGCGGGCGTCGAACGCGGCCGGGCCGAGCGTGAACCGGTCCCCGTCGCGCACGGGCCGGTCGGTCGCGGGGAAGGTCGGCAGTGGCCGTGCCCCCGCGGCGAACTGCCCCCATGCCACGACATGGCCCTTCGCGGCCCACAGCGTGTCCTCCGCGAGCAGCGCCCGCACGGTCCACTGGCGTTCACCGCCCCGGCCGTCCACGGGCGGCTCCGGCAGCTTCACCTCGGCGCTCTCGCCCGGCGCGAGCGCCGGCACCGACAGCGAACCCGACTCGACCGTCTCGCCGTCCACCTGGCACGACCACTCGAAGGCCAGCGCGGACAGGTCGGCGAAGTCCTGCTTGTTGGTGACCCGCACGATGCCGTTCGCGCCGTCGCCCTCGATGTGGACCGGCTCGATGACCTTCTTGTACTCGATCAGGCCCGGCGACGGCGTCCGGTCCGGGAAGACCAGCCCGTCGCAGACGAAGTTGCCGTCGTGCAGCTCCTCGCCGAAGTCACCGCCGTAGGCGTAGCCCAGCTCGGGGTGCTTGACGCCGTGGTCGATCCACTCCCAGATGAACCCGCCCTGGAGCCGCTCGTACTTCTCGAACAGCTCCTGGTAGTCGGCGAGCCCGCCCGGGCCGTTGCCCATGGCGTGCCCGTACTCGCACTGGATGAAGGGGAGCTCACGGCGCTTGTGGGTGCCGCCGTCGAGCTTCTGCCCGATCTTCTCGACCTCGTCGTGGAAGGCGTACATCCGCGAGTACACGTCCGTGTCGCGGCAGTTCCAGTCGCCCTCGTAGTGCACCAGCCGCTCGGGGTCGCGGTCGTGGATCCACTCGGCCATGGCGGTGAGGCCGCGGCCGGTGCCGGCCTCGTTGCCCAGCGACCAGAACACGATCGACGGGTGGTTCTTGTCCCGCTCGACCATGCGCGCGGCGCGGTCCAGCAGGGCCGGGGTCCAGCGGTCGTCGTCGACCGGGTTGTCCCGCCAGTCCTGCTCGGTGAAGCCGTGGGTCTCCAGGTCGCACTCGTCGATGACCCACAGGCCGTACTCGTCGCACAGGTCCAGGAAGGCCGGGTGCGGCGGGTAGTGCGAGGTGCGCACGGCGTTGAGGTTGTGCCGCTTCATCAGCAGCACGTCCTCGCGCATGGTCTCCAGGTCGAGCGCGCGACCCTGCTCGGGGTGCCACTCGTGCCGGTTGACGCCCTTGAAGAGGACGGCCTTGCCGTTGACCTTGACGAGCCCGTCCTCCAGGACGACCGTACGGAAACCGATCCGCAGCGGCACCCGCTCGCCGTCGGTGGCCAGCACACCGTCGTAGAGCTTCGGCGTCTCGGCCGTCCACGGCTCGACGGCCACCGTCACCGGCTCGCCGGTCGCGACGTCGATGCCCAGGGCCGGCACGGTCACCCGCCCGTCGACGTCGGAGTCGACGCGCAGGGTGCCCTCGCCGGTGGTGTGGTCGTAGGAGGCGTGCACGAAGAAGTCGCCGACGCCGCCCGCCGGGCGGTGCAGCAACGTCACGTCGCGGAAGATGCCCGGCAGCCACCACTGGTCCTGGTCCTCCAGGTACGACCCGGCCGACCACTGGTGGACGCGCACGGCCAGCACGTTGCCGCCCGGCTTCAGCAGGTGCCCGACCGCGAATTCGTGCGGCAGCCGGGAGCCCTTGAACTCGCCGAGCTCCGTGCCGTTCAGCCAGAGGCGGGCACAGGACTCGACGCCGTCGAACCGCAGCACCGCCCCGCCGTCCGACGGCCAGTCGGAGGGCAGGTCGAAGACGCGCAGATGGTCACCGGTCGGGTTCTCCGTCGGGACGTGCGGCGGGTCCACCGGGAAGGGGTACAGGTGGTTGGTGTAGATCGGGGACCCGAACGCCCCGTCACCCTGCAGGACCCAGTGCCCGGGGACCGTGACCTCGGCCCAGTCCCCGGCCTCGAAGCCCTCCTCGGCGAACGAGTCGTCCTCGGCGTCGATCGTCGCCGACAGCCGGAAACGCCAGCTGCCGTTCAGGGACAGGGACCGCGCGTCCGAGGACGCGTACCAGGCGCGGGGCGCCAGGGCCCCGCTGCCCGGGGAGACGTCCTCGACGTAGTCGACGGAGGTGGTGCGGAAAGACATCGGTCTCCTTGCTCAGCCCTTGATGCCGGTCTGGGCGATCCCCTGCACCAGCCAGCGCTGGAGGAAGAGGAACACGAACACCAGGGGCAGGATGGAAATGGCCGTGGCCATGAAGATCATGTGGAAGACGACGGTCTGGTTGGTCATGTAGCTGGAGAGCGCGACCTGGACGGTCCACGCGCCGGGGTCCTGACCGATGACCAGGGGCCACAGGAAGGCGTTCCAGCCCTGGATGAAGGTGATCGTGGCCATCGCTGCGAAGAAGTTCAGCGAGTTGGGCACCACGATGCGCCAGTACGCACCCCAGTAGCCCAGTCCGTCCACGCGCGCCGCCTCCTCCAGCTCCTTGGGGAACCCCAGGAAGTACTGCCGGAACAGGAAGCAGGTGAAACCACTGAACAGGCCCGGAACGATGAGACCCCGGTAGGTGTCCACCCAGCCGAGCGACGACACCAGCACGAAGCTGGGGACGAAGGTGACCGCGGTCGGGACCATCAGGGTGCCCAGGACGGCGTAGAACACTTTGTTGGCGTGCTTGTATGGGATGCGGGCGAGCCCGTAGCCCGCGAGGGAGCACACCAGCAGGACGCCGACGGTGTGCAGCGTGGCCACGACCGCAGAGTTCCACAGGGACTGGGCGAAAGGGACCGTCTCGTCGCTGAACAGCTCGCTGATGTTGCCCCACTGGATGTCCGTGGGGAAGAACTTCCAGTTCTCTCCGGTGATC
Source organism: Streptomyces sp. NPDC006235 (assembly GCF_040613735.1). Classification (NCBI taxonomy): domain Bacteria; kingdom Bacillati; phylum Actinomycetota; class Actinomycetes; order Kitasatosporales; family Streptomycetaceae; genus Streptomyces; species Streptomyces sp. NPDC006235. The sequence goes on from NZ_JBEXSR010000009.1 coordinate 108,187, forward strand.
TCGGCGTCGGTGGAGAGGGCGTTGCGGACGAGAATGTAGAACGGGACCAGGAAGAGGAAGCCCGCGACGCCCGTCGCGATGTAGAGGCCGGTGGAGCTCATCACGCCGCCACCGCGCTTGACGCGGTGGGGCTTGCCGGATGCCGGCGCGGACTCCCGCACCTCGGGCATGGTGGTCACTTGGACTCGTCCCCCCTTCCGAAGCCCATGATCTTGCCCTGGAGCAGGGTCACGGCACAGATCAGCACAGTCAGAATCAGCGCCCCCGCGCTGCCGGCGCCGTAGTCCTGGCTCTCGCCCAGGGCCTTGTAGTACAGCTCGACGAGGGGCGGGCGGCCCCAGGTGGTCTTCGACAGCAGGTTGAAGAACTCGTCGAAGGCCTGGTAGGCGGCGATGAGCAGCAGCAGGATCACGGCTGTGGACGTGGCGCGCAGCTGGGGCAGGGTGATGTACCGGAAGGTCTGCCAGCCCGGCTTGGCGCCGTCGATGGCGGCGGCCTCGTACAGCTCGTCCGGGATGTTCTGCAGGGCGGCGATGAACAGGATCATGTAGAAGCCGGACTGCAGCCACAGTCGGGCGGTCACGATGACCAGCCAGTACCAGGGCGGGTTGGGGTCGATCAGCCAGGCGATGTTCTCGATGCCGAACCAGCCGAGCACCGTGTTCATCAGGCCGAAGCGGACCCCGCTGAAGATGGACATCTTCCAGATCAGCGCCGCGGCGACGTAGCTGACCGCGGTCGGCAGGAAGAAGACCGAACGGAAGAACGCCCGCATGAAGCGCATCCGGTTCACCAGCAGGGCGAGCCCCAGGGACAGAGCCCAGGTGGTGGGCACGATGAACGCGGCGAAGACGGTGAAGGTGCCGAGCGAGCCGACGAAGTCGTCGTTCGTCAGCATGTACACGTAGTTGTCGAAGCCGACGAACTTGTCGGGCGTGACGGTGAAGCGGGCCTCGAAGAAGCTGAGCCACAGGCTCCAGAGGATCGGCGCGTAGACGAAGATCGCCAGACCGATCAGGAACGGCCCGGTGAAGAGCCAGAAGTTGACGGTGGGGCTGCCCCGCAGACCCCGCCGCGGCTTGGCCGGAGAGGCCTTCGCCGTGGCGGGGCTCGCGAGGTCGAGCTTGGTGGTCGTCGACATGTCGTGTTTCCGTCCCGCGACCTATCCGAACAGCTTCTTGAGCTCGCGGTTGACGGCCGCGTCGGCCTTGTCGAGGGCCTTCTCCGGGTCCATGCTCTTGCGGACGGAGTTGGCGAACACGTCCTCCAGGGCGGTGATCATGGCCTGGGTCCAGCCGATGTTGTCGAAGTGGCCGAACTCGTTGAAGAGCTTGACGCCTTCAGCGGCGTTGCCCGACTTGAGCTTGTCGGCCGACTTGGCGAGCGAGGTGCGCGGCGGGATGTGGAAGCCGTAAGAGGTGGCCCAGTCCTCCTGGTACTGCTTCTGGTCGATCCACAGCCACTTGACGTATTCCTTGGCCGCGTCGACGTTCTTGCTCTTGGCGTTGACGAACATCGACCAGCCGCCGTTGTAGACCGACTGCTTGCCGGAGTCGACGGTCTTCGGGAAGGGGAAGACGCCCCAGTCGTCGCCGAGCGCGTCCTGGATCGCTGGCATCGCCCACATGCCGCACCACTGGATGGCGCACAGGCCCTGGTTGAACGAGGACGGGTCCCAGGACTCCGTCGGAGCGCCGAGGAGGAGGTCGCCGCTGGTGAACAGCTTGCGCATCTTCTTGATGCCCTCGATGACAGCCGGGGTGTGGTATGCGATCTCGTTCTTCTCGTTGAGGGTGTCCGCTCCGGCCGACCAGATCATCGGGTTGATGATGTTGTGCAGGTCGTTGCCCAGGTACAGGCCCTTGACCTTGCCGGTGGTGAGCTTGGCGGCGGCCTCCATCAGCTCGTCGAGCGTGGTCGGGACCTTGACGCCCGCCTTGTCCAGCATCGACTTCCGGTAGAAGAAGAACTGCGGGTCGTCGATCATCCGGACGCCGTATATCTTGCCGTCGACCGTGTGCGACTTGATGTCGGCCGGGTTGAAGTCGTCCTTGACCGGCTCGATGATGTCGGTCAGATCCGCCACCTGGCCGCTCTTGACCATCTGGATCTGCGGGTGGAACTCGAAGAGGTCCGGGGCGTTCTTGGTGAGCAGGGCCGAGAAGAGCTTGCTCTCGAAGTCCGAGCTGGTGATCCACTGCGTGGTCACGTTGGCGCCCTTGTAGGCCTTGGCGTACCGCTTGATGGCCTGCTCGGTGCCTGCCTCGCCGTACGCGTGGAACATCTGCACCAGGTTGGTGCCCGACCCGGACCCACCGCCCCGTCCGGTGTTGCTGCCGCACGCGGCCAGTCCGCCGGCGGCGGCCAGGCCCATCGCGGCCCGCAGTACGTTGCGGCGGTCCCAGTTCATGTTGCTCGATGCCGACATGCTGACGTCCTTGTCTCGAGTGCGGCTGCGGCTCTGCGGCTCACTGCCTGATGGCTCACGGCCCGGGGGCTCGCGCCAGATGGCTCAAAGAGAGGTGCGGTGCGGGACGCTAGAGCTTCGGCTAAGGCTTCGGCAAGGGGTTGGACGAAGTCTGTTCGAAGCGTTGTGTCCGGTTCGCGATTTCGAACAAGCGGGAGTGGCGGAGGAGTTGATTCCGCCGTTACGAGGGTGGAGCGGTGGTGCGGCTCCGCGCGCGGGTGGTGCTCTTTGCCGGGGTGGTGCGTGTGCCGTTCTTCTGCCCGACGGCCTGGAGCGCCCCTTCGAGCGCGAACGTCGCCGCGCCCAGGCACACCGGGTCGGTGGGGATCGGGGAGAGGACGATCTCGGTGGCGGCCAGCGGCCGCGGCAGCGCGTGCCGGGCGACGGCCTCGCGCACCTCGTGCAGCAGCGGTTCGCCCAGGGTGCGGGCGACCCAGCTGCTCAGCACGACGATCTCGGGGTTGAACAGGTTCACCAGGTCGGCGACGCCGGCGCCCAGGTAGCGCGCGGTCTCGTGAACGGCCCGGCGCGCCACCGGGTCGTCCGCCGCGACCCCGCGGGCCAGCGCGTCGATGGTCGCCGTCTGGTCGTCCGGATGCAGCAGCGCGCTGTCCGGGCCGATCTCACGCAGGTTCAGCATGATGCCGCGCGCACCGACGTACGTCTCCACGCAGCCGTGGTTGCCGCAGCGGCACAGGCGTCCGTCCAGCACCATCGTGGTGTGGCCCCACTCCCCGGCGCTGTTGCTCACGCCGCGGTGCAGCCCGCCGCCCAGGACGAGCCCGGCGCCGACCCCGGTCCCGAGGTTGACCACGACGGCGTTCCCCCGCCCGCGCGCGGCCCCGAACCACAGCTCGGCCACCGCGCTGGCCCGCAGCGGGTTGTCCAGGTACAGGGGATAGGCGATGTGCTCGGTGAGCAGGTCGAGCAGGGGTACGTCGTGCCAGTCCCAGTTGGGCGCGTACTCCGAGGTGCCGGTGGCGCGGTCCACCTGCCCCGGCACGCTCACCCCGACCCCGAGCACCCGGGCGCCCTCGATGCCGGCCTGGGTCACCACCGAGCCGACCGCGGCGGCCACATGGCCCACAACCTGCTCCGGCAGGCTCTCACCGGCGCGGACGTCCTCCTCGGCGCGGGCGAGGACGTTCAGCCCCAGGTCGAACAGCTCGACATGGACGTAGGTCTCGGCGATGTCGACGCCGATCAGCGCGCCCCCCGAGCTGTTGACCGCGACCAGCCCGCGGGGGCGGCCGCCGGCCGAGTCCTCGAAGCCGACCTCCGTGATCATGCGGAGGTCGAGCAGTTCGCCGACGAGTGTGGCGACCGTGGCCAGACTGAGGCCGGTGGCGGCCGCCAGCTCCTGCCGGGAGGTCGGTGACTCGGCGATGATCTGGCGCAGCACCTCATAGCGGTTCGCGGTGCGGATGTCTCGTGACGTGCGCTTCACCGGGGTGCCCATCCCTTCCCAGACCGGCTCGGGCCGGGTCGACGTCGGCACCGGCGCGGCGCAAGGCTATGGGCTGCCGGGACTTTCGACAAGGGGTTAGGAAAGGGGCTTTATAAAGTGCGCTCCTGGTGAGAGCCGGTGGTGGCCGGTTGGTGGCCGGTCGGCAGCCGCGGGCAGCCTGCTCATGATGCCTCAGAGGACGCCGGTGCCGTCCTCCGCCGCCCCGCTCCGGGGCGCCGTGCCGGCGACCGCCGCCGCGAGTTGCTGCTGCACCGGCTCGGGCAGCGTGCCGCCGTGCACGGTGCCCACCAGGTCCCGGGCGAGATGGTGCAGCTTGGTGTTGGTGTTCTGGGAGGTCCTCACCAGCACGCTCCAGGCCCTCTCGGGGCTCAGGCCGAAGGAGGCCATCAGGATGCCGCGGGCCAGGTCTATGGTCGGCCGGGTCTGCATGGCCCGTCGCAGCTGGGTGACTTCGGCGCGGAGTTCCCGGTCGTCCGCGCGGGTTTCCTGGTCGTCGGCCGCCTCCTGGCCGGGCTGGCCCCCGGTGGCGGGGTGTGCGCCGTCCTGGTGCTGGCCCGGCGCCGCGAACAGCTCCCGCGTGCCGGTCAGGTCGAGCAGGCGCTCGACCGCGCGGCCGCTGGAACGGACGGTGACCGTCTTGTCCTCGTCGAGGGCGCGCAGCCGCAGGTCGAGCAGCACGTTGAGCCCGGAGCAGTCGCAGAACCCGACGGCGTCCAGACGCAGGTCGATGCCGCTGCCCGACAGCGTGAGGATGTCGTGCAGGTCCGGCAGCAGCCGCCGGCTGCCCAGGTCGAGTTCACCCCACACGGTGACGGTCATCCGGTCGCCGTCCGGCATGACGTCCATGGTCGCCATGCAGGGCGGGATCGCCGTCACCGAGTGCGCAGGGTCCGGCATGGCCCCGTTCTCCCTTGTCTGTTCGCCGTTCCTCCACTTTCCAGCGTTGCCCCTCTACCCCACACACGTCAACCAATACATGAAACGCAGTACGTGTTTTTGAATACGTGTACGCCTGGTCGGTAGAGTTGGGCGTATGGATGGAGTGCCCGAGCCACACACCGGATGGACGTTTCTCACCAACCATGCCCGGGTGCTGGCGGCCATCGCCGACAACCACAACGCCCGTATCCGGGACATCGCGGCGCACTGCCGGCTCACCGAACGCGCCGTGCAGAAGATCATCGCCGATCTGGAACAGGACGGTTATCTCTCCCACACCCGGGAGGGCCGCACCAACACCTACCGGATCGACCCCGGCAAGGTGCTGCGTCACCCCGCCGAGGCCGGCCTGACCGTGGCGTCGCTGCTCTCCCTGCTCGTCCAGGACGAGGCCGACCGCGCCACGCCCCCCGGCGACCGCGGCCGGCCGCACGCCAGGACCTGACGCGCGGACCGCTGCGCGTCGTCCCTCGGGGCCGCTACGCCTCCCGCAGTAGGTCCCGCACGAAGGCGTTGGCGAACGTCCCCTCCGGGTCCAGCTCCCGCGCCAGCGCCCGGAAATCACCGAGCCGCGGATACAGCCCGCGCAGAGCGGACGCGGGCACGGTGAACACCTTCCCCCAGTGCGGCCGCGCCCCGAACGGCTCCAGCGCCTCCTCCACCCGCCGTACCACCGGCAGCACCGCCGGTGTGTCCTCGACCCAGGTGAAGTGCGCCGCGACGGTGTCCCGGCCGAAGGAGGGGCTCAGCCACTGGTCGTCGCCGGCGACCGTGCGCACCTCGCAGGTCTGCAGGACGGGGGCGATGGTCTCCCGGATCGCGTCGAGTGCGTGCAGCATCTCGACGGCGTGCCCGCGCGGCAGCAGGTACTCCGACTGCAGCTCCGCCCCGCTGCTCGGGACGAACTCCGCCCGGAAATGCGGCAGCCGCTCGTGCCACGGCCCCGGCACACCGAACTGCTCGGTGCAGTTGACCGCGGGCATCCCCGGCACGGGGTGCATCTTCCCGGTGGCGGGGGAGGCCCAGGGGAAGGCGGGCAGCGGCTGGTCGGAGCGCCGCTTGAGCCACACCTGCCTAAAGCCCGGCGCGCGCCAGTCGGTGAACAGGCTGACGCTGTACGCCGTCGCCATCACCGTCTCGAACGTGCCGGAGTCCAGCCCCGCGAAGGGCAGTTCGGTGAACACGTGCTGCTCGACCTCGAAGGTGGGCTCCAGGTCGAGGGTGAGCGCGGTGACCACGCCGAGCGCGCCGAGCGAGGTGACGGCCCCGCCGAACCGCTCCTCGTCGCGGCCTATGGTCACCGTGGAGCCGTCCGCCGTGACCAGCTCCACCTCGCGCACGGCCGCCGAGAGCGGGCCGTTGAGCACGCCCGAGCCATGGGTGCCGGTCGCGACCGACCCGGCCACCGAGATGTGCGGCAGGGACGCCATGTTGTGCAGGGCGAGCCCCTGCTCGTGCACCCGGCGGGCCAGTTCCGCGTAGCGCACGCCGCCGCCGACCCGCACCGTGCGGGCCGCCGTGTCGACGTCCACCTCCTGCGGCAGGTCGGCCAGCGACAGCAGGGCGCCCTCGGCGCCCGGCTCGGCGATCTCGTTGAACGAGTGTCCGCTGCCCAGCACCCGCACCCGGTCGCTGTCCGCGACGAGCGAGCGCAGCGCGGTGAGCGAGCCCGGCCGGTGCAGTTCCTTGGCCGCGTAGGTGATGTTCCCCGCCCAGTTGGTCACGGTCCCGTTCATCGCGTCGTCCTTCCCCGAAACGGCGGGGACCGGGAAAGCCCCCTGCCGGAACCTACCCCGGCCCGCCCTCCGTTGCCGCTGCCGCCCGGCTCGGTCTACCGTGGACAGAGCGGTAGAGAGCGGTTTCTACCGGCATTCCGAGCGAGCCGTCCCAAGTGGCAAACCGGACCGGCCTTCATCCGCCAGCCCTTGCCCCCATCCCTTCTCCGAGCCGGAAGGTCACCTCCTTGAGCCAGCGCCCCCAGGCACTGTTCGCCATGACCGCCGAGAACGTGCCGCAGGTCTTCCCGCCCGAGGTGCTTTCCCGGCTGCGGGAGTCCGTGGACATCGACCCGGCGCTCGTGGTGCGGGACTTCGCCGACCCCGGCGTGCGCGACGCGCTGGCCCGGACCGAGATCCTGGTGACCGGCTGGGGCTGCCCCCGGCTCGACGAGGCGGTCCTCGACGCGGCTCCCCGGCTGCGCGCCGTGCTGCACTCGGCCGGCTCGGTCAAGTCCTTCGCCACCCCCGGGATCTGGCGGCGCGGCATCGCCGTCTCCTCGGCCGCCGCCGCCAACGCGCTGCCGGTCGCCGAGTACACCCTCGCCATGATCCTGCTCGCCGGGAAGGACGTGCTCGCCGCCCGCGACCGGATGCGCACCACCCGCACCTCCTCCGGCTGGGGCGTCGTCCCCGGCATCGGCAACTACGGCCGCCGCGTCGGTGTCATCGGCGCCTCCCGCATCGGCCGCCGCGTCCTCGAACTGCTCCGCCCCTTCGATCTGCGGCCCGTCCTCACCGACCCGTACGTCGACGAGCGGGAGGCCGCCGCGCTCGGCGTCCCCCTGCTGCCGCTGGACGACCTGCTGCGCACGTCCGGCATCGTCACCGTGCACGCCCCCGAGACGCCCGAGACCCACCATCTGATCGGCCGCCGCGAGTTGGCCCTGATGCCCGACGGGGCGGTGCTCATCAACACCGCGCGCGGCGCCCTGGTCGACCACGACGCCCTCGTGGCGGAGCTGCGCGCCGGGCGCCTGACCGCGATCCTCGACGTCACCGACCCCGAGCCGCTGCCCACCGACTCGCCCCTCTACGACCTGCCCGGAGCCTTCGTCACCCCGCACCTCGCGGGCTCCCAGGGCAATGAGCTGGCCCGCCTCGGCCTGACGGTCGCCGAGGAGGCGGAACGGCTGCTGACCGGCGGGAAACTGGCGTACGCGGTCGACCCGGCGGCACTGGAGCGCGAGGCCTAGGCCGCCTTGAGCGTTCCCGAGTCAGGGCCATGACCTCAGCGCGTGGCCCGCAAGGAGGACGCACAGCACCGGTTGGACCGCTCCGGTGAACCGGTTCCCGACCCGCAGCAGCAGGACGCCCGTCACTCCCACGGCCAGGGCCAGGGCCCCGAAGGACAGCAGCGGCACCCAGTCCGTGGGCGGCGGGCCGGCCGGGTGCTGCCCGGCGCCGGCGTCCATCCGGCCCAGCCCCCGTACCGCGAGCAGGAGGACGACCAGAAATGCGGCCCCCGCGTCCGCCAGCAGCACGAGCAACAGGAGACACCCCCCGGTGAGCGCATCGGTCCCGGCGGCGCGCTGCTCACGCTCGCTCCGGGTCACAGGAGCTGGTACATCAGGGAGTCGCGCCCCCGGCGGCGGCGGACATGGCCGCGCCAGCCCGCCAGCACCGCCATCAGCGTCCACGTCACCGTGCCGCCGATCAGGCCGCCCAGCCGGCCCGCGGCATCGACGTCATCCGCTTGTTCCATCGGGACGGCGCCCTCGGGGTCGCGGATGACGTCGAGCCGGTCACCCACCTCCGGAGCCCAGGCGTCACCGTCGAACCCCAGCTTCTCCTCCAGTTCCTTTCCGTCCGTGCCCCGGAGGGTGAAGCGATGGTTTTCACTCGACGTGCCGGCCGCGCTGTCGGCCACGATCACCACGCTCTCGCGCACGCCACGCTGTTCCAGGGCCGCCTCGGGCGCGTACTGGACGGCCCCGACGAGGACGAACAACGCGGGCACCGCGGACAGTGCGGTCAGCCACACGGCTCGGTGGAGAAGGAGCAAGAACACGGCGAAGGTGATGCACAGGGCCACCCCGACCATGATGGGGACCGCCTCCGAGCCCAAGGTCAGGTACGCGAGGCCGGTGATGGCCGCCGCGGACGCCCATCCGAACGCCGCCACCCCGGCCGTGCGCCGCGCCGACTTCCACGGGTCGACGGCCAGGCCGCCCATCCTGCTCAGTGGTGTGATCCTTCGGCTGCGTATTCCTGACATCCCCGCTCCTTCGTGCCCGCGGCTGTGATCCACCGCGAGTCGGCACGCTACAGTGCGTCACGCCGCTGATCGCGAGCCGGCGGTAACTCGCGGATATAAGGGACATTCGTCCGGGTCAGGGGGACCCGGTCCCGGCCTCGCACACCCATGGGCATACCGTGAGGAGTCGTACGTCCGAACCGGGAGGAGACACGGCATGGGCAGCGGCAGCCGTACCGCGCTGGTCGAGGATCTGATGGAGCGTTTCCCGCACGTCCCGCGGGAGGCCGTCTTCAAGGAGGACCTGCTCCGGGGCGGTGTGGCCTTCGACCCGTCCGCGCTCAGCGACAACGAGGGCGGCGAGGTCAAGCCGAAGTCGTACTTCATCTTCTCCTTCGACCACGGCACCCTGCCCGAGCTGGGCGAGGCCGCGCTGCGCCGCCCGCCGGAGGAGATCATCCTCACCGGCGGCCCCTACGACCTGCGCCGGACCGTCGTCTCGGTGCGCGTGAACCCCTCCTCGCCGTACCGCGTCGCCGCGAACGAGGACGGCGTGCTCGGCCTCTACCTCGACGGCAAACGCATCTCCGACGTCGGCGTGCCGCCGATGCCCGAGTACTACCGGCACACCCTCGCCAGCGGGAAGTCGGTCATGGAGGTGGCCCCGACCATCCAGTGGGGCTACCTGATCTACCTGACCGTCTTCCGGGTCTGCCAGTACTTCGGCGCCAAGGAGGAGTGCCAGTACTGCGACATCAACCACAACTGGCGCCAGCACAAGGCCGCCGGGCGCCCGTACACCGGGGTCAAGGACGTCGAGGAGGTCCTGGAGGCCCTGGAGATCATCGACCGTTACGACACGGCGAAGGCCTCCACCGCCTACACCCTCACCGGCGGCGCCATCACCAAGACGGTCTCCGGCCGCGACGAGGCCGACTTCTACGGCCACTACGCCAAGGCCATCGAGGAGCGCTTCCCCGGCCGGTGGATCGGCAAGGTCGTCGCCCAGGCGCTGCCGCGCGACGACGTCCAGCGCTTCAAGGACTACGGCGTGCAGATCTACCACCCCAACTACGAGGTGTGGGACGAGTACCTGTTCAAGATGTACTGCCCCGGCAAGGAGCGCTACGTCGGCCGCGACGAGTGGCACAAGCGCATCCTGGACTCGGCGGAGATCTTCGGCGCGCGCAACGTCATCCCGAACTTCGTCGCCGGAGTCGAGATGGCCGAGCCCTTCGGCTTCAAGACGGTCGACGAGGCCATCGCCTCCACCGCCGAGGGTCTGCGCTTCTTCATGTCGCACGGCATCACGCCCCGCTTCACCACCTGGTGCCCGGAGCCCACGACGCCCCTCGGCAAGGCCAACCCCCAGGGTGCGCCGCTGGAGTACCACATCCGCCTGCTCCAGGCGTACCGGCAGACCATGGAGGACTTCGGCCTCTCCTCGCCCCCCGGCTACGGCCCGCCCGGCGCCGGCAACGCGGTCTTCTCCGTCAGCTCCTTCATGGACAGCCTCCCGGCGGACGAACCCACCGCCGTTTGATAACGCTTCGATGACGTCGTCCATCATTGCGGTACGGCGTTGAGTCACAGGGCGGCCGTGTCCGTACGGCATGCAAAGGCCGGAGCCGTGGGGGCCTGCCGCCCTGCCCTGACATCTGAACAGGGCGCTTGTCAGTTGTGTGGGTGGCGTGAAAAGCTCTTGCCCTGCCGCGAGGTTTCCCCCAACTCCATTGCCGAAGTGGTGAGTTGACCTCGCTCGTGGATGCAGGAGACCCATGCCCGACCTGCCGACCCCTCAGGACGCCGCCGAGGCAGCGCTGTTCTCCGAGTGCTGGGACGCGGTCCTCGCGTACGCCGACCTGTGCACGTCCGGCTCCGCCGCCGCCGCACAGTTGGGCCGCGAGGCCTTCGCACACGGCACACGTGAGGCCCGCGCGGCCGAGACCGGCCAGGCCAGAAACGCCGGCCGCCGCGCGGCCCGGCTGCCCCGGATACCCCTGCTGCTGACCGCCGTCCGCACCACGGCCGCAGCCTGGGAAGAGGAGGGGCAGGGCCACAAACTCGACCCCGACCTGCGCCTGTGGCTCAACTCGGACAAGGCCGCCCGCTTCACCGGCCCGCCCCTGACGCGCCCGCTCGCGCTGCGCGGCCTGCGCGACCTCCAGCAGGCCGACGCCGAACTGCTGTGGCTGGCCGAGGTGGAGGCGCTGCCGCTGTCCGTGGTCGCCCGCCGCCTGGGCCTCGACCCGGCCACCGCCGGCGACGAACTCCAGCAGGTGCGCACCCTGTTCCGGGACCGCTGCCACCGCAACCACCTCGACACCCCGATGGACGCCCAGTGCCGCAGCTACGCCCGGCTGCTGGACGCCGTCACCCGCTCCTGTGCCGCCGACACCCCGGGCGACCTCTCCCGGCACCTCGCCACCTGCGTCCAGTGCGCCGAGGCCGCCGCCTGTCTGCGGCTGCACGGCGGCGGACTGCCCGGGGCACTGGCCGGCGGGGTGATCGGCTGGGGCGGCCTGGCCTACCTGGAGCGCCGCCGCCGTGCCGCCGAGGTACGGCTCGGCGTCGGCCGGCCCGACGCGGCGGACAAGGCGACGGGAGAACCGGAGGAGGGGGAGCAGAAGGCGCGCGTCGCCCGCAACGGCCTCCTGGTCGCCGCCGTCCTGGTCTCCGTCCTCGCGCTCGGCGTCTCGATGATGCCCTTCGGTGGCTCCGGCGACGACCTCGGGGTACGCGGCGACGCAGGCCGGCAGCCGGTGGCCGACCCCAACCCCGACCCGCCCCTGCCGTCCGCCCCCGACCTGCCTCCCGCGACCTCGAAGCCGGCCGGCAACGCCACCGAGAACACCGGCAAATCGGAGAAACCGGCCAAACCCGAGGGCCGAAACCGCCACACCGAACCGCAGGGCACCTCCACTCCCACGGAGGACCGCGAGAGCGAGAGCCCCACCTGCCGGGTCGAGTACGACCTGGTCAACCAGTGGCCCGACGGCTTCCAGGCCACCGTCACCGTCACCAGCAGCAAGCCCCTCGACTCCTGGCGCGTGTCCTGGTCCTTCCGCGACGGCCAGCAGGTCGGCCAGATGTGGGACGCCTCCGTCTCCCAGGACGGCTCCCGCGTCACCGCCACCGCCGCCGACTACAACAAGGCGGTCCCCGCGGGCGGCGACCTGGCCTTCGGCTTGATCGCCTCCTGGCGCGGCAAGAACTCCCCGCCGTACGACTTCACGCTGAACGGGCAGGACTGTGCGAAAAGCAGTTGACGCGGCCGGCCCGTGACGGGGTAGCGTGACGCCCGTTCCACGAAGTGCCGGGGGAACACGAAGAGTCGAGGATCGAGGAGGTGTTGACCGATGGCTGTCATTGCGATGGGCGCTGCCCGCATCCAGGAATCCATCACGTCCACCTCCGTGGCCGCCGGCTGATCCGACCGACTGTCGGGCCGGGGGCCGACCTGAGAAGGGTCACCCTTGACTTCCAGCTCTGCTTCCTCCGTTTCCGCCGCGCTCGCTCCCTACGGCTGGGACGACGCGTGGGCGGACGAGTTCGCCCCGTACGACACCGAAGGACTGCTGCCCGGACGCGTGATCCGGGTCGACCGCGGGCAGTGCGACGTCGTCACCGCAGACGGAGTGCTGCGGGCCGACACCGCCTTCGTCACGCCGCACGACCCGATGCGGGTCGTCTGCACCGGCGACTGGGTCGCCGTCGAACCCGGCGGGAACCCGCGCTACGTCCGCGCCTACCTGCCGCGCCGCACCGCGTTCATCCGCTCCACCTCCTCCAAGCGGTCCGAGGGGCAGATCCTCGCGGCCAACGTCGACCACGCCATCGTCGCCGTGCCCCTCACCGGCGAGCTCGACCTCGGCCGTATCGAACGGTTTCTCGCGCTCGCCTGGGAATCCGGGGCACAGCCCCTGGTCGTCCTCACCAAGGCCGACCTCGTGCCGGACGCCGTCACCCTCGCCCACCTCGTCCAGGACGTGGAGACCAGCGCGCCCGGCGTGCCGGTGGTGCCCGTCAGCGCCGTCGACGGCGCCGGTCTCGACGTGGTCGCGGCGATCGTCGCCGGGGGGACGTCCGTACTGCTCGGGCAGTCCGGCGCGGGCAAGTCCACCCTCGCCAACGCGCTGCTCGGCGAGGACGTCATGACCGTCCAGACCACCCGGGACGTCGACGGCAAGGGCCGGCACACCACGACGACCCGCAACCTGCTCGCGCTGCCCGGCGGGGGCGTCCTGATCGACACGCCCGGACTGCGGGGCGTCGGCCTGTGGGACGCCGGGACCGGCGTCGGGCAGGTGTTCTCCGAGATCGAGGAACTGGCCGAGCGGTGCCGCTTCCACGACTGCGCCCACGAGGCCGAGCCGGGCTGTGCCGTGCTGGCCGCCGTCGAGGAGGGCGACCTGCCCGAGCGGCGGCTGCACAGCTACCGCAAGCTCCTGCGGGAGAACCAGCGCATCGTCGCCAAGACGGACGCCCGGCTCCGCGCGGAGATCCGCAAGGACTGGAAGCGCAAGGGTGCGATCGGACGGGCCGCGATGGAGGCGAAGCGCGGAGCGCACTGGCGTTCGTAACGGCATGGCGTCCCGAGCGTCGTGTCCGATTTCCGCCAGCAGGAGTCCCGCCGACGGCGGAGACTGGACACCGTGAGGGACGCAGACACGGGGGAAGACCCCAGGTACGAGGCCGTACGCAGTCGTGACGGGCGTTTCGACGGCGCCTTCTTCTTCGCCGTCGAGACGACCGGCATCTACTGCCGGCCGAGCTGCCCCGCGGTCACCCCGAAGCGGGCCAACGTACGGTTCTTCGCCACGGCCGCCGCCGCGCAGGGCTCGGGCTTCCGGGCCTGCCGGCGGTGCCGCCCGGACGCCGTGCCCGGCTCCGCCGAATGGAACGTCCGCGCGGACGTGGTGGGCCGGGCCATGCGGCTGATCGCCGACGGCGTGGTCGACTGCGAGGGCGTCGCCGGGCTCGCCGGACGGCTCGGCTACAGCGCGCGGCAGGTGCAGCGCCAGCTCACCGCGGAACTCGGTGCCGGGCCGGTCGCCCTCGCCCGGGCCCAGCGGGCCCACACCGCGCGCGTCCTCGTGCAGACCACCGACCTGCCGATCACCGAGATCGCGTTCGCCTCGGGCTTCGCCAGCGTCCGGCAGTTCAACGACACCATCCGGGCCGTTTACGCGTCTACCCCGAGCGAGCTGCGCGCCGCCGCAACGCCGAAGAACGGCCGGGCCCGACGTACCGCCACCCCGGACGCCGGCATCCCGCTCCGGCTCGCCCACCGCGGCCCCTACCAGGCCGGCCCCGTCTTCGACCTGCTGGCACGCGAGGCCGTGCCCGGCGTCGAAGAGGTCGGCGGCCCGCCCGGCGCGCGCACCTACCGGCGCACGCTGCGCCTGCCGTACGGCACCGGCATCGTCGCCGTCGACGAACGCCCCGGCACCGCCCGGACCGGATCCGGCGCCCACCCGGGCGGCTGGCTCCACGCCCGGCTGCACCTCACCGACCCCCGCGACCTCACCACCGCCGTGCAGCGGCTGCGGCGGCAGTTCGACCTCGACGCCGACCCCTACGCCGTCGACGAGCGCCTCGGCGCCGACCCGGTGCTCGCGCCCCTGGTCGCCGCCCGGCCCGGCCTGCGCTCGCCGGGTACCGCCGATCCGGAGGAACTCGCGGTACGCGCACTCGTCGGCCGGACGGAGGCGGAACGGCTCGTACGGCACTACGGCAAGGCCCTCGACGCCCCCTGCGGCAGCCTCACCCACCTGTTCCCCGAACCGGCCGTGCTCGCGGGCGCCGAACCCGGCGGCACCCTCGGCGCGCTCACCGCCGCCCTCGCCGACCACGCCGTACGCCTGGACCCGGGGGCCGACCGCGACGACGCGCAGGACGCCCTGCGCGCCGTGCCCGGCCTGGACACCCGCACCATCGCCGAGATCCGCACCCGCGCCCTCGGCGACCCCGACGTCGCCCCACCCGGCGCCGACGTCCCCGACAGCTGGCGCCCCTGGCGCTCGTACGCCCTGAACCACCTGCGCGCAGCAGGGAAGTGGGAGTTGTGATGACCTCGACGTACTGGACGAACGTGGCCTCCCCGCTCGGGCCGCTGCTCCTCACCGCCGCTCCGGACGGTGCGCTGACCTCGCTGTCCGTACCCGGTCAGAAGGGCGGACGCGGGGTGGAGGACGACTGGCGGCAGGACCCAGGGCCCTTCCGGGAGGCCGCGGAGCAGCTCGCCGCCTACTTCGCCGGGGAACTGAAGGAGTTCCGGCTGACGTGGCGCACCGACGGCTCCGTCTTCCGGGAGAAGGTCTGGGCCGCGCTGGACGACATCCCCTACGGCTCGACCGTCACCTACGGCGAGATCGCCGCGCGCATCGGAGCGCCCAGGGCCGCCGTGCGGGCCGTGGGCGGGGCGATCGGCGCCAATCCGCTGCTGGTCGTCCGGCCGTGCCACCGGGTGATCGGGGCCGACGGGACACTGACCGGTTATGCGGGCGGCCTGGAGCGCAAGGTACGGCTGCTGACGCACGAGAAGGTGCTGTAGGGGCCGGGCGCTCTCAGGCACCGAACACGGCGCCCACCCAGGCCGCCGCGACCAGCTGGCAGGTGAACAGTTCCGCCAGCACGCCGGAGCCGCCCGAGCGCATCACCGTGCGCACCGCCGCGACGGCCTCGGCGTGGCGGCCCAGGCGGAGACGTTCGGCGAGGTAGATACCGGCCAGAAAGCCGGGGATCGAGCCGATCACCGGGAGCAGGACGAAACCGAGGGTGGATCCCGCTCCGGCGTAGGACAGCATGCGGTGGGTGGCGCGGCTCGCCCGCAGCCGCCGGGGCGGCAGGGCCCAGCGCACGCCCTGGGAGACGAACATCAGGGCCGTGACTCCCACCAGGATCCACCAGGCGACGGGCTGCGGATCCTTCAGGGCCCACCACATGACCGCGGCCCACACCAGCAGTGATCCGGGCACCGCGGGCAGCAGCACTCCGTACAGACCGAGCAGGATGACCAGCCCGACCAGCAGGAGGTCCCACACTCCCATCTGACCAGCCTGCCGGAACACGGAAGAAGGCGCAGGTCAGAAGCGTGGTCGTGACCCAGACCCGCAGGTCAGCCGGTCGCGTCCGGTGATCGGCCCTCCTATCGCATGACTGTTCCACGGCTCACCCGACGCACGGGTTCCCGGTGCCGGAAGAGGCCGGTTTTTCCACAAGCCCCGTTTTCATCCGGCCTGTGCGGTGGACAATTAGGGGCATGAGCCAGCAGGGGGGAAGGCCCACCGGTCCCGAGGACGACTGGTGGGGGCAGTTGTACGACGACTCCACCGGCGACACGGGCCCCACACCCGCACCCGATTCCCTCGACGACCGTTTCGCCTCGGCGGCGGGGGCGGTGGAGGGCCGGAGTGCTCCAGGGGCCGGGGCGGGGGAGAGGGCCGTCTCCGAGCCAGTGGTTCCGGCGCCGCGGGCGGGGGCCGACGACCTCCTGGACACCCCACGCGCCTCCCGCCCGTCACCCCAGCGCGCCCCCTGGGAACCGCCGCCCGCGCGCCCCACGGGCCCGGTGACCTTCCCGACCACGACGAAACGGCAGGGGCCGGAGGGAACGCCCCCCGCCCCACCGACGGTCCCTCCGCCACCCCCGACGCCTCCCTTCTGGCCGAGCCCCGAGGCGACCGGTTCCACCACGGCGGGGGCCGCGCCCAGGGGTCCCACGGCCCCGGCAGCCGAGCCGCGCCCCGGAGCGGCCGACGGCACCGCAGCCGAGCCGGACGACGCCGAGCCCTCCGGGACCGGGCCTGAGGAGACCGCGCTCCACGCCCCCGGGCCCGGCGGGACCGCGTCCCCGGCCCCGGCCGATCGTTCGCCGGCACCAGCACGCCCCGTAGACCCCCCACTGACGCCACCTGCGCCTGCCGGCTCCGCGCCTGCGTCACCCCCGTCCAGGGGGCCCGTGTCCACGCCGCCCCCGCCGGTCGGCTCCGCGTCCACATCACCCCCGCCCGTGGGCTCCGGGCCCACGCCACCACCGCCTGCCGGCTCCCCGCCCACGTCACCCCCGTCCGGGGGGTCCGTGTCCACGCCGCCACCGCCCCCCGTGGACGCCCCATTCACGCCACCTCCGCCGGTCGGCTCCGGGCCCACGCCACCCGCGCCGCTCGGCTCCGGGCCCACGCCACCTCCGCCTGCTGGCTCCGCGCCCACATCACGCCCGTCCGGGGGGTCCGTGTCCACGCCGCCCCCGCCGGTCGGCTCCGCGCCCACGTCACCCCCGACCGTGGGCTCCGGGCCCACGCCACCACCGCCGGTAGGCTCCCCGCTCGCGCCACCCCCGCCCGCCGGCTCCGCATCCACCCCACCTCCGCCCCCCGACTCCCCACCACCGCCCGCCGACCTCGCGCCCGATCAATCCGGATCCAGGTTCGAGCGCCCCGTGTCCTCCCCCCCGGCCCGGGGGCACGTCGGCTCGCGGCCGCCCACCTACGACGCCGAGCCCACTGCCCTTCCGCTCGCCGACCCCGATGACCTGGACGACCTCGTCGCGGACACCGTGCTCGACGGGGCCCGGTACGGGGCCTGTACGTTGCGGGCCGTGTCCGTGCGGGGGGACTCCGCGCGGTACCGGGGGGAGCCACGGCGGGACTCGCTGCTGACCGCGCGGTTCGGCACCGGTGAGCAGGCGCTGCTGCTGGTGGCGATGGCGACCGGGGCCCGGGCCAGGCCGGGGGCGCACCGAGCCGCCGCCGAGGCGTGTCACTGGATCGGGCGGGCCGTCGGGCGCAGTCACGCGCGGCTCGTGGAGGACATAAGGGCGGGGCGGCGCGGCGACCTCAAGTCCGGGCTGCACCGCCTCACCGACCGCAGCCTCGGCAAGCTCCGCGCCAGCGCCGCCGAACAGGGCGTCGACCCGGAGGAGTACGCGGCCGGCCTGCGCTGTCTGCTGCTGCCGGCCGATCCCGAGTGCCGTACGCGCGTCTTCTTCGGTGTCGGGCCCGGCGGGCTGTTCCGGCTGCGGGACGGCGAGTGGCAGGACATAGAACCCCAGGTCGCCGAGATCAAGGGCGAACCCGTCGTGGGCTTCGGATCGCCACCCTCCGAGACGCCCGACGGCGACCGGCTCACCATGGACCTCGGCATCCCGACCCCGCCCAGCCCCTACGAACCGGCCCCGGAGCCACCCCGCGAACCCTTCCGCTTCCGTACCTCCGTCGCCCGCCCGGGTGACACGCTCCTGGTGTGCAGCGCCGGCCTCGCCGACCCGCTGCGCGGCGAACCCGAACTGGGCGACTACCTCGCCGAGCGGTGGTCCCGCCCCGAGCCGCCCGGCCTCGCCGCGTTCCTCGCGGATTCCCAAGTACGGGTCAAGGGTTATGCGGACGACCGTACGGCCGCGGCCGTTTGGGAGGCGTGAGGACGTCACCTGTGACTTGATGGAACCCGGAGGGATCCCAGGAGACCGAAGGGGCAGACGAGAGACATGGCCAAACAGAACGTCGCGGAACAGTTCGTCGACATCCTGACCCGCGCCGGAGTCAAACGCCTCTACGGGGTCGTCGGCGACAGCCTCAACCCCATCGTCGACGCCGTCCGCCGCAACTCCGCCATCGACTGGATCCACGTCCGGCACGAGGAGACCGCCGCCTTCGCCGCCGGGGCGGAAGCGCAGATCACCGGCAAGCTCGCCGCCTGCGCCGGCTCCTGCGGGCCCGGCAACCTCCACCTCGTCAACGGCCTCTACGACGCCCACCGCTCCATGGCCCCGGTCCTCGCCCTCGCCTCGCACATCCCCTCCAGCGAGATCGGACTCGGCTACTTCCAGGAGACCCACCCCGACCGGCTGTTCGCCGAGTGCAGCCACTACAGCGAGCTGATCTCCAGCCCGAAGCAGATGCCCCGGCTGCTCCAGACCGCCATCCAGAACGCCGTCGGCCGCTCCGGCGTCAGCGTCGTCTCCCTGCCCGGCGACATCGCCGATGAGCCCGCCCCGGAACAGGCCCCCGAGACCGCGCTGGTCACCTCCCGGCCGACGGTCCGTCCCGGCGACGCCGAGATCGACCGGCTCGTCGAGATGATCGACGAAGCCGACAAGGTCACCCTGTTCTGCGGCAGCGGCACGGCCGGCGCGCACGCCGAGGTCATGGAGTTCGCCGGGAAGATCAAGTCCCCGGTGGGGCACGCCCTGCGCGGCAAGGAGTGGATCCAGTACGACAATCCGTTCGACGTCGGGATGAGCGGGCTGCTCGGATACGGCGCCGCCTACGAGGCCACCCACGAGTGCGACCTGCTGATCCTGCTCGGCACGGACTTCCCGTACAACGCGTTCCTGCCCGACGACGTGAAGATCGCCCAGGTCGACGTCCGGCCCGAACACCTCGGCCGCCGCTCGAAACTGGACCTCGCGGTGTGGGGCGACGTACGGGAGACGCTGCGCTGCCTCATCCCGCGGGTGCGGGAGAAGACCAACCGCCGCTTCCTCGAACGGATGCTGAAGAAGCACGCGGACGCGCTGGAGGGGGTGGTGAAGGCCTACACCCGCAAGGTCGAGAAGCACACCCCGATCCACCCCGAGTACGTGGCGTCCGTGCTCGACGAAGTCGCCTCCGACGACGCCGTGTTCACCGTCGACACCGGCATGTGCAACGTCTGGGCCGCCCGCTACATCTCACCCAACGGCCGCCGCCGCGTCATCGGCTCCTTCTCCCACGGCTCGATGGCCAACGCGCTGCCCATGGCGATCGGCGCGCAGTTCACCGACCGGAAGCGGCAGGTCGTGTCGATGTCCGGCGACGGCGGCTTCTCCATGCTGATGGGCGACTTCCTGACGCTGGTGCAGTACGACCTCCCGGTCAAGGTCGTCCTCTTCAACAACTCCTCCCTCGGCATGGTCGAGCTGGAGATGCTGGTCGCCGGACTCCCGTCCTACGGCACCACCAACAAGAACCCCGACTTCGCCGCCGTCGCCCAGGCCTGCGGCGCCTACGGCGTACGCGTCGAGAAACCGAAGGACCTCGCCGGGGCGCTGAAGGACGCCTTCAAGCACAAGGGTCCGGCCCTCGTCGACGTCGTCACCGACCCCAACGCCCTGTCCATCCCGCCGAAGATCAAGGCGGAGATGGTGACCGGGTTCGCCCTGTCCGCCTCCAAGATGGTGCTGGACGGCGGCGTCGGCCGCATGGTCCAGATGGCCCGCTCCAACCTGCGCAACGTGCCCAGGCTCTAGCTGTAGGGCGCCCACCGGCGTTCGGAGGTGTCGTACGTGTAGCGGGGCAGGCCCTTGATGCCGCTGGTCCGGAACGGGCGGCCGGCGTCGTCGATCCGGACCGTGCCCGTGCGGCCCTGGGAGGACCAGTCGAGCTCCAGGTACCAGCGGCAGTCGCACCCGTGGGTCCTGGCGTTGACCAGCAGCACCTCGGGGTCGCGGGCGGAGACCCGGTAAGGCATGCGCACCGCCGGGATCGGCGTACCCGCGTCGCTCCCGGCCACCGCGCGGGCGATGGGGCGGTCCTTGTCCAGGTTCACGTCGAAGGAGCGCGGGGTGATCGAACCGCCGCAGCCCTGGTCCATGGCATAGGCGTTGCCCGGCGCGGGTGCCGAGCGCCCCACCACGCGAACGCGCAGCGCCTCCAGCACGACGGCCGTGTCGGTCCGCCCCTGCACGGACAGCCGCACGAGCGTCTCGCCGCCGTGCACCGCGTTCTGCGACGCGGCCCAGACCCCGGCGTCCTGCGGGACGGGAGGCGGGGGCACCTGCGCGGGCGGCTTGGCGACGACGTAGTCGTGACCACAGCCGAGCTTCCACGCCTGGGAGTCGGCGGACCAGGTGAGGGGTGGGCCGGAGGCGGTTCCGCCGGCGGGTGGGGTGGTGCGGACGGAGGGTGACGGGGAGGGCTTCAGCCGCTTCGGGGTGGCGGAGGGCGAAGACCGCCGCGGAGCGGGGGAGGTGCCGCTGGGGGGAGGGGAGGGGCTCTTCCTCCCGTCCGGGGCTTCCGTCTTCGCCGTGCCGGACGGGGCCGGAGCGGCAGTGCCGGGCCGGTCACCGGCGGACGCTCGCCGCCCGTCCGGCAGCGCGGCGAGGCTCCCGAGCGCCGCGAACACCGCGCAGGCGGCGGCCAGTCCGACCGCGACGCGTCTGCGGCGGTACCAGGGGAGACCGGGGAGTGAGCCCGCTTCCGCAGGGCTTTCGACAGGGCCGTCCACCATGTCGGTGCCGGTGCCGGTGCCGGTGCCGGTGTCCGTATCCGTGTCCGTATCCGTGTCCGTCTCCGCCGTACCGGCAGCGCTCGCCGGCCGAGGACGCTGCCGCGCCGCCACGGCGAGGAGCCAGCGGCGGTGCAGCTCCAGACGTTCCTCCGCTGACGCCCCGCACAGGGCGGCGAAGCGCTCCACGGGTGCGAAGTCGAGCGGGACCGCCTCGCCCGCGCAGTAGCGGTGCAGGGTCGAGGTGTTCATGGCCAGGCGCCGGGCCAGTGAACCGTAACTGCGGTCCGTGCGCTCCTTCAGCGTCCTCAGCAGCGCCGCGAACTCCCCGACGTCGTCGACGTCGTCCTGTACCGACACCGTTCCCCCGTCCTTTCGGCTCGGCCCGGCCCGGAACGGCATCCCAGGCACCCCATGTACCTGCACGTCAGACGGGCTGGGATGGTTCCACCGCGCCGGACCGGCTGCGAGCTGTTGCATCCGGGCGGTGGGACCGCTGATGCTCTTGGTGTCGCACCGACCAGGCCCGGGCCGACCAGCCCGCCTCGCTGCGGCATCCACATCCACGCACTCGTCCACGGGGGAACACCCATGCCCATGCGCATCCGAGCAAGCGCTCTCACCGCCCTGACCGTCGCCGCCCTCGCGGCGGGCACGGTCCTCACGGCACCGGCCGCCGGTGCCGCGCCGAAGGCCGCCGCGCCGAAGTTCCTGTCGGCGTCCCAGCTGCCGCCGCACCCGACCTCGGACTGGACGGCCGGCCCGGTCACCGAGGGGTTCCCGGAGGGACTCGGCTCCTGCGTGAGCACGGAGGGCGTGCTCGACTACGACTACCGGCACCGGGAGTTCCGGACCGACCTGGACACCGGCGCCGTGCAGTTGACCGTCGTGACGGGCACACCCGCCCTGGCCAAGGCTCTGGCGAAGCACTACGACGACCTGATCCGCACCTGCGCCGACCGGATCGAGGAATCCTCCCCGGACGTCGAGGCCGAGGGCCGGGACTACGGTTCCCTGCCGGTCGAGGAGGGCGCCCGCGTCCATGGCCTGCACACCGAGACGTCCTGGGGCGCCACGGACATCTCGCTGCTGTCCGTCGGACGGGACGGCAGGACCGTCACCGTCGTGAAGTGGGGGCAGATGGGCGACTTCGACGACGCGCCCGTGGCGGCCTTCAAGAAGACGACGACCACTGCCGTCAACAAGCTGTACTGACCGGGCGGCCACCGGAAGGGACCGGGGCCGTCCTCCCGCCACGGGGGTCGGGAGGACGGCTCCGTACCGGCCGGAACCCGCGGAGGAAACCGTCGTACTTCGGCCAACTTCACCGGACCGCCCCGCACGGGGGCCGGCCGCCCCATCCCTTCACCGCGTACGGAAGGATGGGCAGCCGGCCATCGGCAGTTCGTCCGATCTCCGGCGGTCAGGATCCGGCGCGGGACGTCTTGCGGCTACCCTCTTGTCCCCCTTCCCTTCGCCGTCGTACTGCTCAGGGCCCCTCCGCCCGGCCCCGCCGGTCGCGCCGCATGGCCGAACATCCGGTCGTTGACGATCCGACATGACTGCCGCGTGCCCGATGGGGCATGGATCCCCGTGAACGTGTTCGAGCAGGAGGGGAACCGACATCGGCGCGCGGGCGGGGGTCATGGAGAGGCAGGCACGAGGAGGCGGTCCCATAACGATCGGGGCCTTCTCGGCGAAGACGGTGGAGGACCAGGCCGAAGACGTCACGGAGCAGGTGCCGGCGCCTCAGTTGAGGCGCAGACTCGGGCGGGCGGACCTGCGGGCCGTGCCGGAAGCCCGCAGAGCCCTGCGGGAGTTGCTCGGGCAGTGGGGGAGGACCGCGCGAGCGGACGTGGCGGAACTGCTCACCAGCGAACTCGTCACCAACGCGATCGTCCACACCGACCACGACGCGGTCCTGACGGCCACCGTCGGGCCCCGCGGACTACGGGTGGAGGTACGGGACTTCGTGGCCCGCAGGCCCCGGCTGCGCGTACCGGTCGCCGACGACGGTACGAACGGCAGAGGCCTGTTCCTGGTGCAGTCCCTCGCGGACGCCTGGGGAGTCAGGGCGCACGGCGTGGGCAAGGCCGTCTGGTTCGAGCTGGAGGCCGAGGCGGCGTGAACGCGGCCGCACGGAGAGAGCAGGACAGGAGAACGGAGAAAGGGGCGCGGCCCCGCAGGCCACGCCCCTTCCCGGCGCTGTTTCTGAGCCGCTCGGTCAGCCGAACTGCTGCTCCAGGTCCTTGAGCTTGCGCTCCAGGGAGTCCAGACGCGGCAGCGCCTGCGTGTCGTCCTCCGCGGTGAGGTCGACGGTCACCGGGTCAGCCCCGTGGCGAACGGGCTGAAGGGAGGGACGCGAGCGCACGGGCAGTGGTTCCGGTGCGGATATGGCAGGCTCCGCGGAGACCTGCGAGGAGCCGCGCTCCACCTGCACCTCCAGCTGCCGGCCGCCACCACGGCCGAGATGGCCGCGGTGACCGCGGCTGATCGCCTTCAACTGGGCGCGCTCCACGCGCTGCTGGTCGCGCCGACGCTGGCGGGCCTCGTCCTTCTTGCGCTTGTCGTCGCGCACCTCGTCGACGGCCTCGTCCAGGCTGCGCACACCCTCCAGGAGCATCAGCGACCAGGCTCTGTACGTCTCGCGCGGGGCGCGCAGCCAGCGCACGATACGGATCTGCGGCAGCGGGCGCGGCACCAGGCCCTGCTCGCGCAGGGCGGCCCGGCGGGTCTGCTTCAGCGCGCGGTCGAAGAGGACCGCCGCCGAGAGGGACATGCCGGCGAAGAAGTGGGGGGCGCCGTCGTGGCCGACGCCCCTGGGCGCGTGCACCCAGTTGAACCAGGCCGCGGCGAAGGCGAACGTCCAGACCAGTATCCGCGAGCCGAGCGCCGCGTCACCGTGGCTGGCCTCGCGCACGGCGAGTACGGAGCAGAACATCGCCGCGCCGTCCAGGCCGAACGGGACGAGGTACTGCCAGCCGTTGGAAAGGCCGAGGTTCTGCTCGCCGAAGCCGACCAGGCCGTGGAAGGAGAGCGCGGCGGCGACGGCCGCACAGCAGAACAGGAGGACGTAGGAGACGGTGCCGTAAAGGGCCTCTTTGCGTCTGCGGCGTTCCTCGTTGCGCTCCCAGGAATCGTCCGCGCTCGTGTCTTTGACCGAGGAGCGCTTGCCGCGCGCGAGCACCGCCACCGCCGCCAGCATGCCCAGGAGAAGCACGGCGCCCGGAAGCAGCCAGTTCAGCGATATGTCGGTCAGTCTCATCTGGGTGGTCCCTTGCATTGGGATAGGGCGTAACGCCCGCCATAGTGGCCCAATCCCACCGGCCCTCAGGGGGTTTCGGCGCAAGAGGCCGCCAAGGAAGTGCAAGGGATTGCCCAGGGCGGCATTCTGCTCGAACTGCCGCTTGAGGGGCAGGAGTTGAGTTCGAAGAAGAGTACCCGTACGGGTGGTTCCCCGGAAAGCTTCCGTGACCCGTGAGGAAGGTGTGAATCGGCTGCGCGCGAGTGGGTGGCCGGTTCGGCGATGATCCTACCGGGGTGGCGGGACTGCTCTGTCCGGGTCTGCCCGGGGTTGCCTCAACTGGCCGTGGCCAGCAGCTTGGTGACCCGGTCGGCGTCACAGGTGCGCGGGCAGGTGGCGCAGGTGTCCTCGGGGCGCAGGGTGTAGAACATGCAGCAGCTCGCGCGGTCCCGGGTGCGCAGCCGCTTCCCGTCGGGGCCGGTCAGTTCGCGGAAAGCCGCCGTGCCCACGTACGGCTTGGTCGCGCCCGGCAGGAGCAGCTCCAGCTCGCGCATCGCGCGCCGTTCCTCGATCTCGCCGAGCAGCTGGGCGACGTACCAGAGCCCCTCGACGATCTCGTCCGTCGCCATACCCCACAGGGCCCGGCCGCGGCGCCGCATCCGGGGGCCGAAACCGGCCAGGACCGGCTCCAGGTGCTCCGCGACCGCCGACCGCACCTCGGCCCGCAGCGCCTCCTCGTCCGGGACGACCCGGGCGCCGGGCAGTGCGGCGGCCTCGTCGCCGGGCAGGCAGGCGAAACCGGACGGGCGGACGGCCAGGTGGCCGACGGGGTGGGCGGGGGTGGTGCGGTCGTAGGAGACGTGTGTCACCGGGTAGCGGGGGACGCGGCGGTGCAGGAACCAGGGGACGGTGATCAGGAGGCAGGCGGGCCAGGCGTAGCGGTGCAGGCCGAAGCTGGCGATGACGTCGGGCCGTGCCTGCCGGCCGTAGTCCCGGCGTATCCGGGCGTCGTCCCAGGACAGGTAGGTGTCGAGGCCGGAGCCGGCTTCCGCGAGCGCGGCGGCGGTGATCCAGTTGCCGCCGTGGGGGGTTTCGTCCCCGGCGGTCAGCTCCGTGATGGCCAGCCCCGGGAGGACCTCGGCCAGACGGGCGTACGCGCCGGAGAGGGCCGAAGGGGGCTGGGGCATGTGATCACCGGTCCGCGTCTGTTGAACGGGTCGTTTGAAGGTAAGCCTTACCTTACCGAAGATCGCTGGGATTTGAACTGGGGGCCGGTGCGCTTATGGTGCTTGACGGGCGAGTAACAACCCGCCGTAATGACCCCAAGTACCGATACGTCCGGAGGAGGAGCCGAGCCGTGAAGCAGGGCGCGCAGGGCTCCGCCGGGGCGGAGGTGCCGGGGGTGGAGCTGCCGGGTGGGCAGGTCCGGGTGCCGCAGCAGGCTGGGGCGGCGGATGCGGGTCGGGTGAGGCCTGGCGCCAGTGCCGAGGTGCGGGGGGAGCACACGCACAGTGAGCCCGCCCCGCCGGCTGCTCCGCGCAGCCGGCCCGTCGTGCAGCGGTCATCGGTGCGCGGGCAGATCGTCGATGCGCTGCGGGCCGCGCTGGTGGCCGGGGACCTCAGGCCCGGGGAGGTGTACTCGGCGCCGGTGCTGGGCGAGCGGTTCGGGGTCTCGGCGACGCCGGTGCGGGAGGCCATGCAGCAGCTGGCCCTGGAGGGCGCCGTCGAGGTCGTGCCGAACCGCGGGTTCCGGGTGGTCGAGCGGGGGGCCCGGGAGCTCGCGGAGCTGGCCGAGGTGCGGGCGTTGATCGAGGTGCCGGTGATGTTGCGGCTGGCGCGGACGGTGCCGGCGGAGCGCTGGGCCGAGCTGCGTCCCCTCGCCGAGGCGACGGTCCGCGCGGCGTCCTCCGGCTGCCGGGCGACCTACGCGGAGTCCGACCGGGGGTTCCACCGGGCGGTGCTGTCCCTCTCCGGGAACGAGCAGCTGGTGCAGGTCGCGGAGGATCTGCACCGGCGGGCGCAGTGGCCGCTGGTGGGGAGCGGGCCGGGGATGCGGGGCCGGGCCGATCTGGTGGCGGACGCACATGAACACACGGCGCTGCTGGACGCGTTGATCGCCAGGGATCTGGACGTGGTGCGGGCGCTGGTGGGGGAGCACTTCGCCGGCGCGGGCTGAGTGGGGGTGTCGCGCCGTGCGCCTGCGGCTGGCTTGTGGGTCGGGGTCGCGCCGGGGGGTGTCCGTCCTCGGAACGGCGCGATGGGGTTGCGTACCGACCTCCCGCTTAGCTGCGGGCAGTCGTGCCTCCCCCAGTGCCTTAAGGGCCTGGGAGGTACCCCAGGGCGGCACGGGTGGGCGCAGCGGCACCCCGCAACGCCGGGCTGCGAAACCCCCTGGGCTGCTGCCGTCGGCACCCCGCAACGCCGAGCTGCGCACCCACCCGGCCTCAGTGACCACGCCGGGCACCTGACAGCGCCCTCAAGCCGTCGCCGCGGGAGGCACCGGTGCCAACTGCCGTGCCAGCCACGTCGGCACACCCCCGAGCAACCGGAACAACCGCCGGGCCTCCTCCCGCAGGCGCGACGCCTCCGGCTCCGTCTCCGTGTCGGCGAGCGACACCAGTGCCGGTGCCGTACCGACGAGATAACCCAGCTCCTCACGGATCCGCAGCGACTCCGCGAAACCGTGCCGGGCCTCCGCCAACTCCCCCTCCCGCAACGCGAGTCCGGCCAGGTGCCGCCACGTGAAGGACAGCAGCAACGGGTCGGACTGCGCCGTCGCCCCCGCGTGCGCGCGGCGGTACGCGGCCCGCGCCGCCTGCGGGGAACGCGTCAGGTTCTCCGCGAGCAGCCCACGACGGAAGTCCAGCAGGGCCCGCTGCGGAGCCCCCGGAGGGACCAGCGCCGCGGCCCGCCCCAGCGCCGCCCGCGCCTCGTCGGCCCGGTCGCGCACCGCGAGCACGGTCGCGGCGTAGGCCAAGTACCCGCGTTCACAAGCGGCCGCGCCCCGCTCGTCGTCGCTGTGAGCCAGCGCCTCCGCCGTGCGCAGGGCGTCCTCGGCCTCCTCCCAGCCCTGCTCCGTGTACAGACACCGTTCCACCAGCAGCGAGGCGCGTTGCAGCGCCGCCGCGGGGGTGGCCGGTAGCAGCAGGGCGGCCGCGTCGGACCAGCACGCGCGTGAGCGCAGCCGCCATACCGCGGTCTGGAGGGGATCGTCACCGGCGGTCGTTCCGTTACCAGACATGGCGGAATGCGCCACGTTGCCCTCCCCGAGCACGCCATCGAGCTGTTGAGTGGTGGCGGCATCTCAGCACGAATCGCGGGGCCGGGCCAAGAGGGTGGGTGAAGGATTTCACAAAGTCGTGGGACTCCTGGGCGCCCGTGTTCGCGCCGGGGCGCCCCGTGTCTCAGCTCATCCGCAGGGCCAGGAAGAAGTCCAGCTTGTCTTCGAGGCGGGACAGGTCACGGCTCGTCAACTGCTCGATGCGTCCCACCCGGTAGCGCAGGGTGTTGACGTGGAGGTGCAGCCGGGTGGCGCAGCGGGTCCAGGAGCCGTCGCAGTCCAGGAACGCCTCCAGCGTGGGGATCAGCTCGGCGCGGTGGCGGCGGTCGTAGTCGCGCAGCGGGTCCAGGAGGCGGGCCGTGAAGGCGCGGCGGACGTCGTCCGGGACGAAGGGCAGCAGCAGGACGTGGGAGGCCAGTTCCTGGTGTCCCGCCGCGCAGACCCGGCCCGGGCGGGCGGCCGCCACCCGGCGGGCGTGGCGGGCCTCCTCCAGCGCGCCGCGCAGGCCCTCCGCCGAGTGCACGGCCGCGCTGACGCCCAGCGTGAGACGGCCGTCGTCGTTCAGGCCGGCCGTCAGGGGATCCCGTACGGACTCCAGGAGCGCGTCCGCGAGGACGTCGCTGGAGCCGTCGTGCTCCGTCGGGACGGCGGGGAGCGGGACGAGGGCGACGGCCTCGTCGCCCGTGTGGGCCACGGCGATGCGGTCGGAGTGCTCCGGGCCGGCCGCCAGGGGGTCGACGAGGATCTCCTCCAGCAGGGCCTGGGCGACCGGGCCCTCCTCGATCTCGGCGCCGTCCCAGTCGACGCGGGCCACGACCACCTGCCAGTGCGGCGCGGCCCCGAGGCCGGGCAGCAGGACGGGGGCGGCCACCCGGAGGCGGGCGGCGATCTCCGCGGGGGCCGCGCCCGTCTGGACCAGTTCCAGGACCTCCTGGGCGAGGCGGCGGCGGACCGTGCGGGCGGCGTCGCGGCGGTCCCGCTCGACCGCGATCAGCTGGGTGACGCCGTAGAGCAGGTCGAGACGCTCCTCCGCCCAGTCCCCGGCGTCCGCCTCGACGGCGAGCAGCCAGTCGGACAGGACGGTCTCGCGGGCGTCCCGGGCGGTCTGCGGTGCGCGGCCCGTCGAGCGGATGGGGAAGAGGGAGTAGGTGGTGCCGCCCAGGAGGACGCGGTGCGGGGCGCGGCGGCCCGTGCGGGTGGCGGCCAGGTGTTCCGCCGCCAGCCGGCCGCAGGCCTCGGCGGTGAGGGCGGGGCCGGACGCCTTCGGGCCCGCGATCAGGCGGCCGGTGGGGGAGAGGACCCAGGCGCGCAGGTCCAGGTCGGAGCCCAGGAGGTCCAGGACGACGTCCGGGCCGCCGCCCGCCGGGCCGGAGGTCATCATCCGGCGGTGGCGGTCGACCACGGCCGCGAGGTCGCCCGCGCGTTCGCCGGAGACCTGCCGTACGACGTGCTCGGTGATCGTCGCGAACGCCACCGACTCGTGCACCGCGAAGAGCGGGAGGCGGTGGCGGGCGCAGGCCTCGACCAGGTCGTCCGGTACGTCGCCGAGCTCGGCCTCGCCCGCGGCGAGGGCCGTGACCCCCTCCTGCACCAGGATCCGCACGAACGGCTCCGAGTCCGCGGCGTCCCGCCGCCAGGCCAGGCCCGTCAGCACCAACTCACCGCCCGAGAGGTAGCGGCTCGGGTCGCGCAGGTCGGTGGTCATCACCCCGCGCACGGTGCGGTCCAGCTCGTCCTCGCCGCCGAGCAGCTTGAGGCCCAGCGCGTCGGTGTCCAGCAGTGCGCGCAGCCGCATTTCTCGTCGCCGCCGTTCTTTGTCTCGAAATCCATGGTGGATCTTGCCGGTCCTGGCTGTGTCCCAGGTCACGCGGCTGTGTCGCGCGTTTCCACAGGAAAACGAGGAGGTTGCTGATGGCCTCCGTTCATACGAATCTACAAGATGACCGTCCTGGCCAGCCAACTCCTTCATGGTTTCCGTGACTGACCGCGCCGGAGCACCGGCCTGTGTACTGAGGCCACTACGCGTTGACAGCACAGGAACGAGCCGGGACCGCCGCACACGGATTGGCTCAATCTGAACGCCCCACGAGAAGACGAAGAAGAGAGCCGGTCATGGACTTCCTTCGCCCCGCCAGCTGGGAGGAGGCGCTCGCCGCGAAAGCCGAGCATCCCACCGCTGTGCCGATTGCGGGTGGCACCGACGTGATGGTCGAGATCAACTTCGACCACCGCCGGCCCGAGTACCTCATGGACCTGAACCGCATCGGAGACCTCTGCGAGTGGGAGGTCGGCGAGGAGAGCGTACGGCTCGGTGCCTCCGTGCCGTACACCAAGATCATGGAGAACCTGCGCGCCGAGCTGCCGGGGCTCGCCCTGGCCTCGCACACGGTCGCCTCCCCGCAGATCCGCAACCGCGGCGGCGTCGGCGGCAACCTCGGCACCGCCTCCCCGGCCGGCGACGCCCACCCCGCCCTGCTCGCCGCGGGCGCCGAGGTGGAGGTGGAGTCGGTGCGCGGGGCGCGCCGTATCCCGATCGACGCGTTCTACACGGGTGTGAAGCGCAACGCGCTGGCCCCCGATGAGCTGATCCGCGCCGTGCACGTGCAGAAGGCCGACGGGCCGCAGCAGTTCTCCAAGGTGGGGACCCGGAACGCGATGGTCATCGCCGTGTGCGCCTTCGGGCTGGCACTGCACCCGAAGACGCGGACCGTGCGGACCGGCATCGGCTCGGCAGCGCCGACACCCGTTCGGGCCAAGGCCGCGGAGGAATTCCTGAACGCCGCTCTGGAGGAGGGCGGCTTCTGGGACAACGGGAAGATCATCACCCCGTCGGTCGCCAAGCAGTTCGCGGACCTGTGCTCCGCCGCCTGCAACCCGATCGACGACGTCCGAGGCACCGCGAGCTACCGCCGCCACGCCGTCGGCGTCATGGCCCGCCGCACGCTGACCTGGACCTGGGAGTCCTACCGCGGCACCCGCCGCACCACCGAGGGAGCTGCGTAATGCGCGTCAACTTCACGGTCAACGGCCGTCCGCAGGAAGCCGACGACGTGTGGGAGGGCGAGTCCCTGCTCTACGTGCTGCGGGAGCGGCTCGGTCTGCCGGGTTCGAAGAACGCCTGTGAGCAGGGCGAGTGCGGATCGTGCACGGTCCGGCTGGACGGCGTGCCGGTGTGTTCCTGCCTGGTCGCCGCCGGGCAGGTGGAGGGCCGCGAGGTCGTCACCGTCGAGGGGCTGGCCGACTACGCCAGGCAGCGCGCCGAGCACGGTGGTTGCGCCACGAGTGCCTGCGGTACCTCGCTGCAGGATGCTCAGCAGTGGGTGGCGAAGGGCCAGGACTCCCACACCGGCGAGGGCGCCGAGCTGTCCCCGATCCAGCAGGCGTTCATCGACGCCGGCGCCGTCCAGTGCGGCTTCTGTACGCCCGGTCTGCTGGTCGCCGCCGACGAGATGCTGGAGCGCAACCCGACCCCGACCGACGCGGACATCCGCGAGGCCCTGTCGGGCAACCTGTGCCGCTGCACCGGCTACGAGAAGATCATGGACGCGGTCCGCCTGGCGGCCGCCCGGCAGGGAGAGGCGGTCTGATCATGGCTTCCCCCAGCGGAACCCCCACGAAGATCACCCAGGGATCCCAGACCAAGGGCGGCATCGGCGAGAGCACGCTGCGCCCGGACGGCACCCTCAAGGTCACCGGCGAGTTCGCGTACTCGTCCGACATGTGGCACGAGGACATGCTGTGGGGCCAGATCCTCCGGTCGACCGTCGCGCACGCCGAGATCGTGTCCATCGACACGAGCGAGGCCCTGGCCACGCCGGGCGTCTACGCCGTGCTGACGTACGACGACCTGCCGACGGACGTGAAGAACTACGGTCTGGAGATCCAGGACACCCCGGTCCTCGCCCACGGCAAGGTCCGCCACCACGGCGAGCCGGTCGCGCTCGTCGCCGCCGACCACCCGGAGACCGCGCGCCGCGCCGCCGCCAAGATCAAGGTGGACTACCGCGAACTGCCCGTCATCACCGACGAGGCGTCGGCCACCGCGCCGGACGCGATCCTCGTCCACGAGAACCGCGACGACCACCACGCCGGTCATGTCCCGCACCCGAACATCGTCCACCGCCAGCCGATCGTCCGCGGGGACGTGGCCCGGGCCCGCGAGCGGGCCGACGTGATCGTCGAGGGCGAGTACACCTTCGGCATGCAGGACCAGGCCTTCCTCGGCCCCGAGTCCGGTCTCGCCGTGCCGGAGGAGGACGGCGGCGTCCACCTCTACATCGCCACCCAGTGGCTGCACAGCGACCTGCGCCAGATCGCGCCCGTGCTCGGCCTGCCCGAGGACAAGGTGCGGATGACGCTGTCCGGCGTCGGCGGCGCGTTCGGCGGCCGCGAGGACCTGTCCATGCAGATCCACGCCTGCCTGCTGGCGCTGCGCACGGGCAAGCCCGTCAAGATCGTCTACAACCGGTTCGAGTCCTTCTTCGGGCACGTCCACCGCCACCCCGCCAAGCTCTACTACGAGCACGGGGCCACCAAGGACGGCAAGCTCACGCACATGAAGTGCCGGATCGTCCTGGACGGCGGCGCCTACGCCTCCGCCTCCCCGGCGGTCGTCGGCAACGCCTCCTCCCTGTCGGTCGGCCCGTACGTGATCGACGACGTGGACATCGAGGCCATCGCCCTCTACACCAACAACCCGCCCTGCGGCGCCATGCGCGGCTTCGGCGCGGTCCAGGCCTGCTTCGCCTACGAGGCGCAGATGGACAAGCTGGCGAAGGAACTCGGCATGGACCCGGTGGAGTTCCGGCAGCTCAACGCCATGGAGCAGGGCACGCTCATGCCGACCGGGCAGCCGGTCGACTCTCCGGCCCCGGTCGCCGAACTCCTGCGCCGCGTCAAGGCGATGCCGATGCCGCCGGAGCGCCAGTGGGAGTCCAGCGAGGGCGCCGACCTGCGGGAGCTGCCGGGCGGCCTGTCCAACACCACGCACGGCGAAGGCGTCGTACGCGGTGTCGGCTACGCGGTCGGCATCAAGAACGTGGGCTTTTCCGAGGGGTTCGACGACTACTCGACCGCGAAGGTCCGGATGGAGGTCGTCGGCGGCGAGCCCGTCGTCACCGTCCACACGGCCATGGCCGAGGTGGGCCAGGGCGGGGTCACGGTCCACGCCCAGATCGCCCGCACCGAACTGGGCGTCACACAGGTGACCATCAACCCCGCCGACACCCGGGTGGGCAGCGCCGGTTCGACGTCGGCCTCCCGGCAGACGTACGTCACCGGCGGTGCCGTGAAGAACGCCTGTGAGCTGGTCCGCGAGAAGGTGCTGGAGATCGGCCGCCGCAAGTTCGGCTCCTACCACCCGGCCTGGGCGACGGCCGAACTGCTCCTGGAGGGCGGCAAGGTCGTCACCGACGGCGGTGAGGTCCTCGGGGATCTGGCCGACGTCCTGGAGGACGAGGTCGTGGAGGTCGAGGAGGAGTGGCGGCACCGGCCGACCGAGCCCTTCGACCTGCGCACCGGGCAGGGCAACGGGCACGTCCAGTACTCCTTCGCCGCGCACCGCGCCGTCGTCGAGGTCGACACCGAGCTCGGCCTGGTGAAGGTCATCGAACTGGCCTGTGCCCAGGACGTCGGCAAGGCGCTCAACCCGCTGTCGGTGCTCGGCCAGATCCAGGGCGGCACCGTACAGGGCCTGGGCGTGGCCGTCATGGAGGAGATCATCGTCGACCCGAAGACGGCGAAGGTGAAGAACCCCTCCTTCACGGACTACCTGATCCCGACCATCCTCGACACGCCGACCATCCCGGTCGACGTGCTCGAACTCGCCGACGACCACGCCCCGTACGGGCTGCGCGGCATCGGTGAGGCGCCCACCCTGTCGTCGACGCCGGCGGTCCTCGCGGCCATCCGGAACGCGACCGGGCTCGAGCTGAACCGGACTCCGGTACGGCCCGAGCACTTGACGGGCACGTCACTCTCCGAGGCCTGAGCAGGAGAGTTCCGTCCGGGGGACCGCGTCCCCCGGACCCCTTTCGTTCGCCTCGGGCCGTCCCCCGGGTCGTGCGTCCCAACCCCCTATGAAACTTGGGAGTAGGCCCACATGACCCAGCAGTCACTTGAGCCGAGGACCACAGCCGAAGACGCGGGCGAAGGCACCCGCGTCCCGGCCGGACGGTCCTGGCTCGACCGGTACTTCCACATATCCCACAGAGGGTCCACGGTCGCGCGCGAAGTGCGCGGCGGCGTCACCACCTTCATGGCGATGGCGTACATCCTCCTGCTCAACCCCCTGATCCTGTCCGGCAGGGACGTGGCGGGGAACACCCTCGCGCAGCAGGGCCTGATCACCGCGACCGCGTTCGCGGCGGCCCTCACCACCTTGCTGATGGGTCTCGTCGGCAAGGTGCCGCTCGCCCTCGCCGCCGGCCTCTCCGTCTCCGGGGTCCTCGCCTCCCAGGTCGCGCCCGAGATGACCTGGCAGCAGGCGATGGGCATGTGCGTGATGTACGGCCTGGTCATCTGCCTGCTGGTCGTCACCGGCCTGCGCGAGATGATCATGAACGCGATCCCGCTCGCGCTCAAGCACGGCATCACCATGGGCATCGGCCTGTTCATCGCCCTCATCGGCTTCTACAAGTCCGGCTTCGTGCACCAGGGGAAGGCCACTCCCGTCACGCTCGGCCCGGCGGGCGAACTGGCCGGCTGGCCGGTGCTGCTCTTCGCCGGCACCCTGCTGCTGATCTTCATGCTCCAGGCCCGGAACATCCCGGGCGCCATCCTCATCGGCATCGTCAGCGGCACGGTCGTCGCCGCGATCCTGAACGCCGCGGGCGTCATCGACCCCAAGCAGTGGGCGGCCGGCGCCCCCGAGCTGCACGGCGGCGCGGTGTCCATGCCCGACTTCTCGCTCTTCGGGGACGTGGAGTTCGGCGGCTGGGGCGAGGTCGGCGCGATGACCGTCGGCATGATCGTGTTCACGCTGGTGCTGGCCGGGTTCTTCGACGCGATGGCGACCATCATCGGCGTCGGGACCGAGGCGAAGCTCGCCGATGACAAGGGCCGGATGCCGGGCCTGTCCAAGGCGCTGTTCATCGACGGGGCCGGCGGCGCGATCGGAGGCGTGTCCGGCGGCTCGGGTCAGACGGTGTTCATCGAGTCGGCCACGGGGGTCGGCGAGGGTGCCCGGACGGGTCTCGCGTCCGTGGTCACGGGAGCGTTCTTCGCGGCCTGCCTGTTCTTCACGCCGCTCACGGCGATCGTGCCGCAGGAGGTCGCGTCCGCCGCCCTCGTCGTCATCGGCGCGATGATGCTGATGAACGCCCGGCACGTGGACTGGTCCGACCGTGCCACCGCCATCCCGGTGTTCCTGACGGTCGTCCTGATGCCGTTCACGTACACCATCACCACCGGTGTCGCCGCGGGCGTCATCTCCTACGTCGCCATCAAGACAGCCCAGGGCAAGGTGCGGGAGATCGGCGCCTTCATGTGGATCCTGACGGCGGTGTTCCTCGTCTACTTCGCCCTCAACCCGATCGAGAGCTGGCTGGGCGTCCACTGACGCCCGTCGCCCCAGTCGTGCAGCCTCAAGGAGACCGAGACAGATGCTGGACATCGCCGAGGAGCTGAACCGGTGGGTCGAGCAGGGCCGTGACTTCGCCGTGGCCACCGTGGTGGCCGTCGGCGGCAGCGCGCCCCGGCAGCCCGGTGCCGCGCTCGCGGTGGACGCCGACGGCACGGCGATCGGCTCGGTCTCCGGCGGCTGCGTGGAGGGCGCGGTCTACGAGCTGTGCGAGCAGGCGCTGCGGGACGGCGAAACCGTCCTGGAGCGCTTCGGATACAGCGACGACGACGCCTTCGCCGTGGGGCTGACCTGCGGCGGCGTCATCGACATCCTGGTCACCCCGGTGCGGGCCGGCGATCCGGTCCGCCCGGTGGTCGCGTCCGCGCTCACCGCCGCCGCGCGAGGGGAAGCGGCGGCGGTGGCGCGGATCGTGTCGGGCCCGCGCGAACTGACGGGCCGGGCCCTGCTGGTCGGGCCCGACGGCTCCTTCGACGGTGGCTTCGGCGCCCATCCGGAACTGGACCGCACGGTCGCCGCCGAGGCGGGCGCCTTCCTGGACGCCGGCCGCACCGGCACCCTGGAGATCGGAGAGCAGGGCTCTCGCTGCGGAGCACCGCTCACGGTCCTGGTCGAGTCATCCGTCCCCCCGCCCCGGATGATCGTCTTCGGCGCGATCGACTTCGCCTCCGCCCTGGTCCGTATCGGCAAGTTCCTCGGCTACCACGTCACGGTGTGCGACGCGCGCCCCGTCTTCGCGACCCGGGCGCGCTTCCCGGAGGCCGACGAGATCGTCGTCGAGTGGCCCCACCGCTACCTGGAGCGCACGGACGTCGACGCGCGCACGGTCCTGTGCGTCCTCACCCACGACGCCAAGTTCGACGTGCCCCTGCTGAAGCTGGCGCTGCGGCTGCCGGTGGCGTACGTCGGTGCGATGGGCTCCCGGCGCACCCACCTGGACCGCAACGCGCGCCTGCGCGAAGTCGGCGTGACCGAGCTGGAGTTGAGCCGGCTGCACTCGCCGATCGGCCTGGACCTCGGGGCCCGTACGCCCGAGGAGACGGCCCTGTCGATCGCGTCGGAGATCGTCGCCGGACGGCGCGGCGGCAGCGGGGTCTCGCTGACCGGGGCGCATACGCCGATCCACCACGAGCCGGGGCAGAAGACGGCCGGCCGGATCGGCTCGGTGGCGTGAGGTCGACTCAACGGGCCACCCGTGGCTGCCGCCGGGGCGTCACGGACGTCTGAGCAATCGGTTCAGCGCCCGGCCGAACACGGACCGCGCCGAGAGCCGCAGCAGGCCGTCGAAGGGCGACGGCAGCAGCCGGATCCGGATCTCCTCCCGCCAGAGCACACGGCTGCGGCTCCCGGGCCCCGGCCGCACCTCCAGCTCCGCCCAGCCCAGCACCACCCGGCCCCGCTTCTCCAGACGGCACATCCCCGGCGCCCCGCCCTCCGGTGGCTGCCACACCGTGACCTCCATCGGGTCCTCGAAGGACAGCGGCCCGACACCGGAGCGGGCCACGACGACCGTGCCCACGCAGGTCGGCTCGGGCGGGACCACCCTGACCGACGTCAACGGCACCACGTCACCGTGCCGCGGCCACAGCGTGATCCGCCGCCACGCCTCGTCGAGGGGAAGCGGGACGGTACGTACGAGCAGGATGTTCGCCACGCGACGATCGTAAGGACTCCCCCACCACCAGGCGCTGCGCCCGCCCTCGCCTCACCCACCCGGCCCAGCCGGCGCCCGCCGCGCGGCCCACGAGAGCGCTGACTCCAGGTCCCCGCTCTCGGGCCTGCGGGATCACGCCACGAGAGGGTGCTTTGCCGCCAATGCGGGGTGATCCCGCCTCGGCACAAGACCGTTCACGCTACACAAGAACGGAGTCGAGGTCCGGTATCACCAGGAGAGTTGTGGGCTGACGGGAGGTCCGAGCGCGTGGTGGTGACCGTCAACGTGGCTGTTCTGCTTGCCGTCATCGTCGTCGTCCGGCTGCGTCGTCGCACTCACGCCCGAAGCCGGTTCGACGAGAAGATGACCGTGGTCCTCTGCCTCACGCTGGGCGTGCTCATCGCTCCCACCGCATTCGGGCAGACCATTCTCGACGTCGTCTCCCAACTCGTGGAGGGTCTGTCGCGGAGCGGCCAATGACCCCCGCCGCTACGGAGTCACCCGTGCCACAGCTCCCCTCTCCAGGGCCGCCCACACGGTGCCGTCCGGGGTCGTCGTGATGCCGTGCGGTTCGGAGTCCGGGGACGGGAGGGGGAGTTCCAGGAGGTTTCCCGTGGGGGAGAGGTGGCCGATGCGGTTGGTGCCCCACTCCGTGAACCAGCAGCCTCCGCGGGAGGTCGTGGTGATGGCGTGGGGGCGGGAGTCGCGGTCGGGGAGGGGGAACTCCTCGATCCGGCCGTCGGGGGAGGCCTTGCCGATCCGGCCGGCCGCGATCTCGGCGAACCACAGGTCGGTGCCGTCGCTGGTGATGCCGACCGGGCCGGCGTCCGGGGTGGGCAGGGGGTACAGGCGGATGTCGCCGGTGACGGTGATGCGGCCGAGGGCGTTGGCCTGGTTGAGCGTGAACCACAGGGCGCCGTCCGGGCCCGCGGTGATCGCCGAGGGGAAGGCGCCCGTCACCGGGAGGGCGAACTCGGTGATCTCCCCGTCGGTCGTCAGACGGCCGATGCGGTCCGTGTTCATCTGCGTGAACCAGACCGCGCCGTCCGGGCCCGCCGTGATGCCGTAGGGGCCGCAGTCGGGCGTCGGCACGGCGAACGATGCCGTCTCGCCGTCGACCGTGACGCGGCCGATCCGGTGGTCCGCGGAGCGGGTGAACCACAGCGCCCCGTCCGGCCCGGGCGCGATGACCATGGGGCGGCAGGACGGCGAGTCCAGAGCGAACTCCGTGAGCTCGCCGTCCGGCGTGAGACGCCCGATCCGGCCGTTGTGGACGAACGTGAGCCACAGTGCCCCGTCCGGCCCGGCGGTGATGCCGTACGGCCCGGCGTCCCGGTCCGCCACGGCGAACTCCCGGACGACCGGAACGTCAGAGTGCGACAACGGTGCTCCTTTCAGCGCTAGGGGGTGTCCGCAGAGTCCCGCCTGCCCTGCGACGCCCGGCACGCCCTCTCGCCGCACCGGCCGAACACCCGCGTACAACCAGTACGCGGGCGTCCGCCCGGCACTCCTCCAGCCTTCGGCCGGGGAGACCCCCAGAGCACGCACCGGACGCCTCCGGGCCCGCCCTCCGGGCGGACGACGGGACTTTGCGGACACCCCTCGCACCCTCCCCGCGCGCGAGGGCGGCCGCAACTCCTTTTTCCCGCCGGGCCGTCGACCCTCTGTCGGCCCCTACCGGTACACCTTCCCCGGTTCCGCCTTCCCCGGTGCCAGCAGCTGCGGCACCGTCACGAACACATAGCCCCGTTCCTTGAGCGCGTCGATGATCCCCGGCACCGCCGGCACCGTGCCGTCGTAGATGTCGTGCAGCAGGATGATCCCGTCCCGGGACGCCTGGGCGAGGACGCGGCGGGTGATCAGGTCCGGGTCGGTCGTCGTGTAGTCCTTCGCCGTCACGCTCCACAGCACCTCGGCGAGGCCCAGCTCGCGGCAGATCTCGTGGACGGTGTCGTCGGTGCGGCCCTGCGGCGGGCGCATGAGGGTCGGGCGCTGTCCGGTGAGGCGTTCTATCTCCTGGTTGGGGCGTTCGAGCTCCTCGCGTATCTCCTCGGGTCTGAGCCGGGTCAGGATCTTGTGGTCCCAGGTGTGGCTGGCCACCTCGTGGCCCTCGTCCGCCATCCGCCGCACCAGCTCCGGGTACTTCTCGATGTGCCGCTTGCCGAGGAGGAAGAAGGTCGCCGGGACCTGTTTCTCCTTCAAGCTGTCCAGCAGGCGTGCGGAGTGCTCGCTCGGCCCGGCGTCGAAGGTGAGCGCGATGCACTTCACCTCACGGCAGTCGACGGTGCCGAAGCGCGCTGCCCGGACGTCCGTCGCCGCCTGTGCACGGACGGCGCTGGGAGCCGTGGTGTCGGGTCCCGAGCAGCCGCTCAGGAGCAGTGTCAGGGCGGCGGTCGCCGCGAGCGTTCCGGCCGTTCGGAACGCGATCCCCGTTTTCTTCATCTTCTTGGTCAGAGAAGGCATGCCGGGACTATACACAGTGTGTATAGTCCCGGTTTCTAGTGTTCCGGCTCCCCGCCTGGTTACTCGCGCCGATACGCAAGTGAACGCCAGCGGAAGGAGAGTCCTGTGAGCGGACGCGCCTGGCGGCGGGCCCTGGTGACCGGCGGTGCGGGATTCGTGGGGTCCCATCTGTGCGCACGGCTGCTCGACGCCGGCACGGAGGTCGTCTGCCTGGACAACCTCGCCACCGGCTCCCGCGCCAACGTGGCCGACCTGGAGCAGTGGCCCGGCTTCCGCTTCGTGCGCGGTGACGCCACCGACCCGGCGGTCTGGCGGGCGCTGCCCGGCCGGTTCGACCTCGTCCTGCACTTCGCCTGCCCGGCCTCGCCCGCCGACTACCTGCGACTGCCGCTGGAGACCCTCGACGTCGGCAGCACCGGCACCCGTCTCGCGCTGGAACGGGCCCACGCCGACGCTGCCCGCCTCGTGCTCGCCTCCACCTCCGAGGTGTACGGCGACCCGCTGGAGCACCCGCAACGCGAGACGTACTGGGGCAACGTCAACCCGATCGGACCGCGCAGCGTCTACGACGAGTCCAAGCGGTTCGCGGAGGCCCTGGTCACCGCCCACCGCCAGGCGCGCGGCACCGACACCGCCATCGTCCGCATCTTCAACACCTACGGCCCCCGCATGCGCACCGGCGACGGCCGCGCCGTCCCCACCTTCATCGCGCAGGCCCTGGACGGCATGCCCCTGACCGTCGCCGGAGACGGCGGGCAGACGCGCTCGCTGTGCTACGTCGACGACACCGTGGACGGCGTCCTCGCGCTGGCCGCCTCCACCGAGACCGGGCCCGTGAACATCGGCGGCGGCGACGAGATCACGATGCTGGAGCTGGCCCGCCGGATCGTGGAGATCACCGGCTCCGCCTCCCGGATCCGGTTCGTGGACCGCCCCGTCGACGACCCGGCCCGACGCCGCCCCGACACTCGCCTCGCCCGGGAACGGCTCGACTGGCAACCCCGCGTCGGGTGGAGCGAAGGGCTGGAACGGACCATTGGCTGGTTCTCGCGGTCGGTGGCCGCCTGAGTGTGATTACAGCGTGAGCCTTCAGTACTACATCAAGTGAAAAATCCGGCTATCGGGCGGTCAGTTGTCTCCAAGTGTTTGAGACAGCCGCGGTACGGCACTCGCCGAGGCACCGAACGCCTCACAGCTCGGGATGGAGCCCATGCGCATCCTTGGTATCAATGCCCTCTTCCACGACCCGGCCGCAGCTCTCGTCATCGACGGCCACACGGTCGCGGCCGCCGAGGAGGAGCGCTTCAGCCGGCGCAAGCACGGCAAGCGCCCGCTGCCGTTCTCCGCGTGGGAGCTGCCGGAGCTGTCCGCCCGCTGGTGCCTGCAGCAGGCGGGCCTGCGGCCCGCGGACCTGGACGCCGTCACCTACTCCTTCGACCCGAAGCTCGCCCGGCCCGCCCGCGACATGGGCCTGAACGACCCCTGGGACCCGCTGCGCCTGGAGTACGCGCGCCGCGCCCCCGAGTTCCTCGCCGAGGCCCTGCCCGGCCTCGACCCCGAGCGGGTCGTCTTCGTCCCCCACCACGTCGCGCACGCCGCCTCCGCCGGGCCCGCCTCCCCGCACCCCGACAGCGCCGTCCTCGTCCTGGACGGCCGCGGCGAGGCCGCCTCCCACCTGGCCGGCCGCTACCGCGACGGCAAGCTCGACACCCTAGCCACGCAGGCGCTGCCCGACTCCCTCGGCCTGGTCTACGAGGACCTCACCGAACACCTCGGGTTCCTGCGCAGCAGCGACGAGTACAAGGTGATGGCCCTCGCCTCCTACGGCACCCCGCGCTTCCTGCCGCAGCTGCGGCAGTACGTCCACCCCACCGGCCACGGCGGCTTCCGCGCCCACGGCGTCGACTGGGCCGCGTTCGCGCCGCCCCGCGCCAAGGGCGAACCCTGGAACCAGGACCACGCCGACCTCGCCGCGAGCACCCAGGCCGTCCTCGAAGAGGTCCTATTGGAACTCGTGCACTGGCTGCACCGCGAGGCCGGGGGCGACGCACTCACGATGGCCGGGGGCGTCGCCCTCAACTGCGTCGCCAACTCGAAGATCGTGGCCAAGGGCCCGTACCGGTACGTGTGGGTGCAGCCCGCCGCCGGGGACGCCGGCACCGCGCTCGGCGGCGCGCTGCACCTCGCTGCGACGGAGACAGGACAGCCCGAGCCGATGCCCGGCGCCGACCTCGGCCGCGGCTGGAGCGACGACGAACTGCGCGCCTGGCTCGACACGGCGGCGATCCCCTACGAGAAGCCCGACGACATCGCCGAGACCGTCGCCGAGGAACTGGCCCGGGACGGAGTGGTCGCCTGGTTCCAGGGCCGCAGCGAGTACGGGCCGCGCGCCCTCGGGCACCGCTCCCTGCTCGCCCACCCGGGCCGCGCCGAGAACCTGGAACGCCTCAACCACGTCAAGGGCCGTGAGGAGTTCCGGCCCGTCGCCCCGATGGTCCTCGCCGACCGCGCCGCCGACCTGTTCTCCGGCGGCCCGCTGCCCAGCCCGTACATGCTGTTCGTGCACGACGTCGCGAAGGAGTGGCGGGACCGCATCCCGGCCGTCGTGCACGTCGACGGCACCGCCCGCATCCAGACCGTCGAGGAAAGGCGCGAACCCCTGGTGGCGCGGATGCTGAGCGCCTTCGAGCGGCGCACCGGACTGCCCGTGGTCGTCAACACCAGCCTCAACACCGCCGGGCGGCCCATGGTCGACGACCCGCGCGACGCCCTGGAGTGCTTCGGCTCCGCGCCCGTCGACCTGCTGGCCATCGGCCCGTACGCGGTCCGCCGGGGGCGGATGTTCGACGCGGGGAGGGCAGCGGCATGACCTCCTACGCCGTCGTCATCCCCACCCTCGTACGGGACACCCTCGCCGACTGTCTCGCCGCGCTCGCCGCCGCGACCGGGCCGCGCCCCGAGCAGATCGTCCTCGTCGACGACCGGCCCGACCCCGAACCCGGAAAACTGGAGCACCCGTTGAGCGTCCTCGGCGACCTCCGGGAGTGCACGACCGTACTCACCGGTGGCGGACGCGGGCCCGCCGCCGCCCGCAACACCGGGCTGCGGGCCGTGACCGCGCCGTGGACCGTGTTCCTCGACGACGACGTCCAGGTCGGACCCCACTGGGCCGACCAACTGGCCGAGGACCTCGCCGAGGCGTCCCCCGACATCGCGGGCGTCCAGGGCGACATCACCGTCCCGCTGCCCGGCGAACGCCGCCCCACCGACTGGGAACGCGGCACCGCCGGACTCGCCCGCGCCCACTGGATCACCGCCGACATGGCCTACCGCACCGACGCCCTCAAGCAGGTCGGCGGCTTCGACGAACGCTTCCGGCGCGCCTTCCGCGAGGACGCCGACCTCGCGCTGCGCCTCCTCGACGCCGGCTGGCGCATCCGGCAGGGCCGCCGCACCACCCGCCACCCCGTGCGCCCCGCCGACCGCTGGGTGTCCGTGCGCCAGCAGCGCGGCAACGCCGACGACGCCCTCATGCGGCGGCTGCACGGACCCGACTGGTGGGACAAGGCCGTCGCGCCGCGCGGCCGGATCCGCAAGCACGCGGCGATCACCACCGCGGGCGTAGCCGCCTGCGCCCTCGCCGCCACGGGACACGGCCGGGCCGCCGCGGCCTGCGCGCTCGGCTGGGCGGCCGGCACCGCGGAGTTCGCCCGGGCCCGCATCACACCCGGCCCGCGCACCCGCGAGGAAGTGACGACCATGCTGGCGACCAGCGTGCTCATCCCGCCCGCCGCGACCTGGCACCGGCTGACCGGCGCCCTGCGCCACCGCCATGCCCCCTCCTGGCAGGAGGTGGCACGATGACCCCGGTCAAGGCCGTGCTGTTCGACCGCGACGGCACCCTCGTCCACGACGTCCCCTACAACGCCGACCCCGACCGCGTACGCCCCGTCGAGGGCGCCCGCGAGGCACTCGCCCGCCTGCGCGAACGCGGCATCCGCACCGGCGTCGTCACCAACCAGTCCGGTGTGGCGCGCGGGCTGCTCACCGAGGCCGACGTCCGCCGCGTCAACCACCGCGTCGACGAACTCCTCGGCCCCTTCGAGGTGTTCGCCGTCTGCCCGCACGGCCCCGACGACGGCTGCCACTGCCGCAAGCCCCAGCCCGGCATGGTGCTGTGGGCGGCCGGGCGGATCTGCACCAACCCCGCCGACCTCGTCGTCATCGGCGACATCGGCGCCGACGTGGAGGCCGCCCGCCGCGCCGGCGCCCACGGCATCCTCGTCCCCACCGCGCAGACCCGTCCCGAGGAGACCGCGGACGCCGACCACGTCGCCCCCGACCTGCTGACCGCCGTCCGCGCCGTCCTGGACGGACCGCCCAAGGGCCGCGTCCTCGCCGACGAACGCCCGATCCAGGAGGCCTACACGGCCGCCCCGGGGCAGCGGAGGGACGCGTGAAGGCACTCGTCACCCGGCTCGACAGCTTCGGCGACGTCCTGCTCGCCGGACCCGCCATCCGCGCGGTCGCCGCCCGCGCCGACACCGTCACCCTGCTGTGCGGACCGCGCGGCGCGCCCGCCGCCCGGCTGCTCCCGGGCGTCGACGACGTCCTCGTGTGGGACGCGCCCTGGGTGGGCCTCACGCCCCCGCCCGTCGGCCGCGGCGAGGTCGAACTGCTCCTCGACACCATCGACGCCGACACGGCCTTGATCCTGACGTCGTTCCACCAGTCCCCGCTGCCGACCGCGCTGCTGCTGCGCCTGGCCGGCGTGGACTTCATCGCCGCCGACAGCGAGGACTACCCGGGCTCCCTCCTCGACGTACGCCACCACCGCGCCCCGCACGCCCACGAGGTGGAGGCCGCGCTCGACCTCGCCGAGGCCGCCGGGTTCCCGCCGCCCGACGACGGCCGGCCCCGGGTCCTTCCGCCACCGGCCACCGCAGGGCTCACCGGCCCGGAGCCGTACGTCGTCCTGCACCCCGGCGCCAGCGTCCCCGCCCGCGCCTGGAGCCCCGGCCGCTGTGCCGAGGCGGTGCGCGAACTGGCCGCCGCCGGGCACCGCGTGGTGGTCACCGGCGGCGCGGGGGAGAGGGACCTGACCGCGCACGTCGCCGGCTCGCAGGCCCTCGACCTCGGCGGCCGCACCGGGGCCGCGGAACTCGCCGGCGTCCTCGCGGGCGCCACCGTCGTCGTCACCGGCAACACCGGCCCCGCCCATCTCGCCGCCGCCGTCGGCATCCCGGTGGTGTCCCTGTTCTCCCCGGTCGTCCCCGCCGAGCGCTGGC
The DNA here is from genome assembly GCF_040613735.1 of Streptomyces sp. NPDC006235. Lineage (NCBI taxonomy): Bacteria > Bacillati > Actinomycetota > Actinomycetes > Kitasatosporales > Streptomycetaceae > Streptomyces > Streptomyces sp. NPDC006235. Next base: position 152,748 of record NZ_JBEXSR010000009.1, read on the forward strand.
GGCCGTACGGCGTCCCGTACGTGCTGCTCGGCGACCAGGACGCCCCGTGCGCGGACAGCAGGGCGCGGGAATGCCCCGTGCCCGGTCATCCCTGCCTGGACACCGTCACCGCGCACGACGTGGTGACCGCCGTCGAGAAGCTGATGGGGGAGGCGGCATGAGGATCCTGCTCTGGCACGTGCACGGGTCGTGGACCACCGCGTTCGTGCGGGGCCCGCACACCTACGTCGTGCCCATCACGCCCGACCGGGGCCCCGACGGACTCGGCCGGGCCCGCACCTGGGACTGGCCCGACTCGGTCGTCGAAGTGCCGCCGGAGCGGCTGCGGGACGAGGACATCGACGTCGTCGTGCTGCAACGCCCGCACGAACTCGACCTGGTCGACCGGTGGCTGGGCCGCCGACCGCCGCTGGTGTACCTGGAGCACAACGCCCCGCACGGCGAGGTGCCCGACACTCGCCATCCGGCAGCGGGCATCCCCGGTGTCACCCTCGTCCACGTCACGCACTTCAACCGGCTGATGTGGGACGCCGGTCCGACGCCCAGCACCGTCATCGAGCACGGCATCGTCGACCCCGGGCCGCTGTGGACCGGGGAGCTGGAACGCGCCGCCGTCGCCGTCAACGAGCCGGTCCGGCGCGGCCGTACCACCGGCACCGACCTGCTGCCGGCCTTCGCCGAGGCGGCCCCGCTGGACGTCTTCGGCATGGGCACCGAGGACCTCGCCGGCCATCTCGGCATCCCCGCCGACCGCTGCCGCTCCCACGAACTCACCCAGAGCGAACTGCACTCGGCCATGGCGCGGCGACGCGTCTACGTCCACCCCGTCCGCTGGACCTCCCTCGGCCTGTCCCTGCTGGAGGCGATGCACCTCGGCATGCCCGTGGTCGCGCTCGCCACCACCGAGGTGACCGAGGCCGTACCGCCCGGCGCCGGAGTTGTCTCCAACCGGATCGACGAACTGACCCGCGCCGTACGGGACTTCGTCGCCGACCCGCTGCACGCGCGGATGGTCGGCGAGGGAGCACGGGCGGCGGCGCTCGCCCGCTACGGGCTCTCCCGCTTCCTGGACGACTGGGAGCGGCTGCTGAAGGAGGTGGCGCGATGAGGATCGCCATGGTGTCCGAGCACGCGAGCCCCCTCGCCGCGCTCGGCGGCGTCGACGCAGGGGGCCAGAACGTGTACGTGGCCCGCCTGAGCGAGGAACTGGCCCGGCGCGGCCACGACGTGACGGTCTACACCCGGCGTGACGCGGCCGGCCTGCCCGACCGGGTGCCGCTGCCCGGCGGGGCCGTCGTCGAGCACGTGCCCGCCGGGCCGGCCGCGCCCGTCCCCAAGGACGAACTGTTCCCGTACATGCCCGACTTCGGCGCGTGGCTGGCCCGCGCCTGGGCCCACGAGCGGCCGGACGTGGTACACGCCCACTTCTGGATGTCCGGCATGGCCTCCCGGATCGGCGCCCAGCCGCACGGCGTGCCCGTCGTGCAGACCTTCCACGCCCTCGGCACCGTCAAGCGCCGCCACCAGGGCAGGCTCGACACCAGCCCGCCCGAACGCGTCGGCATCGAGCGGCAGATCGGCCGGGGCTGCGCCCGCGTCCTGGCCACCTGCACCGACGAGGTGCACGAACTGGCCGAGCTGGGCGTGCCGCGCCGCCAGGTGTCCGTGGTGCCCTGCGGGGTGGACGCCGAGCACTTCCGGCCCGGCGTACGGTCCGACGGCGTCCCGGCGCGCCGCGAGCGGCACCGGCTGCTCGCCTGCGGCCGGCTCGTCCCGCGCAAGGGCTACGACCAGGCCGTACGCGCCCTCGCCCGGATCCCGGACGCCGAACTCCTCATCGCGGGCGGACCCGCCGCCGACCGGCTCGCCGACGACCCCGAGGCGCGGCGGCTGCGGCGGCTCGCGCGGAGCGCCGGCGTGGCCGACCGGGTGCGGCTGCTCGGCGCGGTCGACCCGGACGGCATGCCCGCACTCATCGGCAGTGCGGACCTGGTGCTGTGCACGCCGGTCTACGAGCCGTTCGGCATCGTGCCGCTGGAGGCGATGGCCTGCGGCGTACCCGTCGTCGCCACCGACGTCGGCGGCCACCGCGACAGCGTCGCCGAGGGCGCCACGGGCCGGCTCGTCCCGCCGCAGGACCCCGAGTCGGTCGCCGCCGCCGTACGCGAACTCCTCACCGACGACGCACTGCGCCGCCGCTTCGGCGGCGCCGGCCGCGACCGCGTCCTCGCCCACTACACCTGGCGGCGCGTCGCCGACGGCGTGGAGCAGGTCCACCGCCAGGTCCTCGCCGGACACGCACAGCAGAAGGAGGTGGCGTGATGACCGTGCACCCGCCCGTCACCGTGCACTGCGACGAACTCCAGGACGCCCTGACCGCGTTCCGCGCCTCGGCGCACATCACCCAGCGGTGGGGCGAGCACCTGGCGGCCGTGCTCACCGGCGGCGGCCGGCTGCTGGCCGCGGGCAACGGCGGCAGCGCGGCCCAGGCACAGCACCTGACCGCCGAACTCGTCGGCCGCTACCGCGACGACCGGCCCGCCTTCTCGGCGATCGCCCTGCACGCCGACACCTCCAGCACCACCGCCATCGCCAACGACTACGGTGTGGACGAGGTGTTCGCCCGCCAGGTCCGCGCCCACGGCCGTCCCGGCGACGTCCTCATGCTGCTGTCCACCAGCGGCGCCAGCGCCAACCTGCTGTCCGCCGCGGACGCCGCCCGCGCGGCCGGCGTACGGGTGTGGGCCCTCACCGGCCCCGCGCCCAACCCGCTGATGGCGGGCGGCGACGAGTCCCTGTGCGTCGAGGCGCCGACCGGGGCCACCGTGCAGGAACTCCACCTGGTGGCGGTGCACATGGTGTGCGAGGCGTTCGACGCGGCGGTGGAGAACGGGACCTGGCGCACGCATGACGCCGGCCGGCAGAACGGCGACGGCCGGCGGGACGGGCCAGGTGGCAGGTGGGACGGCGACGGCCGGCGGGACGGGCACGGCGACCTGCGTGGCGGTGACGACCGGTGGCTCGACGGCAGCGGCGGCCGGCAGAACGGGCACGGCGGCCGGCCAGGCCGCGACGGCCGGTGGCGTGACGGCGGCGACCCGCGGCGCGACGGCGACGGCAGGAGGTGACATGAACGGCAAGGCACCCCTCGTCGTCGTCGGTGACGCGCTGCTGGACCGGGACGTGACCGGCCGCGCCGAACGGCTCGCGCCCGACGCGCCCGTGCCGGTCGTCGACGACTGCGGGGAGCGGACCCGGCCCGGCGGCGCGGCACTCGCCGCCTACCTCGCCGCCCGCGACGGCCGCGACGTCACGCTGGTGGCGGGAGTGGGCGACGACCCGGCCAGCCACGCGCTGCGCCGCCTCCTGGAGCCCTGGCTCACCCTCGTCCCGCTGCCCCTGGCCGGCCCGCTGTCCGAGAAGACCCGCGTCCTCGCGCAGGACCGCCCGGTGGTCCGGCTGGACCGCGGCGCGGGCCGCACCCGCGAGGCCACGGACGCCGCCCGGGAGGCCGTCCGCGCCGCGCCCGCCGTCCTGGTCTCCGACTACGGCCGTGGCACCGCCGACGCCCTGCGCGACGTCCTCGCCGCCCGCCCGCCGCTGGTCTGGGACCCGCACCCGCGCGGCGGTGCGCCCGTGCCCGGCACCCGGCTGGTGACACCGGCCGAGAAGGAGGCCCACGGCCTCGTCCCGCAGGACGGCACCGCCCGCCGCGACCTGCACGCCGCCGCCCACAGCGCCGCCGCCCTCGTACGGCACTGGCGGGCCGCCGCCGTCGCGGTCACCCTCGGTTCCCGCGGCGCCCTGCTGTCCTACGGGGAACACCCGCTGCTCGTCCCCGCGCCCGCCGCGCACCCCGGCGACAGCTGCGGGGCCGGGGACCGGTTCGCCGCCACCGCGGCCGGGCTGCTCGCCGACGGGGTCCTGGTCGCCGAGGCCGTCGAGGGCGCCGTCGCCGCCGCGACCGGCTTCGTCGCGGCGGGCGGAGCGGCCGCCGTACCGAGCGCGGACGCCGCACCGGCACCGCCGCCCGGCGACGACGACCCGTACGCCCTGGCCGCCCGGATCCGCGCCGCCCACGGCACCGTCGTCGCCGCCGGAGGCTGCTTCGACCTGCTGCACGCCGGCCACGTCGGTCTGCTCCAGGCCGCCCGGCGGCTCGGCGACTGCCTGGTGGTGTGCGTCAACTCGGACGACTCGGTACGCCGCCGCAAGGGCGGTGGCCGCCCGGTCAACCCGCTCGCCGACCGGGTCCGGGTCCTGCGCGCGCTGGCCTGCGTCGACGCGGTCGCCGTCTTCGACGAGGACACCCCCGAGCGGCTCCTGGCCGACCTGTGCCCCGACGTCTGGGTCAAGGGCGGCGACTACGCGGCCGCAGACCTTCCGGAAGCCGCCCTCCTCCAGAAGTGGGGCGGCCAGGCGGTCCTCCTGCCCTACCTCGACGGCCGCTCCTCGACGGCCCTGATGGAACGGGCGGCGGAAGGAGCGCGATGACCCACCCGATGAGCCCGGTCGCGGGGGCGGACACCGAGGACACGCGGCAGTCTGCTGCCATGACACCGGACACGGCACCCGACGCGACGACACCCCGCCTCCTCGTCCTGCGCGCCCTGGGCCTCGGCGACCTCCTCGCCGGGGTTCCCGCGCTGCGTGGGCTTCGGCGGGCCTACCCGGACCACGAACTCGTCCTGGCCGCGCCCGCCGAACTGGCGCCGGTCGCCGAGGCGACGGGTGCCGTGGACCGGCTGCTGCCCGCCGCCGCGCCGGGGCGGGGCGTGCCGCGCTCCCTCGACTGGAGCGGTCCGTCCCCAGAGGTCGCCGTCGACCTGCACGGCAACGGAACACCCAGCCACCGGCTCCTGATGGGCATGCGTCCGCTGAAGCTGCTCGCCTTCGCCCACCCGGACATGCCCGAGATCGACGGCCCGCCCTGGTACGCGGAGGAACACGAACGCGACCGCTGGTGCCGGCTGCTCCAGTCGTACGGCATCGACGCCGACCCGGCCGACCTGCACCTGCCCCGGCCGAGCACCGCCTCCCCGGCACCCGGCGCGGTCGTGCTGCACCCCGGCGCCGGCTCACCCGCCCGCTGCTGGCCCGTCGAGCGGTACGCGGCCGTCGCCGACGGGCTGCGCGCCCGGGGCCTGAGGGTCGTGGTGACCGGCGGCCCGGACGAGAGCGACCTGGTGGCCCGGCTCGCCAAGCAGGCCGGTCTGCCCGACACCGACGTGTTCGGCGGCGGCCTCCCGTTCGGGCGGCTGTCGGCCCTCGTCGCCGACGCGTACGCCGTGATCAGCGGCGACACCGGCATCGCCCACCTCGCCGCCGCCCACGCCACGCGCTCCGTCACCCTCTTCGGCCCCGTCGCGCCGAGCCGCTGGGGCCCGCCGCCCGGCCCGCGCCACCGCGCGCTGTGGTACGGCCCGGAGGGCGACCCGCACGGCCGCCACCCCGACCCCGCGCTGCTGCGCATCACCCCCGACGACGTCCTGGGCGCCGTCGACGAACTTCCCGGCACCCGAAATTCCGTGAGGGGCACCGCACGATGACCATCCCGTACCCGGACGCCACGCCCGTGGGCATCGTCATCGCCACGCGCAACCGCTGCGCCGCCCTCGCCGAGGCCCTGAGCCACCTCGTCGCCCTCGCCGAAGGACCCCGGATCCTCGTCGCGGACAACGCCTCCACCGACGACACACGCGTCATGCTCGCCCGCGACTTCCCCCAGGTCCAGGTCCTGGCGCTGCCGTTCAACCACGGCGCCCTGGCGCGCAACCACGGTGCCCGGGTTCTGGACACCCCCTACGTGGCGTTCAGCGACGACGACTCCTGGTGGGCACCCGGCGCCCTGACCAGGGCAGCCCGCCTGTTCGAGGAGCATCCGAGGCTCGGCCTCATCGCCGCCCACACCCTCGTCGGCCCCACCGCCGACCCGGACCCGCTCAACGAGGTCCTCGCCGCCTCGCCCCTCGGGCCGGCCGCCGACCTGCCCGGCACCCAGGTCCTGGGCTTCCTGGCCTGCGCCTCCGTCGTCCGCCGCAGCGCCTATCTCGACGCGGGCGGATTCCACCGGCTGCTGTTCTTCGGAGGTGAGGAGACCCTCCTCGCCTACGACATGGCGGCCCGCGGCTGGGGAGTCACCCACTGCCCGGACATCGTCGCCCACCACCACCCCGCGCCCTCACCCCGCACCGGCCGGCCGGTCGTCCAGCGCCGCAACGAACTCCTCACCGCCTGGCTGCGCCGCCCCGTGCCCTTCGCACTCGCCCGCACCCGGGCCCTCGCCGCCGAGGCCCGGCACGACGACCACGCCCGGCAGGCCCTGCGCGGGACGCTCGCCCGGCTGCCCGCGGCCCTGCGCGCCCGCAGGCCGCTGCCGCCGCACGTGGAGCGAGCCGCGCGCCTGCTGGAGGGAGCCGCCGCATGACCGACCCCCGTACCACCGTCGTCGTCATCACCCACAACCGTCGGCGGGAACTGCTGCGCACGCTCGACCGGCTCGCCGAACTGCCGGAGAAGCCACCGGTGATCGTCACCGACAACGGCTCCACGGACGGCACGGCCGACGCCGTGGCCCGCAGTCACCCGTGGGTCCGGCTGCTGCGGCCCGGCCGCAACCTCGGTGCCGTGGGCCGCAACCTGGCGATCCGGCAGGTCCGTACGCCCTACATCGCCTTCTGCGACGACGACTCCTGGTGGGCACCGGGATCGCTGGCGGGGGCCGCCGACCTGCTCGACCGCTACCCGGCCGTGGGCTCGGTCACGGTCCGGATCGTCGTCGAACCGGACGGCACCGACGACCCCATCGTCGAGGAACTGCGCAACTCACCCGTCCCCGGGCCCGATTGGCTGCCCGGACCGGCCCTCGGCTCGTTCCTCGCCGCCGCGACCGTGCTGCGCACCGACGCCTTCCGGGCGGCGGGCGGTTTCCATCCGAGGCTGTGGCTGGGCGGCGAGGAGGAGCTGCTCGCCGCGGACCTGGCGGCCGACGGATGGTGGCTGACGTACGCAGACCACCTGGTGGTGCACCACCACCCGTCCGTGGCCCGGGACGCCACCCTGCGCCGGTCCCACGGCATCCGCAACACCCTGTGGTTCACCTGGCTGCGCCGCCCGGCCAGTCCCGCCCTGCGCCGGACCGTGGACCTGGCCCGCACGGTGCCGCGCGACACGGCGTCCCTGCGCGCCTTCGCCGAGGCCGCCGCCGCCCTCCCGTGGGTGCTGCGCGAACGCCGCGTGCTCCCGCACGAGGTCGAGTCCCGCCTGCGCCTGCTGGAACCGGCCCAGCGCGCCTCGAAGGCCCGCCGCTACACGGGCTGAGCCCGCACCCCCACGCGGGATGCGGGCTCAGCCCGTCGGATCAGCGGCGGACACTCAGCCCCCGCACCACCGGCACATCAGCCGGAACAGGGCGAACAGCGTCGGCGGCCAGAGGGCGGCGAAGGCCCAGATCACCCCCGGCTCGGAGGTGACGATCCCGGCCACCAACAGCCCGGCCGACACCGCGAGCAGCACCGCCACGGTCAAGACGCGCGGGCGGTAGGAGCCGAGGCGGGCCAGCAGCCGGGCGGGGTCGGGGCGGCGGCTCAGTCGCAGGGTGCGCAGCCGGCGGTCGAGGCGGCGGTCGCGGCGCAGCGCGCGCTCCATCTCGTCGAGGATGCGCTGCTCGTTCTCGGGAAGTCGGCCGATGGACACGCGCTTTCTCCTTCCGGGCGGCCGGACCGTCTCTCCTCCCGGGGGACGTACCACAGGGACGTACAAGCGGGGGACGTACCACGGGGACGTACAGGCGGGGGACGTGCGACGGGGGGACGTACAGCGGCGGACGTACAAGCGGGTGCCCCGTGCAACCCGGGAACTAACCGGGGACCGGCCGCGCCAGCGCCTCGACGAGCCGGTCCGCGCTGTCCGGCACCGTGCCTTCACGGAACCCGTCCCGGATCTGCCGGGCTGCGACCCGGCCGCCGGTCAGACACCAGTCCCACCAGCGGTCCAACTGCCGCACGTCCAGCCGCTCGGCGGGCACCAGCGCCGGCCAGCCGCAGGCCCGGGCCTGCGCGGTCATCTTCGCGCCGCCTTCGACCGGGTCGACGGCCAGCACCGGAGTGCCGACCCGCAGCGCGATGACCAGCCCGTGCAGCCGGTCGGTGACGACGAGGTCCAGCCGGGCCAGCACGGACTGGAGCTGCGCGGGGGTGGCACTGAGATGCCAGTCGTGCGTGTCGAGCCGCGTCTCCAGCTCCAGCCGGCCGCAGTCCTTGCCGGCCAGCCAGCGCGTCACCTCCTCGGCGACCTGCGCGTGCCGCCGCAGCTCCCCGTACTCCTGCTGCCCGTGCGTGAGGATCACCCCGACGACCGGCCGGGCGGGCGCGTCCGGGGCACGGGCCGCGAGGTCCTCCACCGGCTCACTGTCCGGCCCGTCCCGGGGCAGCACCCGGTGGAAGCCGGTCACGGCCGGGCTGGCGGGGTCGATCACCGAGGTGCCGACGGCGATCCGCACACAGTGCGCGAACCGCCGGTGCAGCTCTTCGATCTGCGGCCCGTGCAGCGGCCCGCAGACGAACACCAGGTGCGAGTAGTCCTCCGGCCACAGCCGGTCCAGGTGCAGTGCCTCCGGGCGGAAGCCGGGGCTCCAGGCGACGTCGTAGGGGATGCCCGTGCCCAGCAGTACGTCCTCGACCCGGCCCAGGGCCAGCACGTCCCCGGCGGTCGCCTCTCCGTCCCGGAAGCTGAACCACCCGGTCAGCAGAACCCTGCGCGGTCGCATGCCGTCTTGAATGTGCACACGCCCTGAGTGCCCGCCCACCGGGAAGACAATCAGGGCATTACGGGCGACGACTCCGTGGTTACTGGGCGTAGAAGGTGGCGTCCGCCCGGTCGGTCGCCGTGCTCACCGCCTGCACGTTCAGCAGGTACTCCCAGTGGCGGACGTAGCGCCCCGGGTAGTTGTACGACTCGTACGAGACGCCCGCCGGGTCGGCCAGCCCGGCACGCCGGTGGAAGGCGGCATCGGAGGCGAACTGCGCGCTGCCGTCGTTCTTCTCCAGCCACACCTCGAAGTTCTTGTGCCGCAGGTAGTACCCGGGGAAGTTCGCCGACTCCAGCGAGACGGTGCCGCTGCCGGCCAGTCCCGGCACGACCCGGAACTGCGAGTCGGCGAGCTTGGTGACGTTCGCCTCGATCCGGGCCCGGTAGTCGTAGTGGCGGATGAACCGGTCCGGGACGTTGTACGAGGAGAAGCGCTGCGGGGTGGCCCCGTCGGCCACGGGGATGCCGAAGTTCGGGGTGCCGTCGGCGTTCCAGTAGACCTTCTGCACGCGGGTGCGGCGGTTGGGGTCGTTCAGCGGGTCGCCGCTGATGTCCTTGTAGCTGCGGTCGTGGTAGACGAGGATGTCGCTCTTCCCGTCCTCGGAGACGGTGAAGGAGTTGTGGCCCGGGCCGTACTGGCTGGTCGCGGCGCTGCTGGCGAAGACCGGGGTGGGGCTCTTGCTCCAGGACGCCTGGCTGAGCAGGTTCGCGCTCGCGGAGGCGGTGAGCATGCCCAGGCAGTAGTTGCTGTCGGTGGCGCTGGCGGAGTACGTCATGAAGACCTTGCCGCCGCGCTGGATGACCGCCGGGCCTTCGTTGACCTTGAAGCCGACCGTCTCCCAGGAGTAGGTGGGACGCGTCAGCATCACCGGAGTGCCGGTGATCGTCCAGGGGTTGGCCATCCTGGCGAGGTAGACGTCGGTGTTGTTGTTCACGGACGGGTCGCGCTGTGCCCAGGCCAGGTAGCGCACGCCGTTCACGACGAAGGTGGTGGCGTCCAGGGAGAAGCTCTCCCACTGCGTCTTGATCTGCCCCTTCTCGGTCCAGGTGGCCGTGAGCGGGTTGGCGCCCGTGCCCTCCAGGACGTACATGCGGATCGCCCAGATGTCGTTGGTGGCGCCCGCCGCGAAGTACACGTACCACTTGCCGTCGATGAAGTGGATCTCGGGCGCCCAGATGTGGGCCCCCATCACGCCACTGGCGTGCTTGGTCCAGATGGTCGTCTCGGGGGCCGACTTGAGCCCCTGGATGGTCGTCGCCCGGCGCAGCACGATGCGGTCGTACTCGGGGACGGTCGCCGTGAAGTAGTAGTAGCCGTCGGTGTGCTTGAAGATGTGCGGGTCGGCCCGCTTCTCGGCGATCGGGTTGGTGTACGTGACGGCGGGGGAGTCGGGCACGGCGGCGTGCGCGGGCGCGCCCGCCAGGCAGGTCGCGAGGGCGACGAGGGCGGCCAGGAGCAGCCGGACGGCTGTGTGTCTCAAGGGAGTTCTCCAAAAGGGGGCCACTGTGTCCGACATCTCGAACGCAGTTCGTGAATTCGATCAGAAGATAAGTGGGGCTCTTACCTCCGTCAACGGTTTGCGCAGGCGCTGACGGGCGGGCGGGTCCGAGTTGGTCATCGCGGTGAAAATCATGTTCATCTAGCATGGGGTCGATGACCGCGCCGGCCGAGCAAGGAGTCCAGTGATGGGCGAAGCGGAGGAGAGCCCTGCCGTGGAGCGCCTCCACACGCCGGGGCTGCGCAGTACGTGGCAGCGCCGGGCCGTGCTCGATGTCCTCGGCCGCTGCCGCGAGTTCGTCTCCGCGCAGGAGCTGCACGCGCTGCTGGCCGACTCCGGCAGCACCGTCGGGCTCACCACCGTCTACCGCACCCTGCGCGAACTGGACCGCGCCGGATCAGTGGACGTCGTACGCGACGAGGGCGGCGAGCGGCTCTACCTGGGTCGGCCGGCCGGCGGGCACCGCCACTACCTCATCTGCCGCCGCTGCGGGCGCAGCCGGCCCGTCGACGCGGAGGCCGTCGAGGAGTGGGCCGCCCGGCTCGCCGAGACCACGGGCTACACGGAGCTGGAACACACCCTCGAACTGAGCGGCGTCTGCGGCTCCTGCGGGCGCGGGCCGGCCGCGGCCTCCTGCCCGCCGCCCCGCCCCGCCGGCCGGTCAGCCGGGGAAGCGGGTCGTCCCCGTCAGGGCGCGTACGTCGAGGTCGGTGACCGAGTCGGCGGTGAGGCGGGCGGTGAACTCGGCCCGCACCCGCTCGACGGCGGCCGGTGACAGCCCGTCCAGCATCCGGCGCGTCCCGCTGCCGGTGGCCGGCGCCCACCCCGTCTCCGGGGACAGCGGTGCCTCGAAGCGCCGCCGGCCGACCCGGGGTTGGCTCCCGCCCAGATCCGTCAGCCAGGCCGCGAGGGCGCCGGCGGTGTCGATCCGCGCCAGCTGGTCCATCTGCGGCGGGCGGGGCAGATCGCGCTGCGTCAGGACCGCGCCCCGCAGCGCCGCCTGCCAGCCGCCGAGCGCGCCCTTCTCCCAGACCGTCACGACGAACCGGCCCCCGGGACGCAGCATCCGCGTCAGCGCGGCCGAGTCCCGGTCCATGTCCGGGAAGAAGAACACCCCGAGCCCGCACTGCACGACGTCGTAGCCCGGGCCGGGCGCGGGCCACGAGGTGACCTCGTGGCGGTGGAAGCGGAGGTGCGCCAGGCCCTCCTCACGCGCCCGGCGCTCCCCGATCGCCAGCAGCCCGTCCGCGAGATCGACGGCGTCCACCCGGCTCGCCGCCCCCACGGCCCGCGCGGCCGGCAGCGCCGACGCCCCCGCCCCGCAGCAGGCGTCCAGCACCGACTCACCGCCGGTCAGGCCGGCCGCCTCCGCCGTCACCTCGCCGACCGGGTCCCACAACACCCGGGACCAGCTGTGGAACTCCCGCGCCCCCGCGCTGAAGACGTCCCCGACGATGTTCTCTCCGGTGGTCATACGCAACCGCCCCCCGTTTTCGGCCGAGTCGAGGCCGAGGGACGGCGAGCGTCGTCAGGCCGGCGGCGGCCGGGACGGCTCCTCGGCCGTGGCGCGCGGCGCGGGAGGCGGGGCGGTGGTCGTCCGGGGGAGCACATGGGTGGGCAGCACGACGTGCCGCTCGCGGTCCCCTCCGGGATCGTTGACGAGTGACAGCGCGAGCGCGCCGGCCTCCCGGCCGATGGCCGAGGGCGACTGGGCCACGGTCGTCAGATCGAACCACTGGGCCACCGGCTGGTCGTCGAAGCCGATCACGGACACCTGCCCGGGCACCTCGACCCGCGTCGCGCGCAGCGTCCAGATCACGGCGACGGCCACCTCGTCCTGCTCGGCGAAGACCGCGGTGGGCGGCTCCCGCAGCCCCAGCAGCCTGCCGACCGCCTCGGCGGCGCCCCGCTTGTCGCCCGCCGGGGTGGCGACGACGAGCTCGTCGTCCAGGGGCAGACCCGCCTCGGCCAGCGCCTGCCGGTAACCGACCAGCCGCTCCTGCGAACTGAAGGAGAAGCCGCCCGTGCCCACCGTCCGTACGTAGGCGATCCGGCGGTGGCCGAGGTTCAGCAGATGCCGGGTGCCGCGCAGGGCGCCCGCCACGTCGTCGACGTAGACGCTCGGGCGGCCGTCGACATGCTGGCTGACGTACACGACCGGCATGCCGAGGCTGTCCAGCCGGGCGGTCTCTTCCTCGGTGAGGTCGAAGGAGAACACCAGCAGAGCGTCCGCGTTGCGCCGCGCGGGAAGGTGCTCGAAGAACGCCGTGCGCTCGGCCATGCCGGGGATCACATAGACCGTCAGTTCCATGCCGGCCGCCCGCAGGACGAGGGCGAGACCCGACAGTGCCGCGCCCACGAACCACGAACTGAGCGTGGGCACCAGCACCGCGACGTTGCACGTCCTGCCGGTCACCAGGCTCGCGGCATGGCGCGAGACCGCGAAGTTCAGCTCCCGGGCGGCCTGTTCGACGCGGGCGCGGACCTCGGGCGAGACGGTGGACAGCCCGCGCAGCGTGCGCGAGACCGTGGAGGTGGAGACCCCGGCCCGTTCGGCGACGTCAGCCATCGTGGGGTGCCGCTGACCTGGTGGCATGCGCCGGACGCTAGCACAGGAACCCTGCGCTGCACGGCCCTTGGTGACAGCGCTGTCTCACCTGATTCTTGCCTTCTTACCACGTCGCGACGCATTGACTTCCCGGCCCGGCGCTCCTAGCGTGCAAACGTTGTCTCGACAGGTTCGAAGTCGCCCCGGAGGGACGCCTCTTATCCGCTGTGAACTGCGGTTTTTATCAGCGGAATGCCGTGGCAACGCAATCTCATGACCAAAGCCATTCCGGGGGAACAGACACGACTTCGGTCCATCACGACCAGGAGAGACAGTGAAGACCAGCACCGCCAGAGCGATTCAGTGTTCCGCAGCGCTCACCGCCGCCGGACTCCTCCTCACCGCCTGCGGCTCGTCCGGCGGCAGCGGCTCCGGCTCCGCGCAGGCCGCGCCGGCGACGTTCAAGGGCCGCGGCCCCATCACATACGTCGCGGGCAAGGACACCACCGGCACCGTCCAGACGATCATCAACCGCTGGAACAAGGCGCACCCCAAGGAGAAGGTCACCTTCATCCAGCTGCCGACGGACGCCGACTCGCAGCGCCAGCAGATGATCCAGAACGCGGAGACGAAGTCCGACGCCTACACGGTGCTCGCCACCGACGTCGTGTGGACGTCGGAGTTCGCCGCCCACCAGTGGATCGAGCCGCTGCCCGCGAACCAGTTCCCGCTCGGCAAGATGCTCCAGCCGGTCGTGCAGACCGCCCAGTACCGCGGCAAGCTCTACGCCGTCCCCGCCAGCTCCAACGGCGGCCTGCTGTTCTACCGCACCGACCTGCTGAAGAAGGCCGGCGTCACCCAGTCGCCCACCACCTGGGCCCAGATGACCGCCGACTGCGCCAAGGTGAAGAAGCTCCCCCAGGCGAAGAACATGTCCTGTTACGCCGGGCAGTTCCAGAAGTACGAGGGACTGACGGTGAACTTCGCCGAGGCCGTGAACTCCGCCGGCGGCAAGATCGTCGATGCCGACGGCAAGCCCGACGTCGACACCCCGCAAGCCAAGAAGGGCCTGGACTTCCTCGTCAACTCCTTCAAGGACAAGACGATCCCGAAGGAGGCCATCACCTACCAGGAGGAGGACGGCCGCCAGGCGTTCCAGGCAGGCAAGCTGATCTTCCTGAACAACTGGCCCTACGTGTACTCCCTCGCCCAGAAGAGCGCCATCAAGGGCAAGTTCGCCGTCGCACCCCTGCCCGGCCTGAACGGCCCCGGCGCCTCCAGCCTCGGCGGCTCCAACCTGGCCCTGTCGTCCTTCGCCAAGAACAAGGCCACGGCACTGGACTTCATGAAGTTCTTCACCAGCGAGGAGAGCGCGACCTACTTCCTCAAGAACGCCTCCCTCGCCCCGCCCTACGCCGACCTCTACGACAACGCGTCCCTGGACAAGCAGTATCCGTACCTGCCCGACCTCAAGCAGTCGATCACCAAGGCCGTGCCGCGCCCGCGCGTCGTGCAGTACGGCGACGTGACCGCCGCGATCCAGAACGAGGTCTACGCCGCGCTCACCGGCAAGAAGAGCAGCGCACAGGCCCTGAAGGACCTCCAGGGGGACCTTCAGAAGCTGACGGCGCAGTGAGGCCGCGGGTCATGGCCGACACCGCGATCCCGCCCGACACCGCCCCGCACGCGCCCGGGACGGCGGCCGCCCGCCGCCCCGGGCGGCCCCCGGCACCCGAACGCCCCCGGCGCCGCCGCCCCCGGGCCACCGCGGGCACCGGCCGCCTGGCCGCGCTGCTGGTCTCCCCGACGCTGCTGGTGCTGACGGTCGTCGTGCTCTACCCGACGCTCATGGCACTCGACGAGTCCCTGTACGGGCCGAAGGGGCTGGATCCGAAGACCGGATTCATCAGCAACACCGAGCCGTTCGTCGGGCTGAAGAACTACACCGACATCTTCACCCAGGCCGGCGACCGCTTCTGGAACGCCTTCTGGAACACCACCTTCTTCACCGTCGTCACGGTGTCGCTGGAGACCGTGATCGGCGTCGCCATGGCGCTCATCATGCACCGGGCCTTCCGGGGCCGGGCCGTGGTGCGGGCCAGCATCCTCGTCCCCTGGGCGATCCCCACGGCCATCTCCGGACTGCTCTGGAAGTGGATCTTCAACGCCGACGGGATCGCCAACGTCCTCATCGGCCACCAGGTCCTGTGGACCGCCGACGGCTTCTCCGCCAAGATCGCGGTCGTCATCGCCGACGTGTGGAAGACCGCCCCCTTCATCGGCCTGCTGGTCCTGGCCGGCCTCCAGGTGATCCCGAAGGAGGTCTACGAGGCGGCCCGGCTCGACGGGGCGAGCGCCCTCCAGCAGTTCTGGCGCATCACCCTGCCGCTGGTGAAGCCCGCGCTGATGGTCGCGGTGCTGTTCCGCTGCCTGGACGCGCTGCGGATGTTCGACCTGCCCTACATCCTCATCGGCGCCCAGAAGGGCTCCGTCGAGACGCTGTCGATGCTCGCGCAGAACGAGGCGTCCAACGTCCGCTTCGGCCCGGCCTCCGCCTACGCGGTCCTCCTCTTCCTCTACGTCTTCCTCATCGCGCTCGCCTTCGTCCGGTTGCTCGGCGCCGACCTCATCGGCGGCGCGGGCGGGACGAGGAAGCACAAGAGCCACGCCGTCAGAACGCCGCGCCGCCGCGTCCGGGAGGTGACGGCATGACCCTCACGGCCAAGTGGCGGCAGCGGCTGCCCTACCTGGGCATCGCCCTGGTGGTGGCCTACTGCCTGGCCCCCTTCTACTGGATGCTGGTCTCCAGCCTCCGCAGCACCGGCGACATCTTCAGCACCTCCCTGTTCCCCTCCGCGGTGTCGCTCGAGAACTACCGATCGGTGTTCAGCCCGGGCCAGGGCTTCACCAGGGCCCTGCTCAACAGCCTGATCGTCGCCGGCGTCACGACCGCGTTGTCGCTGCTGCTGGCCACGTTCACCGCGTACGCGATGGCCCGGCTGGAGTTCCGCTTCAAGCGGCTGATCCTCACGCTGATCATCGCCACCTCGATGTTCCCGGTGGTCTCGATCGTCGTGCCGCTGCTGAAGCTGTTCACCGACATCGGCTGGATCAACACCTACCAGTCCATGATCGTGCCCAGTATGTCCTTCACGCTGCCGCTGGCGGTGTGGAACCTGACCACGTTCTTCCGGCAGATGCCCGACGAACTGGAACACGCCGCCATGGTCGACGGCTGCACCCGCGGCCAGGCCTTCCGCAAGGTCATCGTCCCGCTCGCCGCGCCGGGCATCTTCACCACCGCGATCATCACCTTCATCGCCGCCTGGAACGAGTTCCTCATCGCCCTGTCGATGACCAACAAGCCCGGCATGCAGACCGCGACCGTCGCCATCTCCAAGTTCTCGGGGGCGACCACGTACCAGACGCCGTTCGGCAGCCAGATGGCCGCGGGCGTCGTGGTGACCATTCCGCTGGTCGTGATGGTGCTGCTGTTCCAGCGCCGTATCGTCGCTGGGCTCACAGCCGGCGCCGCGAAGTAACCCGACGTCCACAAGGAGCCACGTGTCCCCCACCGCACCCTGGTGGCGCAGTGCCGTCATCTACCAGGTCTACATCCGCAGTTTCGCCGACGCCGACGGCGACGGTGTCGGCGACATCGCCGGCATCCGCTCCCGCCTGCCGTATCTGAAGTCCCTCGGCGTGGACGCCATCTGGATCAACCCCTGGTACAAGTCCCCCATGGCCGACCACGGTTACGACGTCGCCGACTTCCGCGCCATCGACCCCCGCTTCGGCACCCTCGCCGACGCCGAACAACTCATCACCGAAGCACACGCGCACGGGATCCGCGTCATCCCCGACATCGTGCCCAACCACACCTCCGACCAGCACACCTGGTTCCAGGCCGCGCTGGCCGCCGGGCCCGGCAGCCCGGAACGCGAGCGCTACGTCTTCCGTCCCGGCCGCGGACCCGACGGCAGCCGGCCCCCCAACGACTGGGTGTCCTGCTTCGGCGGCCCGGCCTGGACCCGGCTGCCCGACGGCGACTGGTACCTGCACCTGTTCGCACCCCAGCAGCCCGACCTCAACTGGCGACACCCCGAAGTCCGTGCCGAGTTCGAGTCGATCCTGCGGTTCTGGTTCAGCCGGGGCGTCGACGGCTTCCGCATCGACGTCGCCCACGGCCTGATCAAGCACCCGGAACTGCCCGACCTGCCGCCCCGCGCCGAACCCGCGGTGACCGGCCCGCTCACCCGCCGGGACGAGATCCGCCGGCACCTGGACCATCCGCACTGGGACCGCGACGAGGTGCACGAGATATACCGGACCTGGCGCAAGGTCGCCGACGAGTTCCCCGGCGACCGCTCCTTCGTCGCCGAGGCCTGGGCCGACACCCCCGAACGCCTCGCCGCCTACGTCCGCCGGGACGGCCTGCACACCGCCTTCAACTTCGACTTCCTCATGTGCGGTTGGGACGCCAAGGACCTGCGCGCCGTCATCGACGACTCCCTCGCCATGCTGGGCTCCGTCGGCGCCCCCGCCACCTGGGTGCTGTCCAACCACGACGTCATGCGCCACCCCAGCCGCTACGGCCGTACCGCCGCGCGCAGCTGGATGGCCAACGCGCGGTTCGAACCCGACGGCTTCCTCGACCTGGAGCTCGGCACCCGGCGGGCCCGGGCCGCCGCCCTGCTGATGCTCGCCCTGCCCGGCGGCGCCTACGTCTACCAGGGCGAGGAACTCGGCCTCCCCGAGGTCGAGGACCTGCCCGAATCCGCCCTCCAGGACCCGATCTGGGAACGCTCGGGCCACACCGACCGCGGCCGTGACGGCTGCCGCGTCCCCATTCCCTGGTCGGGCCAGGCCGCTCCTTACGGTTTCAGCCCCGCCGACACCACGGCCGAACCCTGGCTGCCCCAGCCCACCGACTGGGCCGCACTGACCGTCGAGGCCCAGACCGGAGACCCCGCCGCCATGCTGGAGCTCTACCGCACGGCCCTGCGCATCCGCCGCGAGCACCCCGCCCTCGGCGACGGCACGATGACCTGGCAGGACGCCCCCGAGGGCGTGCTGTCCTTCAGCCGCGAGCCGGGCTTCGCATGCCTGGTCAACCTCTCCTCGGAGCCGTGCGAGCTGCCCGCACACACCGAGCTTCTCCTGGCCGGCGGGCCGCTCGAGGACGGCCTGCTGGGGCCCGACCAGGCGGTGTGGCTGGCGGTGTAGCGGGATCCTAGGCTGGGCGTATGGCTCGCACGGCGGAGGAGATTCCCGTCTCGCTCACGGTCCGGCCGTCGGCGCCGGCGCTCGTGCCGCTGATCGGTGCGCTCGGCTATGTCGAGGGACGCTTCGCGCACCCCGCCGAGCTGTCCCTGCCGACGGGCGGGGCGCAGCTGCTGGTGAACCTCGACGAGGACGCACTGGGCTCATCGGACGGGCGGACCCGGGGTGCGGCCCTGCAGGGGCCGTACACGGGGCCGTCGGTGATCGACCCGGCGCAGCAGCGCGCGGTCCTGTGGGTGGCGTTCCGGCCCGCGGGGGCGTATCCGTTCCTCACCGTGCCGGTCAGCGCGGTCCGCGACCGGCTCGCCGGGCTCGACGAGCTGTGGGGCACGGACGGCGCGGTGCTGCGCGAGCGGCTGCTGGAGGCCATGGCCGCCGGTGGCCCGGAGGCGTGCCTGCGGGAGCTGCAGACGGTTCTGCTGCGGCGGACGGCACGTCCCCTGGAGCCCGACCCGGCGATCCGTCTCGCCGCGGTGCTGCTCGACCGCGGAACGCCGGTGGGCGAGGTCGCCGACCGGCTCGGCTGGACCTCCCGGCGGCTGGCCCGCAGGGTCACCGGACAGCTGGGACTCCCGCCGAAACGGTATGCGCGGGTACGGCGCTTCCAGCGGCTGCTGGGCCGTGTGAACGCATGGCCCGGGGAGCCGGACTGGGCGCTCCTGGCCGCCGAGTGCGGCTACCACGACCAGGCGCATCTGATCCACGAGTTCCGTGCGCTCGCCGGGATCACCCCGACCGCGTACGCGCCGCGCTCGCCCCGGGAACGCAACCACGTTCCGCTCGGTGGGTGACGGGTCCTGCCCGGCCGGCCGTTTTCTACAATCCACGGCCGCCCGGACCCGGCCATGGTGAAGGCATGACGAACACAAACGGCACTCTCTCCCTCACCCGGCTCTACGCCCGCCTCGTGGTCTCCGACGGGCCCCGGGCGATCGACTTCTACCGGACCGCGTTCGGCGCCGAGGAGATCGAGCGGTACACCGGCCCCGACGGGAAGATCGTGCACGCCATGCTGCGGCTCGGCGACGCGGTGATCGCGGTCAAGGACGCCGACGCGAGCGACCCGTCGCCGGATTCGCTCGGCGGCAGCCCGGTGATCATGGCTCTGGACGTGTCCGACGCCGACGCCGTGGCCGAGGCCATGCTGCGGGGCGGGGCGAGCGTGGTGTATCCGGTCGCCGACCAGCACTACGGGCAGCGCGGCGGCCGTCTCGCCGATCCGTTCGGCCATCTCTGGATGATCTCCCAGACGATCGAGGAGCTGACCGTTCCTAAAGACTGAGCGGGAGTGTGTCCTGTTGCCAGGGCTCATGCTCAGCCGCGTGCTCCGAACGGTGTTGGGCACGCTGGTCGCCCGCTTTCGCTCCGCGTCCGGGCGGCACGACTCGTGATCGTGGTCCGGGTACGCGGGGGCGGGTTTCCTCGCGCCGTCGGGTCTCCGGTCGGGCCTGGGCGGTCCGATGCCCCGCACGATCACTCTGGTCGTGTGGGGGCGGTGCCGTCCGTCGCCGGATCGGATGCCCAAGGGCGCGCCGTCCGATCGCCACGGCTGACGCGTCGTGGCGAGTGGTGTCACGGTTCTTGCTAGTGAGGGGCTGCTGCCAGTGCTGGGCACCCCACCGGGAGGTGTACGCCGGATCCACCGCGACAATCGCGATGTTCTGCTCGGCGGCCATCGACACCAGCCGCGCCTTCAGCTTCGCGGTGGGAAAGCGGGAGATCAGACGCCGGAACCGCTTGTTACGGCCGTGCCGCTCCCTGCTGGTGCCGTCGGTGAAGTCGAGGTGCTCGACCGCAATGGCGGCAGCACCGCGGCGGCGGGTGTGGTGCAGCAGCCGGGTCAGCGCATGGCGGATCTGGGCGTCCCGGTGCGAGGTATTACCTGACAGGTTGTAGAAGAAGCGCTGGGGTTCGCCGACGGGGTTGCCGTGGACGTCGAGGTGCCAGGCGGCGAGGTGGTCGTCGTTCATGTCCACCGCCACCACCCCCTTGGCCAAGGCCGTATCCATCGGCAGGACCGGGACAGCTGGGCGCTGCCAGGAAGCGGTGACATACCAGCGGCGGCGGACCGGGTCGTGGTGGATGCGGTAGGCCACCGCCCGGTTCGCGCTGATCCGGTCCGCCCATTCCTCGCCCCGGTGCTTAAACACCACGGTGGTCTCGAGGACGTAGCGGCCGTGCGGGGCGTTGGCCAGATGGGCCAGGGCGGCCGGCAGCCTGATCGAGACCTGCCCGGAGTCGGTGATGCGGATGGTTTCGTTGCCGAAGCGTTTGCCGGACTCCCCGTCGGCGGCCAGGAACATCCGCGCCGCCTCCCACCGCTCCCGCCAGCCCGCCTCCTCCAGTCCGGCCTGGTCCAGGTGGTGACGCACGCGGGCGAGTTGCTTGCCGCCCCGCACCACATGCACCCGGCCCGCCGCCCAATCCGCTTCCAGGCCGGCGAGCCGGTCCTCAGCGTGTGCAGCCGGCGGGCCTTGGCGTGCCACTCCGCCCGCGAGCCGTACCCGCGCACCAGCCCTTCGCGCTTGTTCGCCTTGGCGCCCAGCGGCCGGGCCAGCCTCGCCTCGATCGAGGCGACCTGCCCACGCAGCCACACCATCTCCGCCGCCTGACCACGCCGCGTCAGCGCCCACTGATCATGGGTGGCCTTGGTGATGCTGCCCGCCCACCGCGCCGACGAGGACCCGGTCAACTCTCGCTTACGAGCAGCCCACGCGGTGGCATCGTGAGCCAGCCCCCGCCGTGAGCGCGCCGCGAGATCCCGCGCCGCAAGCCCACCGAGGGACACGCCGACCTCACGCAAAACCGCCGCGTCCGTCTCCGAGACCCGCAGACGGGCGCGGATCGCCACCCCCGAAGGGCCGGGCACCACAAACGGCGCCGCCACCTCACGCAGCCCGCCCACCCCGTCACCCCCGGCTCGACTTCGAAGATCCGTCAGCGCATCCAACGAGGCACAGCCGCAAAGGTCACACATTCGACAGACAAACTTCCGTTCCCCTGACTCCGAAGCCGTCTGCGTCCCCTCGTCGGCAGCACCGGCACTCACTCTCACTCGCTCATACACGCCTACGCTCGACCAAGCCGCAGCAGCACCAACCCACAGGAGATCCAGAAGCGCACGACCGACCTGTTCACCTGACGAGTTCGCCGTACGGCGGTCAGCGTGTCTGCCCGACCGGCTCGCCCTTCTCCTCCGCCGTGGCCGCCGCCCGGCCGCCCGGGTGGCGCAGGGCGCACAGGAAGCCGATGCCCAGGGCGATGGCCATGCCGTAGAACACCCACTGGTTGGCCTCGGCGAAGTCCATGCGGACGGCGCTCATGGCGTCCCGTGTCGCCTCGGCGGCGGGGCCGGTGCCGGTGGGCGGCCGGGAGTCGCCGTTGCCCGTGACCGACTCGGTGATGTCCCGGGCCACGGTGTCCGCGTCGCCGGCGGGCATGCCGCGGGATCGCAGGGTCTGCACCACCTTGTCGGTCGTGACGTGGGTCAGGACGGTGCCGTAGAGGGCCAGGCCCACGCTCGCCGCGTAGTTGCGCACGGTCTGGGTGATGCCGGTGACCTCGCCGTAGGAGGCGCCGATGGCCCGGTTGACGGCGTCCGTCGAGGCGGGCGCGAGGACGAAGCCGATCCCCGCCCCGGCGAGGGCCGCGTAGGGCCACTGGTCGTGCATGGACAGGTCGGTGAGCTTGTTCGCCCACAGAGCGAACCCGGCGCAGCCCACCGCGGTGCCCAGTTTCAGGGCCGGACGCGCGCCCTGCTTGTCGAGGATCCGGCCGCCCCACTGCGAGGCGATCGCGAAGCCCGCGAAGAAGTACAGCAGGAACAGGGCCGCCTGGTTCGGCGAGGCGCTCAGGGACACCTGGGCGTACACCGAGCTGAAGAAGAACACCGGGACGAAGGCGAGCATCGCGAAGAACAGCACCGCCGCGTCCACGGTGAACGCCTTGTCCCGGAAGACCCGCAGGTCGATCAGCGGATGCCGCACCCGGCGCTCGAACCGGACGAACCCGTAGAGCACCGCGAGCCCGCCCGCGACGCACACCCAGGTCGCCCAGCTGTCCCAGCCCCAGGACCAGGCCTGCTGGAAGCCGAGGACGCTCAGGCCCATGCCGGCCGCGACCAGGGCGGCGCCACGGACGTCCAGGGTCCCGGACCGCCGCCGGTCGGAGAGGTGCGCCAGGGCCGTGAGGACCAGTGCCACGATCGCCACGGGCACGTTGACCCAGAACACGGCTCGCCACGTCCAGCCCGTGAGCCAGCCGCCCAGCAGCGGGCCGAGGGCCGTCAGGGCGCCGGAGACGCCGAAGAACAGGGCGAGGGCGCGTCCGCGCCGCTCGACCGGGAACACCGCCACGACCACGGCGAGCGCCGCGGGGAAGAGCAGCGCGGCCCCGAGTCCCTGGGTGGCGCGGAACACGATCAGCCAGGCCTGCGCGGCGCCGCCCGCGGGGACGCAGCCGCACAGCACCGACGACACGACGAACACCACCGTGCCGATGACGACGATCCGGCGAGGCCCGTAGAGGTCCGCCAAACGCCCGCCGAGGGCGAAGAACGCCGCCAGGGACAGCAGGTAGGCGTTCACCACCCACTGCATGCCGGACGACGACAGACCCAGTTCGCGGACGATGTCCGGTGCCGCGATGGACACGATCGTCTGGTCGATGAAGGTCATGGCGACGGCGAACATCATCGCCGCCAGTGCCACAGTCTGCTGCGACACCGTTCGGGAGGGGGCCGCGGTCCCGCCGCGCCCCGGGCGCGTGCTGCTCACGGATTCAGTCTGCGCCCGGGGCCGCGGTGACGCATCAGAAGGCCCTTGTGTCCCATACGGCACGCGTGATACCGCCGAAAGAGCCTCACGGCAACCCCTCGGCGATGTGAGGACGACCTCGTCGGCCATGTGACCACGGCCCGCCACGGACACGGCGTCGAACGTGCAGGATGCGGGCACCAAGGGAGGACAGGCACCCCCGACGACGGAGAGGCAGACGATGGTCCCAGCGGAACCGGAACCCCAGCGGATCGGCATACCCGCCGAGTCCACTGCGGGCGAGACCAGGGTGGCGGCGACGCCGGCCACCGTGGGAAGACTTGCCGCGCTCGGCTACGAGGTGGTGGTCGAACCGGGGGCGGGAGCCTCGTCCCGCTTCTCCGACGCGGCCTACGAGGAGGCCGGAGCGCGGCTCGGCGACCCGTGGCAGGCGGAGATCGTGCTCAAGGTGAACGGCCCCTCCAGCGAGGAGATCGGCCGGCTGCGGGACGGGGCGACGCTGATCGCGCTCATCGGCCCCGCGCTGCACCCGGAACTGGTCGACGAGCTGGCGCGGCGGCCGATCACCGTGCTCGCCATGGACGCCGTGCCGCGCATCTCGCGCGCCCAGTCTCTGGACGTGCTCAGCTCGATGGCGAACATCGCCGGATACCGGGCCGTGGTCGAGGCCGCGCACGCCTTCGGCCGGTTCTTCACCGGCCAGGTGACCGCCGCCGGCAAGGTGCCGCCCGCCAAGGTGCTGGTGGCCGGTGCCGGGGTGGCCGGGCTCGCCGCGATCGGAGCGGCCCGCAGCCTCGGCGCCGTGGTCCGCGCCACCGACCCCCGGCCCGAGGTCGCCGAGCAGGTCCGCTCGCTGGGCGGGGAGTTCCTGTCGGTGGGCGTCGAGCAGGAGGTGAGCACCGACGGCTACGCGAAGGCCACCTCGGAGGACTACGACCGGCTCGCCGCGCAGCTGTACGCCGAGCAGGCCGCCGACGTCGACATCATCATCACCACCGCGCTCATCCCGGGCCGCCCGGCGCCGAGGCTGATCACCGCCGAGGACGTGGCGCGGATGAAGTCCGGCAGCGTGATCGTCGACATGGCGGCGGCCCAGGGCGGCAACGTCGAGGGCACGGTCGCCGGGAAGGCCGTCGTCACCGACAACGACGTGACGATCATCGGCTACACCGACCTGCCCGGCAGGCTTCCCGCCCAGGCCTCGCAGCTGTACGGCACCAACGTCGTCAACCTGATGAAGCTGCTCACGCCGGGCAAGGACGGCCGGCTCGTCCTGGACTTCGACGACGTGGTGCAGCGGTCGATGACCGTGGTCCGCGAGGGCGAGAAGACCTGGCCGCCGCCCCCGGTCCAGGTGTCCGCCGCACCGGCCCCGGGCGGGGCGAAGGAGCCGGAACCGACCCCCTCCGAGGCACCGGCGAAGCCCTCCCGCCCGGCCTGGTCCTCGTACGCCCTCGTCGGCGCCGGGGCGCTCGCGCTGTTCCTGGTGACGGCCTTCTCGCCGAGCGAACTCATCGGCCACTTCACGGTGTTCGTGCTGGCGATCGTCATCGGCTTCTACGTCATCGGCAACGTGCACCACGCGCTGCACACCCCGCTGATGTCGGTCACCAACGCCATCTCCGGGATCGTCGTGGTCGGCGCGCTGCTCCAGATCGGGCACGGGAACACCGCCGTCACCGTGCTGTCGTTCGCCGCGATCCTGCTGGCGAGCATCAACATCTTCGGCGGATTCGCCGTCACCCGCCGGATGCTCGGCATGTTCTCGAAGGGCTGATCACGGATGACCACAGTCACGGCCTCAGAAGCCGCCTACGTCGTCGCCGCGCTGCTGTTCATCCTCAGCCTCGCCGGGCTCTCGCAGCACCGGACCTCCCGCTCGGGAGTCGTCTGGGGCATCGCGGGCATGATCGTCGCGCTGGCCGCCACCGTCGGCCTCGCGTCGAAGGACATCACCGCCACCGGTCTCGTGCTGATCGCCGTCGCCACCGCCATCGGCGCGGGCATCGGACTGTGGCGGGCGCGGGTGGTCGAGATGACCGGCATGCCCGAGCTGATCGCCATCATGCACAGCCTCGTCGGCCTCGCCGCCACGTTCGTCGGCTGGAACGGCTACCTCGACGTCGACGCCGAGCTCACCGGTTCGCTCCTCGGCATCCACCACGCCGAGGTGTTCATCGGGGTGTTCATCGGCGCCGTCACCTTCACGGGTTCCGTCGTCGCGTACCTGAAGCTCTCGGCACGCATCGACTCCCGCCCGCTCACGCTGCCCGGCAAGCACGTCCTGAACATCGGGGCCCTGGTCGCCTTCGTCGGACTGACCATCGCGTTCGTGGCACGCCCGAACCTGGGTCTCCTCGTCGCGGTCACCGTCATCGCCCTCGCCCTTGGCGCGCACCTGGTCGCCTCCATCGGCGGCGGTGACATGCCGGTGGTCGTCTCCATGCTCAACAGCTACTCCGGCTGGGCCGCCGCCGCCTCGGGCTTCCTGCTCGCCAACAACCTGCTGATCGTCACCGGCGCGCTGGTCGGCTCCTCCGGTGCCTACCTGTCGTACATCATGTGCAAGGCGATGAACCGCTCCTTCCTCTCGGTGATCGCGGGCGGTTTCGGCACCCCGGCGGCAGCGGCCGACGACGCCGAGCACGGGGAGCACCGGGAGATCAGCGCGGAGGAGACCGCAGAACTCCTGCGCGACGCCTCCTCGGTGATCATTACTCCCGGCTACGGCATGGCGGTCGCCCAGGCCCAGTACCCGGTCGCCGAACTGGCGCGCAAGCTGCGCGAGCGGGGCGTCGAGGTGCGCTTCGGCATCCACCCCGTCGCCGGCCGGCTGCCCGGGCACATGAACGTGCTGCTCGCCGAGGCGAACGTGCCGTACGACATCGTCCTGGAAATGGACGAGATCAACGACGACTTCGCCGACACCTCGGTCGTCCTGGTCATCGGCGCCAACGACACGGTCAACCCGGCCGCCACCGACAACCCGGCCAGCCCCATCGCCGGGATGCCGGTGCTGCACGTGTGGGAGGCGGCCAACGTGGTCGTCTTCAAGCGGTCGATGGCCGCCGGGTACGCGGGTGTGCAGAACCCGCTGTTCTTCCGGGAGAACAGCCAGATGCTCTTCGGCGACGCCAAGCAGCGCGTGGAGGACATCCTGCGCATCCTCGACGCCCTGGACGCACCCGTCCGGGAGATGGCGGGCACGTCCCGCTGACCCGCCGGGGACCCGAACGGAGAGGCCGGCTCGACACCGTCGAGCCGGCCTCTCCGTTCGGACAACTCCGTGGGCTCAGTCCGTGCCGGAGTCCATCGCGGCGCGGTCCAGCCACGCGTCCTCCTCGGAGACCGCGCCCCGGGAGGCGATGGCCTCGGCGCCGCCCTGCGGCAGCTCCGGCATGGTGCCGATCAGCCCGGTCGCGGCCGCCTGGGAGGCGCCGATGGTCGGGCTGCCGGTGCCGATCATGCCGATGCCGGCGTACTGCTCCAGCTTGGCGCGCGAGTCGGCGATGTCCAGGTTGCGCATGGTGAGCTGGCCGATCCGGTCCACCGGGCCGAACGCGGAGTCCTCGGTGCGCTCCATGGACAGCTTGTCCGGGTGGTAGCTGAACGCCGGGCCGGTCGTGTCGAGGATCGAGTAGTCCTCACCGCGCCGCAGCCGCAGCGTCACCTCGCCGGTGACGGCCGCGCCGACCCACCGCTGGAGCGACTCGCGGATCATCAGCGCCTGCGGGTCCAGCCAGCGGCCCTCGTACATCAGCCGGCCGAGCCGCCGTCCCTCGGTGTGGTACTGGGCGAGGGTGTCCTCGTTGTGGATCGCGTTGACCAGCCGCTCGTACGCGGCGTGCAGCAGGGCCATGCCCGGGGCCTCGTAGATGCCGCGGCTCTTGGCCTCGATGATCCGGTTCTCGATCTGGTCCGACATGCCCAGGCCGTGCCGGCCGCCGATGGCGTTGGCCTCCATGACCAGGTCGACGGGGGAGGAGAACTCCTTGCCGTTGATCGTCACGGGGCGGCCCTGTTCGAAGCCGATCGTCACGTCCTCGGTGGCGATGTCGACCTCGGGGTCCCAGAACTTCACGCCCATGATCGGCTCGACGGTCTCGACGCCGGTGTCCAGGTGCTCCAGGGTCTTCGCCTCGTGCGTGGCGCCCCAGATGTTGGCGTCGGTGGAGTACGCCTTCTCCGTGCTGTCGCGGTAGGGCAGCCCGTGCGCGACGAGCCACTCCGACATCTCCTTGCGGCCGCCGAGCTCGGTCACGAACGCCGCGTCCAGCCAGGGCTTGTAGATCCTGAGGTGCGGGTTGGCGAGCAGGCCGTAGCGGTAGAACCGCTCGATGTCGTTGCCCTTGAAGGTCGAACCGTCGCCCCAGATCTGGACGTCGTCCTCGAGCATCGCGCGCACCAGCAGCGTGCCCGTGACGGCACGGCCGAGCGGCGTGGTGTTGAAGTACGCCCGCCCGCCCGAGCGGATGTGGAACGCGCCGCAGGTCAGCGCCGCCAGGCCCTCCTCGACCAGCGCGGCACGGCAGTCGACCAGGCGCGCGATCTCGGCCCCGTAGGTCTTCGCACGGCCGGGCACCGACGCGATGTCGGGCTCGTCGTACTGGCCGATGTCGGCGGTGTAGGTGCACGGGACGGCGCCCTTGTCGCGCATCCACGCGACCGCGACGGAGGTGTCGAGACCGCCCGAGAAGGCGATGCCGACGCGCTCGCCGGCGGGCAGGGAGGTGAGGACCTTGGACATAGAAAGAGTATGTATCACTTTGCATAGTCATGCAAGCCGGGCATGCGAATTCGCCCTTCCGGTTGCTTCCGGTTCAGGAATCCGTTGCCTCGGAGCCACCGAGGGCACCCAGGATCCGCTCCGCCGCCAGCGTCGGCGTCAGCTCGCCTTCCCTCACCCGCTGCTCCAGCACCGGCGCCAGCGCCCGCACCGCCGGGTCCGCGTGCAGCCGCCCGAGGAGCTCCTCGCGGACCATGGTCCACGTCCAGTCGACCTGCTGGTCACGGCGCTTGGCGGTGAGGCGGCCCGTCGAGTCCAACAGCGTGCGGTGGTGTTCGAGGCGTTCCCACACCGTGTCCAGGCCGCTCGACTCCCGGGCGCTGCAACTGAGCACGGGCGGGGTCCAGAACGCGTCCTTGCCGTGCATCAGCCGCAGCGCGCCCGCCAGCTCGCGCGCGGCGGCACGGGCGTCGCGCTCGTGCGGGCCGTCCGCCTTGTTCACGGCGATCACGTCGGCCAGTTCCAGGACGCCCTTCTTGATGCCCTGGAGCTGGTCGCCCGTGCGGGCGAGGGTGAGCAGCAGGAAGGAGTCGACCATGTTCGCGACCGCGGTCTCGGACTGGCCGACGCCGACCGTCTCCACCAGGACGACGTCGTAGCCCGCCGCCTCCATCACCACGATCGACTCACGCGTCGCCTTGGCGACCCC
Source organism: Streptomyces sp. NPDC006235 (assembly GCF_040613735.1). Lineage (NCBI taxonomy): Bacteria > Bacillati > Actinomycetota > Actinomycetes > Kitasatosporales > Streptomycetaceae > Streptomyces > Streptomyces sp. NPDC006235. Next base: position 181,096 of record NZ_JBEXSR010000009.1, read on the forward strand.
GCCCAGCGTGCCCGCGGTGGGGGAGGGGCGGACGAACGCCGCCGGGTCCACGGCCAGCCGTTCCATGCGCGTCTTGTCGCCGAGGATCGAGCCGCCGGTACGGCTGGAGGACGGGTCGACGGCGAGCACCGCCACCCGGTGCCCGAGCCCCGTCAGCATCGTGCCGAACGCGTCGATGAACGTCGACTTGCCCACGCCCGGCACCCCGCTGACCCCGATCCGCCGGGCCCGCCCGCTGTGCGGCAGCAGCGCGGTCAGCAACTCCTGGGCCAGTACCCGGTGCTGGGGGCGGGTCGACTCCACGAGCGTGATGGCCCGGGCGATGAGCGCCCGCTTCCCGTCGAGTACGCCCTTCACATACGCGTCGACATCGATCACAGGTCGTGCCCGAGTCCGTCCGACAGCCGCTTCACCAGGTCGTACGCCGCGTCCGGGATCACCGTCCCGGGCGGGAAGACCGCCGCCGCGCCCATCTCCAGCAGCGTCGGCACGTCCTGCGGCGGGATCACCCCGCCGACCACGATCATGATGTCCTCGCGCCCCTCCTCGGCCAGCGCCTCGCGCAGCGCCGGGACGAGGGTGAGGTGACCGGCCGCCAGCGACGAGACGCCGACGATGTGCACGTCCGCCTCGACGGCCTGCCGGGCCACCTCGGCCGGGGTCTGGAACAGCGGGCCGACGTCCACGTCGAAGCCGAGGTCGGCGAAGGCGGTCGCGATCACCTTCTGGCCGCGGTCGTGGCCGTCCTGGCCCATCTTCGCGACCAGGATGCGCGGGCGGCGGCCCTCGGCCTCCTCGAAGTCGGAGACCAGGGCTCGGGTGCGGTCCACGGACGGGGACTCCCCTGCTTCGTTGCGGTACACGCCGGAGATCGTACGGATCTGGCTCGCGTGCCGGCCGTACACCTTCTCCAGGGCGTCGGAGATCTCCCCGACGGTCGCCTTCGCACGGGCCGCGTGCACCGCCAGCTCCAGCAGGTTGCCCTCGCCCGCGGCGGCCCGGGTCAGCGCCTCCAGCGCGTCCTGGCACGCCCGCTCGTCCCGCTCCGCCCGCAGCCGCCGCAGCTTCTCGATCTGCTGGGCGCGCACGGAGGAGTTGTCGACCTTGAGCACGTCGATCTGCTCGTCGGTCTCGACGCGGTACTTGTTGACGCCGATGACGGGCTGCCGGCCCGAGTCGATCCGGGCCTGGGTACGGGCCGCGGCCTCCTCGATGCGCAGCTTGGGAATGCCCGCGTCGATGGCCTTGGCCATGCCGCCCGCGGCCTCGACCTCCTGGATGTGCTGCCAGGCCCGCCGGGCGAGGTCGTACGTCAGCTTCTCCACGTACGCGCTGCCGCCCCAGGGGTCGATGACCCGGGTCGTGCCGGACTCCTGCTGGAGCAGCAGCTGCGTGTTGCGGGCGATGCGCGCCGAGAAGTCGGTGGGCAGGGCCAGCGCCTCGTCGAGGGCGTTGGTGTGCAGCGACTGCGTGTGCCCCTGCGTCGCCGCCATCGCCTCGACGCAGGTGCGCGTCACGTTGTTGAACACGTCCTGCGCCGTCAGCGACCAGCCTGAGGTCTGCGAATGGGTGCGCAGGGACAAGGACTTGGCGTTCTGCGGGTCGAACTGCTTGACCAGCTTCGCCCACAGCAGCCGCGCCGCCCGCAGCTTGGCGACCTCCATGAAGAAGTTCATGCCGATCGCCCAGAAGAACGACAGCCGGGGCGCGAACGCGTCCACGTCCAGGCCGGCTTCACGGCCCGCCCGGATGTACTCCACGCCGTCCGCGAGCGTGTACGCCAGCTCCAGATCGGCCGTCGCGCCCGCCTCCTGGATGTGGTAGCCGGAGATGGAGATGGAGTTGTAGCGCGGCATCCGCTGCGAGGTGAAGGCGAAGATGTCGGAGATGATCCGCATCGACGGCTTCGGCGGATAGATGTAGGTGTTGCGGACCATGAACTCCTTGAGGATGTCGTTCTGGATGGTCCCCGCCAGCTTCTCCGGCGGCACGCCCTGCTCCTCCGCCGCCACGATGTACAGCGCCAGCACCGGCAGCACGGCGCCGTTCATCGTCATCGACACGGTCATCTTGTCCAGCGGGATCCCGTCGAACAGCTGCCGCATGTCGTAGATCGAGTCGATCGCCACGCCCGCCATGCCGACGTCACCGGTCACCCGCGGGTGGTCGCTGTCGTAGCCCCGGTGCGTGGGCAGGTCGAAGGCGACCGACAGGCCCTTCTGCCCGGCCGCGAGGTTGCGCCGGTAGAACGCGTTGGACTCCTCGGCCGTGGAGAAACCGGCGTACTGGCGGATCGTCCAGGGCTGGTTGACGTACATCGTCGGGTACGGGCCCCGCAGATACGGCGCCGCGCCCGGGTACGTCTCCAGGAAGTCCAGGCCCTCCAGGTCACGCCCGGTGTACAGCGGCTTGACCACGATGCCCTCCGGGGTCTCCCAGAGCAGGTCGTCGCCGCCGGAGGCGTTCTTGACCGCCGTACGCCACTCGTCGGGGCCGCCGTCCGGGGACGGGGTCCCCAGCTCGATCCCGGAGAAGTCGGGGACGGAACGGTCGGAGGGGGCGGTCATCAGGACACTCCCATGCGGTCGAGGGTCGCGGAGAGCACGGCCACGGCGTCGCAGCCCGCGAAGACGTACGCGTCGACACCGGCGTACTGCCCGGGACGGCCCGCGAGGAACACGTGCGAGGCGCCGGCCGACCGCAGTTCGGCGGCCACCTCCGAAGCCTTCTCCTCGTACAGCGCGTCGCTGGAGCACAGCACGGCCTCCGTCGCCCCGCTGTCCTCGAAGGTTCCGTCCGTGACGGGCTCGATGCCGCCCGCCTGGAAGAGGTTCGAGGCGAAGGTGAGGCGCGCGGTGTGCGCGGCGGCCGGGCCGATCGCGGCGAGGAAGATCCGGGGCCGGGAGCCGGTCGCGGCGAGGTGGGCGTCGGAGCGGGCGCGCAGCGCCTCGAACTCCTCGTCGCGGCGCACCCGCGGTAGCCCGCCCGACGGCGGCTCGGGGGCGCTCTCGCGGACCACCGGCTTCTCCGCGAGGTACGGGAACTCGCTGACGCCCGTGACGGGTTCGCGCCGCTTCGCCAGCTTCGTACGGCGGGCCTGCCACGTCTCTGCCAGGTCCCGCGCGAGGTCCCCCGACCGCAGGGCACCAGCCTGACCGCCGAGCCGCTCGATCCTCCGGAAGAACTCCCAGCCCGCGTGGGCGAGTTCGTCGGTGAGCCGCTCCACGTACCAGGAGCCGCCCGCCGGGTCGATCACCCGGGCGAGGTGCGACTCCTCGATGAGAATGGTCGAGGTGTTGCGGGCGATACGGCGCGCGAACGCGTCCGGCAGGCCGAGGGCGTGGTCGAAGGGCAGCACGGTGACCGCGTCGGCCCCACCCGCACCGGCGGCCAGCGTGGCGATGGTGGTGCGCAGCATGTTCACCCACGGGTCGCGGCGCGTCATCATCACCGGGGAGGTGACGACGTGCTGGAGCTGAGCCCCCGCGCGCGGCGCGCCGCAGACCTCGGCGACCCGCGCCCACAGCCGGCGCGCGGCCCGCAGCTTGGCGATCGTCAGGAACTGGTCGGCGGTTGCCGCGTACCGGAACTCCAGCTGCCCACAAGCCTGTTCGACGCTCAGCCCGGCCTCGGTGAGGTGCCGCAGATACGCGACTCCCGTGGCCAGCGAGCAGCCCAGCTCCTGGGCGGCCGAACCGCCGGCCTCGTGGTACGGCAGCGCGTCCACGGTCAGCGCCCGCAGCCCCGGGTGCCCTTCGGCACACCGCCGCGCCAGCTCCGCCGCCGGAGCGACGTCGCCCTCCTGCCCGGTCCGGGCCTCCTGGCCCAGCGGGTCGGCGCCCAGATTGCCGCGCGCCGCCTCCCGGGCGACACCGCGCTCCTCGTACAGCCGCAGCAACTCCCGCGCGGCGGCGTCGCAGTCACGCCCCGCGTCGAGGACGACGGGGGCGAGGTCGAGCAGGACGCCGTCGAGGACCCGGCCGAGCTCCGGCACCGGGATGCCGCCTTCCCCCACGGCCAGCCACAGGGAAGTGACACCGTTCTCGAGGTCCCCGAGCACCGCCCCGCCGTCGGCCACCGTGTGCCGCTGCCGTACGTCCCAGCCGCCGAGCGTGTTCCCCTCGGCCCGGCCGCCCCGTACGAAGGGCGCGAATCCGGGCAAGCCCGGCTCGGGCGCGGTGTCGTGCGCGGTGTAGAGAGGCCGGGTGCGCAACCCGTCCTCCAGCGCGGTGGACAGGGCTTCCTCGGCCTCGGCGCCCTCCACTTCCTTGCCCGACTTGCGCAGCACACCCGCCACAAGGCGCTGCCACTGCTCATGGGGCACATCAGGGAAGTCGCCGGCCAGCTCGAGCCCGTCGTCAGGCAGGACCGTCATGCTCGGATGCTAGGACACGGACACAGAGGAGCAGCAGTGGACGAGGCTGTGACCTTTCCCTCGCCGATTCTGTGATCCCGATCTCCCCTCCGCACGGTTCGGACGTACAGCAAGGAGTGTGCACGCCATGGGTACCGTCGTCCACGTCCCGCAGACCCGGGACATGATCGGAGACGAGCTCTCCGGAGACGAGGCGTTCACCGCCCTGCGCCACTACGGAGGGCTGCGGCTGCTGACCGACTCCTTCGCACGGTTCCGGTACGCGGACGGCTTCACCAACGCGCGGGCCCTCGCTTTCCAGGTCGTGCTCGGGCTGGTCCCGTGCACCGTGGCGCTCGTCGGTCTCGCCACGTCGGTGCACACGGAGGGCGTGGGCCGGGTCATCGAGCTCACGCTCGGCCGGATCGTGCCGGGGGCCAGCGCGCAGATCGTCGAGGACGCCTTCGAAGGGACGCGGCGCACCGCGCACGGCGACGTCTGGGGCACGCTCGCCCTGTGGCTCGGTCTGGGCTTCGCGCTGCTGAACCTCGCCTCGGCCATGGGCCAGATCGAGCGCGGCGCCAACCGCATCTACGGCATCGAGCGCGACCGTCCCTTCCCGCGCAAGTACGGAAGGGCGATCGTGCTCGCGCTCGCCGCCGGTCTGCCCCTGGTGCTGGGGTTCGTCGTCCTCGTGGCAGGCGAGGCCGTGGGCGACGCCGTGGCGGACTCGGCCGGCTGGCAGGACAGCGGGTCACGGTGGTGGGGCGTGCTCGACATCCCCGTGGGACTCGCACTGGCCTGGGTGGCCTCCGCCGTGATCTTCCGCTGGTCGCCGCGCCGCGTCCAGCCCGGCTACACCTGGCTCGCCTTCGGCTCGGCCGTGCACCTGCTGCTGTGGGTGTCGGCCACCTGGCTGCTCGCGCTGTACGTCGAGGAGAGCGGTGCCTTCGGCGCCGTGTACGGGCCGCTCACCGCCTTCATCGCCCTGCTGCTGTGGGCCAACCTCACCGCCGTCGCGCTCTTCCTCGGCATCGCGTTCGCCGCCCAGCTGGAAGCGGCCCGCGCCGGCATCGAGTCAGCCGTCCAGCCGGACCCGGGACCCGGCGCGTGAGCCCGGACGCCGGGCGAGCCGCCGCAGCGTCCTCAGCGGCTCGCCGCGGCGATCACCGTCGCGGGTGGCCTCAGCGGCTCGCCGCAGCGGACACCGTCGCGGGGTCCACCCCGGTCAGTTCGGCGATGCGGTGCGGTGGCACGCCGGCGGCCAGCGCCCGTCCGATCAGGCCGTCCCGCCCGTCCGCGCAGTCGCGGTAGGCCAGCAGCTCCTCCTCGACCCGCGCGAGCGGCTCCGGTGCCATCCGGTGGCGGACCCGGCTCAGTTCCTCGTCGCTCAGCGGGACGGGCAGCCGTTCCGCTCCCTCGGGGATGGCCGCCGTCTCCTCCGGCGGCAGCAGGCGCAGGTGAGGGGAGGCCGGCGTGCTTCCCTGAGCGTCCAGCCACGCGCGCACCGCGGGGGTCTCCATGCAGGCGAGCTCCCCGACGGCGGCGGGGGCCACGCCGAGCCGCGCGGACGCGTCGTCAAGCAGGAACAGGTAGGCGTCGTCGGTCATCCTCGGCTCCTTCTCAACTGGGGGCTGATCGAATCCCATTACCCCGCCGCGCCCGGAATACCGCCGGCCCGGGGAGTCTCGGCCGTCGCGGCCAGAACCTGTCCGCAACTCTCGCTACCGTGCCCCTATGACGAACACCAAGCGGAGCGTCGTCGGCGCGGCACCCCACCTCGGTACCCGGGCCCTCAACCGCGCCACCCTGGAGCGCCAGTTGCTCCTGCGCCCGGCCAGGATCTCCGCCACCGCGGCCGTCGAGCACCTGGTCGGTCTCCAGGCGCAGAACGTCAAGCCCCCGTACTACGCGCTCGCCGCCCGCCTCGACGGTTTCACCCCCGAGGCGCTGTCCCGGCCGATGGCCGACCGCGAGGTCGTACGGATCGTCACGATGCGCTCCACCATCCACACCCACACCGCGGACGACTGCCTCACGCTGCGTCCGCTGGTGCAGCCCGCCCGGGACCGGGAGCTGACGCAGTTCCGCAAGGGGCTCGCCGGTGTCGACCTGGACCGGCTCGCCGCCCTCGCCCGCGAGCTCGTCGAGACCGAGCCGCGCACCATGAAGCAACTGCGCGAGGCCCTGCTCCAGGAGTGGCCGGACGCCGATCCGCAGGCCCTGTCCGTCGCCGCCCGGTGCCGGCTGCCGCTCGTGCAGGTGACCCCGCGCGGCCTGTGGGGCCGGAGCGGGCAGGTCAGCCTGACCACCGCCGAGCACTGGCTCGGGCGGCCCGCCGGACCGGCCGCCACGCCCGACTCGGTCGTCCTGCGCTACCTCGCCGCCTTCGGCCCGGCCTCCGTGCGGGACACGCAGACCTGGGCCGGACTGACCCGTCTGCGCGACGCCTTCGAACGCCTCCGCCCGCGACTCGTCACGTTCCGGGACGACAAGGGCGTCGAGCTCTTCGACCTGCCGGACGCCCCCCGCCCCGACCCGGACACCCCGGCGCCGCCGCGCTTCCTGCCCGAGTTCGACAACCTGCTGCTCTCCCACGCCGACCGCACCCGCGTCGTCCCGCCCGAGTACCGGGGCCGCGCCTGGCAGGGCAACATCGCCTACCGCACCCTCCTCGTCGACGGGTTCCTCGCGGGTCTGTGGCGCCTGGAGGAGCACGCGCTCGTCATCGAGCCGTTCGGCCGCCTCACCAGGGCCCAGCGGGAGGAGGTCACCGCCGAGGGGGAGCGGATGCTGCGGACGATGCACCCGGAGACGTCGTACGACATCCGCTTCGGCGTCGTACGCGACGCGTGACGGCGGGCCCGGCCCCGCACATGGAGAGGGGGCGTTGCGGGCCGCTCGTGGAGGCCCGCAACGCCCCCTGGTCTGTCACCTGAGGGGTACTCAGGAGCTTTGCCCGGCTACGAGTTGATCTGTGTCGTGACCAGGTTGGAGAAGGTGGTCAGCCGGGTGTAGACACCCGGGTAACCGGCCTGGGCGCAGCCCTCGCCCCAGGATGTGATGCCTGCCAGGACGCCCCCGATGAGCAGGGGACCGCCGCTGTCGCCCTGGCAGGTGTCCACGCCGCCGGAGGTCTTCCCGGCGCACACCATGTCGCTCTTCACGAAGTCGGAGCCGTAGGAGCTCGCACAACTGGAGTCGGACACGGTCGGTACGGTCGCGGTGCGCAGCTGGTTGGAGGCGCTGCCGTTCGAGGAGGTGGTGCCCCAGCCGAGGATGCGGGCGGTGGTGCCGGCCGCGTACACCGAAGTCTGCGAGGCGGAGACGTACTTCGCCGGCGTGTACGGCATCGACGTCGACAGCGTCAGCACGGCCACGTCCTCGCCGTCGGTGACGCCGGTGTAGTTCGGGTGGATCCAGATCTTGCCGACTTTGCCGACCGTGCCGTTGGTGCCGTTGAGGTAGGTGCGGCCGCCGACGACGCGCACGCTGCTGGTGGTCTCGCCGACCATGCAGTGGGCGGCGGTGACGACCTTCGTGGGCGAGACCAGCGTGCCGCCGCAGAACTGGTTCTGCGAGGCGTCGGTGATCTGCATGACGAACGGGTACGCGGTCGTCGTGGTCGTGGTGCCGCCGACGATCGGCTGGGGCGCGGCGACGGCGGAGGGAGCGGCGAGCAGCGCGGTCGCGGCGGCGGCAGCGGTCGCCGTGGCGACGGCGGCGGCTTTTCTGGCACGGTCGAACCCGAACATGGGTCTCCTCGGGGAGTTGCCGGTGGGGGGTCGCGCGGGTGGTGGTGCACGGTGACCCTGACGCCGTTGTTCGGATCTCCGTGTGCCCGGCGAGCGGCACACGGCAAAGCTAGAGCCCGCGGCGGCGGGCGCCCAATGAGGGAACCCCCTAAGGGAGTTGGGCAGGGAAAACCCTCGGTCGGGCCGAACGGACCTGGTGGACGGAGGCGGGTCAGGTCGTGCGCCGGCCGGCCGCCAGCCGGACGATGTCCACCCGGGACCGGATCCCCAGCTTCCGGTAGACCCGGGTCAGGGTCGCCTCGACGGTCTTGACGCTGATGAACAGCCGGGCCGCGATCTCCCGGTTGGTCGCGCCCTCCATCACCAATGAGGCGACCTGACGCTCCATCGCCGCAAGGCCCTCCAGCGCGTCGAGCGCGACGGGCGGTGCGGCGGAGGCCGGCTCCACCGCCGCGGGACCGGCAGCGGCGGCCGCGTCGACCTGCCGCAGCCAGGGCAGCGCCCGGCAGCGCCGGAACAGCCGGGCGGCCTCGTCGTACGACGCCGGCCCCGGCAGGGGAGTGCCGCCGGTGCGGGGGTAAGCGGCGGTCCGGGCGCGCAGCCGGGCCAGCGCGAAGGCGGCCCGCGCCTCCTCCAGGCCGTAGCCCAGACGGCCGAGCCGGTCCTGGACGGACGTCAGCCGGACCAGGGCGGCCTCGTGCTCGCCGCGTGCCGCCCGCACCAGCGCCTCGGCCCGGTCGAGGACGGCCAGCACGCTCTCCCGGCCCAGCCGCAGAGCGTGCACCCGTGCCGTGTCGATGACGTCCTGGGCCTCGCCCGGTTCGCCGACGCGGACCAGGGCCTCGGCGAGGTCGCCGTGCCAGCGGCCGCGCGCCGGGTCGTTGATGCCGAGGCCGTGCTCCAGCTCGCGCACCCGGCGCAGCGAACGGACCGCGCCCGCCGGGTCCCCGGCCACCGACTGGGCGTACCCCAGGGCCGCCAGCGCCCGGGACAGGTACATCTGGTCGCCGTCGACCTCGGCGTGGTCGGCCGCCTCACGGGCCAGGGCCAGCGCCCGGTCGACGTCCCCGCCGGAGGCCTCCGCGAGGGAGGCGAGCATGGCGGAGGCGCCCTCGCCGATCCCGGCGTCCCGGGCGAGCCGCAGGCTCTCGCGGGCCAGGTCCAGTGCCCGGCCGCAGTGCCCGGAGCGCAGTTCCGTGTCGGCGAGGAAACGCAGGAAGTGCACCTCGCTCTCGACCATGCCGCGCCTGCGCACCTCACGCAGCAGCGCGGTGATGGTCGCCCGCGCCTCGGGCAGCTGGTCGCTCATGATCAGCCAGCGGAACCGGGCCGAGCCGGCGCCGTTGTGATGGCAGGCCACATACGGGTCCTGCGGCTCCTTCAGCGCCCGCTTCACGGTCGCGGGCGCGTCCGGGTGGCCCATCAGGGTCTCGGTGGAGGCCTGGAAGGACAGCGCCATCAGCTCGGTGCGCCGGTCCTCGCCGCGGGCGGCCAGCTCCGCCGCGTGCGCGGCCTCCTGCCGGGCCTCGGCGAAGTCGCCCTCGACGACCAGGCCGCGCCAGGCCAGCTGGTAGTGGACCAGGGCGAGCAGCCGCGGGTCGTCGCCGGCGTCGGCCAGGGCCTGCGGGAAGACGGCGTCGACGTCGCCGAGCGCCTGCCCGGCCGCCTCGATGACCACCATCCAGGCCCTCACCCGCTCCGCGGGCACGGCGGCCCGGGTCAGCACGTCCCGGGCGATGTCCCGGGCGAGGTCGGCCTCGCCGGCGGTGATCGCGTCCTCCGCGGCCTGGAGCCGCCGCTCGTCCGGGCCCGGCGCACTGTCCGCCGGGGTGTGCCGCGCCGCGAGCAGCCCGAGCGAGGCGGCCACCGACGGCGCCCCGCGGTCCCGGGCCAGCGCGGCGGCCTCGGCGAGCCGGGCCGCCACCTCCGGGTCGGTGCCCGTGGTCGCCAGGGCCAGATGCCGGGCCCGCTCGATCGGGTCGGACGCCGCCGTGGACAGCGCGGCGTGCACGGCCCGCCGCTCGTGCGCCGGGGCCTCCGCGTACAGCGCCGCCGAGATCAGCGGATGCGCGAACCGTACGGCGGGGCCCTCCCCCTCGGTCGCCAGCAGTCCCAGCGCCGCGGCCTGGGCGGTCTCGGCCTCGGCGTGCTCCCGGCCGGCCGCGTGCAGCAGCGCCAGCGTGGGACGGGCACCGGCGCTGGCCACGAGCAGGGTGCGGCGGGCCTCGTCCGACAGCATCTCCAGCCGGCTCAGCACCAGCGCCCGCAGCGAGGTGGGCACGGGCAGCGGCTCGCCGGGCCGGGGCCGGGTCGGGCTCTCGGCGAGGGCGCGGCCCAGTTCCAGCGCGAAGAGGGGGTTGCCGCCGCTGGTGCGGTGGATGTCGCGGATCGTGGAGCGGGACAGGGGCGTGTAGCCGCGGTGGTCGAGCAGCGCGGACACCTGCGTGCGGGACAGCGGGCCGAGCCGGACGGCGAGCGTGTCGGGCGGAGACGCGCGTAGATGGCGGTCGTACTCCTGGCCCTCGGTGCGCACCGCGCACAGCATCTGCACGGGCGTGTCGCCCAGCCGGCGCGCGGCGAAACCGAGCAGTTCGGCGCTGGCCGCGTCCAGCCACTGCAGATCGTCGGCGACGACCAGCACCGGGCCCTGGGCGGCCAGCGCGCGCAGCGCCGACAGCACGGCGAGGCGCAGCGCGAGTCCGTCGCGCTGGAGGGTGGATTCGCCGCGCCCGGTGAGGGCGGACTCCAGCGCGGTGCGCTGGGCGGCGGGCAACGCGCCGGAGACGTCGTCGAGGACGAGGCCGAACAGATCGGCCAGCGCCAGGAACGGCAGGTGGGATTCGGACTCGGTGGCCGAGCAGCGCAACACGGTCCGGGCCGCACCGGCGTAATCGGCGGTCAGCGCCCGCAAGACCGTCGACTTTCCAATTCCCGCGGGGCCGTGGAGCAGCACACTGCCGCCTCGGCCGAGCTGTTCACGCGCCGACGTGAACAGGTCCTCCCGGCCGATGACCACGTCGGGGCGGCTCCTGGGAGGCTCCTGGAAGTCCCGTGGCACGGTCACCGCTCCCCTCCGTGTGGCGTGTCCTGGCCAATATTAGGCAACAGCTCTTTGAATTTCGGACGGACGGCGTGGTGAGGGAAATAACAACGCAGGTCGAGCGTGAATTCATCGGTCTCCCGAATGCGGCGGAACACGGCGGTGGCGCCCGGTCGGGAACCCGTCGGCATATCGAACGGCAGGGGGAAAACGGAAAAACAACACAAACCTACGGCAACCATCCCGCCCGGCGTGCCGCGACCACGGCCTCGCCCCGGGTCCGGGCCCGCAGCTTGCGCATGGCCGACCGCAGATACCCCTTGACCGTCTCGGGCGTCACCCCCAATCGCTCGGCCGCGACCGCGTTCGTGGCCCCCGCGGCGACACACGCCAGCACGTCCACCTCGCGGGGCGTGAGCCGGACCCGGTCCGACGGTGTGGTGCCGGCCGTGAGCAGGGCACACGCGTCGAGCAGCTCGGCCCGCAGCTCGGGATCCGCGATCTTCGGGGCCAGCGCCCGAAGCGCCGCGTGCGCCTCCCGCACCTGCTCGCGTCCCGCGCCGGGCCCGCCTCCGGCGACGAACTCCCGTCCAGCGCCGACCCCGCCCTCCGCGGCGAGCGTGCGCGCCTCCTCCCGCACGACCAGCGCCCGCTCCACGTCCCGCGCCGCCTCCACGGCCTCGTCCAGCATGCGCCCGCCCAGCGGCAGGGCCGTGCGCAGCGCCCCGTACAGCACCCCGCGCACCGAGTGCCGCACGATCACCGGCACGGCCAGCACCGAGCGCAGTCCCTCCACCGCCACCGGGGCGTCGTACTCGTGGCTGATCTGCCGCGACACCGAGTAGTCCGTCACCACGCACGGCCGGGCGAGCACCAGCGTCTTGCCGCCCAGCCCGTTCCCGGACGTCACCACCAGCGAACGCAGGGCGTGCGTCGCCGTGCCGCTCAGTTCGCTGATGCGCATCCGCTGCCCGGCCTCCATCAGGCCGCCGAAGGCGACCGGAAGGCCGGTGGCGCGCCGCAGACGCAGCAGCGCGTCGCGTATCTCGACCGCGTCGGACGCGTCTGCTGTCACCTGATCGCCCCTTCACTACGGCTCCTGCGCGGCCGCACCCCCCGTTCGGGGGTAGTGAGACCTGCATCACGGATTACACGATGGCTCGGAGCCGCCCGGCAATGGTCCGGTACCAAGGAGGACACATGACATCGGCGACGGATGCGTTCCGCGGCGCGCGGGACTTCCTGCTGGAGCACCGCGAGGACTACGGCACGGCCTACGAGGGCTTCCGCTGGCCCCGTCCCGACTACTTCAACTGGGCGCTCGACTGGTTCGACGAGATCGCGCACGGCAACGCCCGTACCGCGCTGCACATCGTCGAGGAGGACGGCCGCGAGACACGGCTGTCCTTCGAGGAGATGTCCGAACGCTCCGACCGGTTCGCCAACTGGCTGCGCGCCCGGGGCGTGCGCGCCGAGGACCGGATCCTCGTGATGCTCGGCAACCAGGCCGAACTGTGGATCACCGCGCTCGCGGCGATGAAACTGCGCGCGGTGGTCATCCCGGCCACCCCGCTGCTCGGCCCCGCCGACCTGCGCGACCGCGTCGACCGCGGCCGGGTCCGGCACGTCATCGCGCGCTCCGAGGACGCGGGCAAGTTCGCCGAGGTCCCCGGCGACTACACCCGCATCGCCGCGGGAGACGCCGGAAACGCGGGAGACGCCGGAAAGGCGGGAAACGCGGCAGCCGTGCCCGAGGGCTGGCTGCCGCTGGACGACGCCTACGGCGCCCCCGCCGGCTTCACCCCCGACGCCCCGACCAGGGCCGACGACCCGCTGATGCTGTACTTCACCTCGGGCACCACCGCCCGGCCCAAACTCGTCGAGCACACCCACACCTCGTACCCGATCGGGCACCTGTCGACCATGTACTGGATCGGCCTCAAGCCCGGCGACGTGCATCTGAACATCTCCTCACCCGGCTGGGCCAAGCACGCCTGGTCCAACCTCTTCGCCCCCTGGAACGCCGAGGCGACCGTCTTCCTGTACAACTACACGCGTTTCGACGCCGCCCGGCTCATGGCCGAGATGGACCGGGCCCGGGTCACCACCTTCTGCGCGCCGCCCACCGTCTGGCGCATGCTCATCCAGGCCGACCTGACGCAGCTGCGCACCCGGCCCCGTGAGGTCGTCGCCGCCGGTGAGCCGCTCAACCCGGAGGTCATCGAACAGGTCCGCCGCGCCTGGGGCGTCACCATCCGGGACGGCTTCGGCCAGACCGAGACGGCCGTGCAGGTCGCCAACAGCCCCGGCCAGCCCCTCAAGACCGGCTCGATGGGCCGGCCGAGCCCCGGCTACCGCGTCGAACTGCTGGACCCCGTCTCGGGTGCGCCCGGCGCGCACGAGGGCGAGATCGCGCTCGACCTGTCGGACCGCCCCGTCGGCCTGATGACCGGCTACCACGGCGACGCGGACCGCACGGCGGAGGCGATGGCCGGCGGCTACTACCGCACGGGCGACATCGGCGCACGGGACGAGGACGGCTACATCACCTATGTCGGCCGCGCGGACGACGTCTTCAAGGCGTCCGACTACAAGATCAGCCCCTTCGAGCTGGAGAGCGCGCTGCTGGAGCACGAGGCGGTGGCCGAGGCGGCCGTGGTGCCCGCGCCGGACGAGCTGCGGCTCGCGGTGCCGAAGGCGTACGTCGTCCTGGCGGAGGGCTGGGAGCCGGGCCCCGACACGGCGAAGGTGCTGTTCGAGCACTCCCGTGAGGCCCTCGCCCCCTACAAGCGCATCCGCCGCCTGGAGTTCGGGGCCCTGCCCAAGACCGTCTCGGGCAAGATCCGCCGCATCGAGCTGCGCGAGGCGACGGCGGCCGGGTCGGACGCCGAGTACCGCGAGGAGGACTTCCGGTGAACTCGTACAGTCATGGCACCAGCGGGACGGCTCTGCTCGGCGACACGGTCGGGGCGAACCTGGACCGGGCGGTGGCCACCTGGCCGGACCGTGAGGCGCTGGTCGACGTGCCGTCCGGGCGGCGCTGGACGTACGCGCGGTTCGGCGCGGCCGTCGACGAGCTGGCCTCCGCCCTCCTGGCCTCCGGGGTCGCCAAGGGCGACCGGGTGGGCATCTGGGCGGTCAACTGTCCCGAGTGGGTCCTGGTCCAGTACGCCACCGCCCGCATCGGCGCGATCATGGTGAACATCAACCCGGCCTACCGCACCCACGAGGTCGAGTACGTCCTCAACCAGGCCGGGATCTCCTTCCTGTTCGCCTCCCTCGGCCACAAGACGAGCGACTACCGGGCGATGGTCGAGCAGGTGCGGGGCAGGTGCCCCGAGTTGCGCGAGGTCGTGTACTTCGGCGACCCGAGCTGGGACGCGTTGCTCGGGCGGGGAACTCCCGGCGCCCGGCTCCAGGACGACGGCCTGTCCTGCGACGACCCGATCAACATCCAGTACACGTCGGGCACGACGGGCTTCCCCAAGGGGGCCACCCTCTCCCACCACAACATCCTCAACAACGGTTACTTCGTGGGCGAGTCGATCGCCTACACCGAGCAGGACCGGATCTGCATCCCGGTGCCCTACTACCACTGCTTCGGCATGGTCATGGGCAACCTCGCGGCCACCTCGCACGGCGCCTGCATGGTGATCCCGGCCCCGTCCTTCGACCCGAAGGCCACGCTGGAGGCGGTCCAGCAGGAGCGCTGCACCTCCCTCTACGGCGTCCCGACCATGTTCATCGCGGAGCTGAACCTCCCCGGCTTCGCCTCGTACGACCTCTCCTCCCTGCGCACCGGCATCATGGCGGGCTCGCCCTGCCCGGTGGAGGTGATGAAGCGGGTGGTCAACGAGATGAACATGGCCGAGGTGTCCATCTGCTACGGCATGACGGAGACCTCACCCGTCTCCACGCAGACGCGGCGCGACGACGACCTGGAACACCGCACCGGCACGGTCGGCCGCGTGCTGCCGCACATCGAGGTGAAGATCATCGACCCGGCGACGGGCGTCACCCAACCACGCGGCACGGCGGGCGAGTTGTGCACCCGCGGCTACAGCGTGATGCTCGGCTACTGGAACGAGCCGGAGAAGACCGCCGAGGCCATCGACGCGGGCCGCTGGATGCACACCGGCGACCTCGCGGTGATGCGCGAGGACGGTTACGTCGAGATCGTCGGCCGCATCAAGGACATGATCATCCGGGGCGGGGAGAACATCTACCCCCGCGAGATCGAGGAGTTCCTCTACGCCCACCCCAAGATCCAGGACGTCCAGGTCGTGGGCGTCCCGCACGAACGCTACGGCGAGGAGGTCCTCGCCTGCGTCATCCCCCACGACCCCGCCGACCCGCTCACCCTGGACGAACTCCAGACCTTCTGCCAGGACCGCCTGGCCCACTACAAGATCCCGACCCGTCTTCAGCTCCTCGACTCCTTCCCGATGACGGTGTCCGGGAAGGTACGCAAGGTGGAACTGCGGGAGAGGTTCGCGGGCGGGCGGAGATAGAAGAGCTCGGGGTCGCCGTCGTCGAGGCCGTGGACCAGACCGGCGGGTCGCCAGCCGGCGCTCAGGAGCAGGTGCTGCATGGGCTGGTTGGAGACGTTGGTCGAGGTGAACAGCTTGGGCGTGGTGCACGCGGCTTCGACGGCCGTGAGAAGCCGCGTGGCCACACCCTGCCGGCGTGCGGCGGGCGCGACCGTCAGCAGGGTGAGGAAGCCCTGCTCGAAGAAGGTGTACTCCAGCACGGCGTAGCCCACGGGGCCGCGCGCGTCTTCGGCCAGCAGCGCCCTGCCCTGCTCGCACCAGTGCCGGATGCCGGCGCGGCGCGCCCGGTCTCCCGCCGCCGCGATCGGGTCGGTCTCGGTCAGCGCCGTGTGGTCCGACGGCGCGGCGCACGACGAGCGTGCCGGGTTCGATGTCGCCCATGGGGCGCATCGTGGCAGCGGTGGGGGCCGGGCCGCGCGCGGATTACCGCGCTTCGGTCACAGCGGTGCGCGCATGCACACCCGGGGCCAGCGGTCGAGGCCGTGTTCGGCCTCCGTCGCGCGGATCTCGCGCAGGCCGGGGGTGAGGTCCTCCTCCGCGAGGGTGTGGAAGCCGAGGCGGGCGTAGTAGGGGGCGTTCCACGGGATCTCCGTGAAGGTGGTCAGGGTCAGGGCGGTCAGGCCCTCCTCGCGGGCGCGGTCGGCGGCGTACGCGAGGAGTTCCCGGCCCACGCCCCGGCGCGCGGCGCGCGGGTGGACCGAGACCTGCTCGATGTGCAGGGCGCCGTCCACGGGTTCGGCGAGGAGGTACGCGGCCGGGTGATCCTCCTCGTCGGCCGCGACCCAGCAGCGGCCCGCCCCGCGGTAGCGCTCCAGTACGCCGAGCGGGGGCGGTGCGTCGTCGGCGATCTCCGGCATGCCGAGGTCGCGGAAGGGGGCACCGGCGGCCCGTTCGATGTCCTGGAGGGCGGGGAGCTCGGCGGCGGTCGCGGGGCGGATACGCATGGGGTGAGTATGCGGCGCGGTGCGGGACCCTGTGGCTACTCTCGTCCCTCCACACCGACTTCCACCGCGAGGGGGAGCAGACTGTGCGCGACGCCGCCGTGACGCCCGAGGGCGACCGGATCCGCTGGGTCGAACTGCCGGGACAGGAACCGCCACGCGTCTACGTGCACGGCCTGGGCGCCACATCGCCCGCCTACTTCACCCACATCGCGGTCCACCCCCTGCTGGCCGGTCACCGTTCGCTGCTCGTCGACCTGCTCGGGCACGGCATCAGCGACGGGCCCACGAGCTTCGACTACACCCTGGAAGCACACGCCGACGCGCTCGCCGCGGCGCTCACCGCCGCGGGCGTCACCGGGACGGAGCTGATCGCACACAGCATGGGCGGCTCGGTGGCCATCGTCCTGGCCGCGCGCCATCCCCACCTGGTCTCCCGTCTGGTTCTGGTCGACGCCAACCTCGACCCGATACCGCGCGCCGCCGGATCGTCGGGCAGCAGCGCGATCGCCGCCTACACCGAGCAGCAGTTCCTGGCCGGGGGATGGGAAGAGGTGCGCGACCGGGTCGGCCCCCACTGGTGGTCCACGATGCGCCTGGCCGTCCGGGAAGCCCTGCACCGCAGCGCGGTCCACCTCGTCCGCGGCACCGTCCCCACCATGCACGAACTCCTGCTGGACCTAAGGATCCCCCGGACCTTCCTGCTGCCCGAGGCCGGTCATGCTGGACAACCCGGAAGCCTTCGCCCGCGCCACCGCGGCGGCGCTCACGGACCAGAAGGAGGACCAGGACGGGTCAGAGCCCCGGCCGGGGCGTTCACCGGCCGCGGTGTGCCGGTGAGGTCGAGGACGAACAGCGGGACGCCGAGGGCGTCGGCGCGGGACCGGGCGTCGTGCGCGTACCCGGCGAGGGAGAAGCAGAGGCAGTCCGCCGACTCCGTCATGGCCGTCAGCCACAGGCACTCCACGTCCCGCACGGTCGCCGGGCGCACGGCCGGGTCGACCAGCGCGACGACGCCGCGGGCGGCGAGACCGATCCCGGACGGCGGCCGCTGATCCGCCCGCCGGACGCCCCGGTAGCCGAGCCAGCGCAGATAGAGCGCGGCGGCGGTGACGGCGTCGAGCGCGGTACGGACCGGGACGGAGCGGAAGGGCGGCCGGGCCGTGCCGGTACCGTCGGCGGGACCGGCTGATGCAGGGGCCCCCTCGACGGCGGCTGCGGCGTCGAGGGGGCCGGTCTGGGCACTCCCGCCCTGCGCGCCGTCCCGCCCGGCCGCGCCCCGCCCTTCCACCACCGGCACCCGCAGCACCACCCCGCACGAGCACCCCACCTCCGGCCGCGGCCACTCCCCGCGTCGGCCGCAGGACGCGCAGCGCACCGTCATCCAGTCGTCCTGCCAGACGCGATGGGAGACGGGCGTCACCGTGCCGTCCGGGTCGAGCCGTGGAGCGACGGGCGCTCCGCACACGCACGGGTACGACGGGGCCGTGAAGCGGTGTTCTCGTCGGCAGGACGGACAGCGCACCGGCACGCTCTCGGCCATGACCACTCCCGTACGGCGTGACATAGGGACTGCGCGTCCATCGTGCGCCGATGAGGCCCCGCCTGTCCGCCGCTTGCCCCCTCTCTTGACGCCCTTTGCCCACCCCACATACATTCATTCCAGATAGTAGAAGTTTATTTCCGCAATACGGAAGAGCTCACCGCAGGGCGCGACGGGAGTGCGAATCCGACAGCCGAAGCAGGAGTACTCGATGGCTCGAATGACCGCTGCCCGCGCGGCAGTTGAGATCCTCAAGCGTGAGGGCGTCACCGACGCGTTCGGTGTCCCGGGCGCGGCGATCAACCCCTTCTACGCGGCACTCAAGGCCTCCGGCGGCATCCACCACACCCTCGCCCGCCACGTGGAGGGCGCCTCGCACATGGCCGAGGGCTACACCCGCACCCACGCGGGGAACATCGGCGTCTGCATCGGCACCTCCGGCCCGGCCGGCACCGACATGATCACGGGCCTGTACTCCGCGACCGGCGACTCCGTCCCGATCCTGTGCATCACCGGCCAGGCCCCGACCGCCGTGATCCACAAAGAGGACTTCCAGGCCGTCGACATCGCCTCGATCGCCAAGCCGGTCACCAAGATGGCCGTGACCGTGCTGGAGGCCGCGCAGGTCCCCGGCGTCTTCCAGCAGGCCTTCCACCTGATGCGCTCGGCCCGCCCCGGCCCGGTCCTCATCGACCTGCCGATCGACGTCCAGCTCACGGAGATCGAGTTCGACCCGGAGACGTACGAGCCGCTCGGGGTCTACAAGCCCGCCGCGACCCGCGCCCAGATCGAGAAGGCGATCGGGATGCTGAACGCCTCCGAGCGGCCGCTGATCGTCGCGGGCGGCGGTGTCATCAACGCCGATGCCGCCGAACTGCTCGTCGAATTCGCGGAGTTGACCGGCACCCCGGTCGTCCCCACCCTCATGGGCTGGGGCGTCCTCCCCGACGACCACGAGCTGAACGCCGGCATGGTCGGCCTCCAGACCTCGCACCGCTACGGCAACGCGACCTTCCTGGAGTCCGACTTCGTCCTCGGCATCGGCAACCGCTGGGCCAACCGCCACACCGGCAAACTCGACGTCTACACGGCGGGGCGCACGTTCGTCCACGTCGACATCGAGCCCACCCAGATCGGCAAGATCTTCGCCCCCGACTACGGCATCGCCTCCGACGCCAGGGCCGCGCTGGAGCTGTTCGTCGAGGTGGCGCGCGAGCTGAAGGCGGCCGGCAGACTGCCCGACCGCTCCGCCTGGGCGGCCTCGGCGCAGGAGCGCAAGGCGACCCTCCAGCGCCGTACGCACTTCGACGACATCCCGATCAAGCCGCAGCGCGTCTACGAGGAGATGAACAAGGCCTTCGGCCCGGAGACCCGGTACGTCTCCACCATCGGCCTCTCGCAGATCGCCGGCGCCCAGATGCTGCACGTCTACCGGCCCCGCCACTGGATCAACTGCGGCCAGGCCGGCCCGCTCGGCTGGACCGTCCCGGCCGCGCTCGGCGTCGCCAAGGCCGACCCGGAGGCCTCCGTCGTCGCGCTCTCCGGTGACTACGACTTCCAGTTCATGATCGAGGAACTGGCCGTCGGCGCGCAGCACAAGATCCCGTACGTGCACGTCCTCGTCAACAACTCCTACCTGGGCCTGATCCGCCAGGCGCAGCGGGCTTTCGACATCGACTTCCAGGTCAACCTGGAGTTCGAGAACATCAACGCGCCCGAGCTCGGCGTCTACGGCGTCGACCACGTCAAGGTCGCCGAGGGTCTCGGCTGCAAGGCGATCCGCGTCACCGACCCGGCCGAACTCGGCGCCGCGTTCGAGCAGGCCAAGAAGCTCGCCGCGGAGTACCGGGTCCCGGTCGTCGTCGAGGCGATCCTGGAGCGCGTCACCAACATCTCCATGTCGACGACCAACGACATCGGCAACGTCGTGGAGTTCGAGGAGCTGGCCACCGAGCCCGGCCACGCACCGACCTCGATCAAGCCGCTGAAGGTCTGACACCCGCGCACGACACCCGCGTACGACAGGGGCGGCCCGTCCTCCAGGACGGACCGCCCCTGTCGCGTTCACGCGTTCACTACGCGCCCCCACCCCCGCATCCGCCTCCGCCCCCGCCGCAGTAGGCGTGGCCCGCACTGCCGCCTCCGTAGGGACCGCGCGAGTGCTTGAGGAGGCTCTTGCCGCCCACCTCGACGCGGCGGATCAGCCCGGCCCGCAGGGCGAAGCGCGGCACCAGCAGCCGCAGGGCCGCCTCGCCGTGCAGGGCGACGGCCAGCAGCCGGTCGTGGTCGGTCAGGCCGCGTCTGCTCGCGGGCAGCGGGTGGAGCTGTCGCAGGTCCCGCACATGGCGTCGGGCGCCGCGCGTCGGGCCGAGCAGCGGGTAGCGCAGCAGGCCCGCCTCCGCGAGCGGGATGCGCATGAGGGCCACCGCGAGCCGTACGCCCGGGTCCTTGACCAACGTCCGCAGACCGGCGGGTTCGTGGAGACAGGCGTGCACCTCCTGGGCCAGGGGAGAGGGCGGCCGCTCCGCGCTCACGGCGTCCGCGATGCCCGCCCGCACCGTCCCCGGCCGGTCCGCCTCCACCAGGCCCCGCAGATACAGATCCACCACGGCGACGGTGACGGCGGCCCGGGGACCGTCCCCCAGCAGTGCGATCTCGTGCGGCTCCAGGCGGAGCGCCGTACCGTCATCCATGGCTTCACCCCCGTGCCGGGGCCCGCCGCCCCCGTGCCGGCGGGTCCCGTGTGCCGAGAATGTGCCCGGCCCCGGGGGCGGTTGAAGCCCCCGGGGCCGGGTTCAGAGGTTCATTTGAGGGTTCCGTACGGCGGGTACGACCGGTGCCGTACGCGCTCATGTGCCGTGGTGCTCCGAGAGTCCCGGCCAGTCGTCCGGGCCACCGCCCTGCCACTCGACGAGGTCGTTCTCCTCGACGTCGGTGACGTAGAGGTCGGCCAGCCGGAGGATCTCCGCCACGTCGTCGACGTGTGTGGCGACGCCCAAGGGCTCGTCGCCCAGCGTGACCCGCCGTGATCCGTCCAGGGCGGGAGCGTGGACCACGACGTGCGGGTGCTCGGTCGGTGGAGGTGCCATGCCTTCAGGCTGCTCCTGCGGGGGCGGTTCCGCACCCCGGGGGACGGGCTGGCCGTCCGACGGCGCGAGGCTGGGCGCGACAGGACGTTCGCGCCGCCGGACGGGTCTGCGGGGGTGGGCTGGTGATGGTGCTGGGACCGCGGCGGGCGCGACGGAGTCCGGACGGGCTTCCCTCAGGTCGAGACGCCCGGCCGGGTCCTTCACCACCGCACTGGCTCACGCTCCGCCGCGGTCCGCGCCCTGCCCGCGTCCGTGCCCGGGGCGACCACCCCTCATCCGGGTCGCCCCGCGCGGTCGGACGCGGTCAGGGAGTTCAGTCCTCGCGCAGGGCGCGGACCGCCTCCTCCACGCGCCGCCCGTACTCGGGGTCGGCGGCGTGGAAGTGCGCGAGGTTCTTCTCGATCACGTCGTCGCGGGAGACCTGCGAGAGGCCGCCGGCGATGTTCGCGACCAGGCGGGACTTCTCCTCGGCGGACATCAGCCGGTACAGCTCGCCCGCCTGGAAGCAGTCGTCGTCCTTGGTGTGCAGGGGCGCCGCGTGGGTGCCCGTGTGGCCGGTGACCGCCAGCGGGGCCGACAGCGGGCGGCCGGTCTCCACCGGGCCGTCGTAGGAGTTCGGCTCGTAGTTCTTGGCGTACCGGCCCTGGGCGTTGGACGCCATCAGGCCGTCCCGGCCGTAGTTCCGCGCGGTCGTGGCCCGGGGCGCGTTGACGGCCAGCTGGGTGTGGTTGACGCCCAGGCGGTAGCGATGGGCGTCGGCGTAGGCGAACAGGCGGCCCTGCAGCATCTTGTCGGGCGAGGGGCCGATGCCCGGCACGAAGTTGTTCGGCGAGAACGCGGCCTGCTCGACCTCGGCGAAGACGTTGTCCGGGTTGCGGTCCAGCACCAGCCGGCCGACGCGCCGGAGCGGGTAGTCGGCGTGCGGCCACACCTTCGTCAGGTCGAACGGGTTGAAGCGGTAACCGTCCGCCTCGGCCGCCGGCATGATCTGGACGTAGAGCGTCCAGGACGGGTGCACGCCCCGCTCGATGGCCTGGAGCAGGTCCGTCTGGTGCGAGTTCGGGTCCTTGCCCGCGAGCTCGGCGGCCTGCTCGCTGCTCAGACAGCGGATGCCCTGGTTGGTCTTGAAGTGGTACTTGACGAAGAAGGTCTCGCCCCGGCTGTTCGTCCACTGGTAGGTGTGCGAGCCGTAGCCGTTCATGTGCCGGTACGAGGCCGGGATGCCGCGGTCGCCCATCAGCCAGGTCACCTGGTGCGTGGCCTCGGGGGAGTGCGCCCAGAAGTCCCAGACGTTGTCCGGCTCCTGACGGCCCGTGAACGGGTCGCGCTTCTGCGAGTGGATGAAGTCCGGGAACTTGATGGCGTCCTTGATGAAGAACACCGGGGTGTTGTTGCCGACGAGGTCGTAATTGCCCTCGGCCGTATAGAACTTGACCGCGAAACCGCGCGGGTCGCGCACGGCGTCCGCGCCGCCGAGGCTGTCGGCCACGGTCGAGAAGCGCAGGAACACCTCGGTCCGCTTCCCGGTCTCGCCGAGGAAGTCGGCCTGGGTGAAGGCGGTGACGTCGTCGGTCACCTCGAAGTGGCCGTAGGCGCCGGAACCCCGGGCGTGCACCACGCGCTCCGGGATGCGCTCGCGGTTGAAGCGGGCGAGCTTCTCCAGCAGATGCTGGTCCTGGAGCAGGAGCGGGCCGCCGACGCCGGCGGTGGCGGAGTTCTGGTTGTCGGCGACGGGGGCGCCGGACTCGGTGGTGAGCACGCGCTGCGACATCGTGACCTTCCGTACGAGAGGGCAGCGGAAAAATGTTTCCGCTTCGTGGAGCCTAGGGTCGGGGTGATCAGAGCATCAACAGTCTGTTGAAGCGGTGGGCATGGGTGGGTCCGGGCGGCGCCGCCGCTTTGGGCGCGACAGGACAGGTGTCAGCGGCGACGCCGCCCGGAGTATGGAAGACCCCCGGAGGGATCGCGGGGTCAGACCTGGGCGCCGGAGAGCCGCTCCACGGCCCGCAGCAGTGCCGAATGGTCCAGGCCGCCGTCGCCCTGCGCACGCAGGGACGCGACCAACTGGGCGACCACGGCGCCGACGGGCAGGGCCGCGCCGACGGTGCGGGCGGCGTCCGTGACGATGCCCATGTCCTTGTGGTGCAGATCGATCCGGAAGCCCGGCTTGAAGTCCCGGCCGAGGAAATTGTCCTTCTTGCGGGTCAGCACGGTCGAGCCGGCGAGACCGCCGTTCAGGACGTCCAGGGCCGCCTTCAGGTCCACGCCGGACTTCTCCAGGAAGACCACGGCCTCGGCGCATGCCTGGATGTTCACGGCGACGATCAGCTGGTTGGCGGCCTTCACGGTCTGGCCGGAGCCGTGCGGACCGCACAGCACGATGGTCTTGCCGAGCGCCTCGAAGATCGGCCTGGCCTGGTCGAAGTCGGCCTGCTCGCCGCCGACCATGATGGACAGCACGGCCTCGATCGCGCCGGCCTCGCCGCCGGAGACGGGGGCGTCCAGGGCGCGGATGCCCTTGTCCTTCGCCGCCTTCGCCAGGTCGATCGAGGTCTGCGGGGTGATCGAGGACATGTCGATCAGCAGGGCGCCGGACTTCGCGTTCTCCAGGATGCCGTCCGGGCCGTAGGCGATGGCCTCGACCTGCGGGGAGGCCGGCACCATCGTGATGACGACGTCGGCGTCCCGCACGGCCTCAGCGATCGAACCGGCGGCCGTGCCGCCGGCCGCGGCGAGGCGGTCCAGCTTCTCCCGCTCCAGCGTGTAGCCGGTGACGTCGTAACCCGCCTTGATGAGGTTCTCGGACATGGGGGAGCCCATGATGCCGAGGCCGATCCAGGCGATCTTGGGCAGAGCGGTGGTGGTCATGATGGGGATGCCTTTCGGTGCGGGGGTCAGCGGGGCAGCCAGTCGAAGGCCTCGGCGCTCGGGCGGTCGCCCGGCTTGTACTCGAGGCCGACCCAGCCGTCGTAACCCGCCTTGTTCAGCTGGTCGAGGAGGTCTTCGAGGGGCAGCGAGCCCGTCCCGGGGGCGCCGCGGCCCGGGTTGTCGGCGATCTGGACGTGGCCGGTCTTCGCGGCGTACCGGGCGATCACCTGCGGCAGGTCCTCGCCGTTCATGGACAGGTGGTAGAGGTCCATGAGGAAGCGGGCGTTGTCCAGCCCCGTCGTGGCGTTGACCTTGTCGACGACACCGACGGCGGCCGGTGCGGACACCAGCGGATACGCAGGCGACTCGGGCCGGTTGAGCGCCTCGATGAGCAAGGTCGCGCCGATCCGGTCGGCGGCCCGGGCCGCGAGCACCAGGTTCTCCAGCGCGAGCGCGTCCTGCTCGGCCCGGTCCACGCCCTCGACGCGGTTGCCGTACAGGGCGTTGAGCGCCGTGCAGCCCAGGGAGGCGGCGAAGCCGGCCGCCACGTCGACGTTGGCGCGGAACCTCTCCGACTCCTCGCCCGGGACCGACAGGGCGCCGCGGTCGGGGCCGGGCAGCCGGCCGGCGTAGAAGTTGAGGCCCGTGAGCTGGACACCCGCGTCCTCGACGGCCTTCTTCAGGGCGTCGAGCTCCGCCTGTGCGGGGGTGGGCGAGTCGATCCAGGGCCACCACAGCTCGACCGCCGTGAAGCCGGCCGCGGCGGCGGCCGCGGGGCGCTCCAGGAGCGGGAGTTCCGTGAAGAGGATCGACAGGTTGACGTTGAAGCGCTGGTCTGCGAATCCCATCGGGCCGCGCTCCCTTCCGGGGGTTTCCGCAATGTGGAAGTTGGATTCTGCTTACCGGAAGACTGCCGTTGCGTGTCGTGACTTGTCAAGGGGGCGGAGGCGGACCCCGCGAGGACGTCCCGGCCGAGGCCGGCCGGAAAAGCAGAGGGCCGACGTGTGTTCGCTGGGTACGCTTCGGCCATGCGGCGGGGGAGTGGACGGTGAGTGTGGTTCCGGCCTGGAGCGCGGGTCTCGGACTCGGGTTTCTCGTCGCCCTGCCGCTCGGTCCCATCGGGCTGCTGTGCGTGCGCAGTGTTCTGCGCAACGGCTTTCTCTGCGGATTCGCCATCGGCCTCGGCGCGGCGGCCGTCGACGTGCTGTACGCCGGCCTCGGCCTCGCGGGTGTCGGCAAGCTGCTGGACATCCCGGTGCTGCGGACCGCTCTGGGGCTCGCCGGCGCCCTGGTCATGGCGTATCTCGGCGTCCGCTCGGTGCGGTCGGCCTTCCGCGCCAGGAGCGCGGTCGTCGACACCGAGGGTGAGACGGTGCAGCCGTGGGAGGCCTTCCGTACCGCTCTCACGGCGACGACGGCCAACCCGGCGACGATCGGCTACTGGGCGGCGGCCTTCGCCGCCGCCACGGCGGCGAACGTCACCGACACGCTCGCGGACTCACTGGCCATGCTCGTCGGCGTCGGCTCGGGCACGCTGCTGTGGTTCACCACCCTCAGTGCCGGGGCCATGCTGTTCCGCCGCTGGTTCACCTCCCGGATGCTCCAGGGCGTGGACCTCCTGGCGGGCGTCGGCGTCATCTTCTTCGGCGGCGTCCTCGCGTACCAGGCCGTCGGCTGACGGAGGGCGAGACCGCGCCGTGTGCGGCGGCCCGCTTCCCGGCGGCCCGCGTTCCGGCGGCCCGCTTCCCGGCGGCTGAGGACAATGGAGAGCCAGGGGCGTGCCCGCGCGTGAGCGGGAAAGGTGCCCGTATCCAGGGCGGTCCGGTCCGCCCCGGCGTCGGCTAGGGTCGCACAGGTCACGACGGTTCTGGGGGCAGCATGCGACTGAGAGTGGAGTTCACGACCGAGCCCTTCGACCTCGACGAGGCACCCGCGCACGCGCTGGTCGCCCGCGAGGTCGTGGAGGCCGCCGAACTGGACGCCGTGGACGTCGGCCCGTTCGGCAACACCGCCGAGGGCGGTGCCGACGCGGTGCTCACCGCCGTGGACGCGCTGCTGCGCAAGACCCTGGAGGCCGGCGCCACCCGGGTCTCCCTCCAGGTCAACGTGATCGGGGAGGGCGAGGCGTGAGCGGCGCCGGGGACGAGCCGTTCATCGCGGCCGTGAAGCCCCTGGTCGACGCCATGGGCGGCGAGATGATCCCGCCCGACGAGGCCGGCCCCGACGACGTCGTCCTGTCCTGGGAGGGCCGCGACGCCGTCGCCGTACGGCTACCGCAGCTCGCCGACTCCCTCGACCACATCCTGGCCGCCATGGAGCGCCGCAAGGGCATGCCCCTGGCCGACCTGGACCGCAAGGCCAAGCAGGAGGTCGTGCGGATACTCGAGGCGCGCGGCGCCTTCTCCGTACGGCACGGTGTGGAGACCGTGGCGAGCGCCCTGGGCGTCAGCCGCTTCACCGTCTACAACTACCTCAACCGCGAGAAGGGGGCCTGACCGGGCCCGCCCGATTTCGCCCCCCTGGTCGGGTTCCGCCGCCTCGCCGGGTTTCGTCACGCGGAATTTTCAACAAACTGTTGACGTGCTGTCGCGGAAGGGCGTTAGCTATCGGCACGCCCGTTCAGCACGAAGGCCGTACCCGGCCACGGAGGCTCCCGTGACGTCCACTTCCATGCCGCCGGGCCTGGCCCGGTTCAACGCCCTCGAGGAGCACGCGGCCTTCACCGCGCTCCACGAGGTGTGCGCTTCCACGGCGTGGGCGAAGCGCCTGCTCGCCGCCCGCCCCTACGCCGCCTGCCAGGCCCTGTACGACGCGAGCGACGCCGCCATGGCGGAGCTGACGGCCGGCGACCTCGCGGAGGCGATGGCCGGCCACCCGCCCATCGGCCGCCCGAAACCCGGCGACCCCACCTCGGCCCGGGAGCAGAGCGGCATGGCCGGCGCCTCCGAGGCGCTCAAGGCGGAGATGCTGGAGCTGAACCTCGCCTACCAGGAGAAGTTCGGCCACGTCTTCCTGATCTGCGCCACCGGACGGACCGGCGAGCAGATGCGCGACGCGGTCAGGGAACGGCTCGGCAACACGCCGGAGCGGGAGCGCGAGATCGTCCGCACGGAACTGGGGAAGATCAACCGCATCCGTCTGGCCCGACTCGTCGAAGAGGACTGACCGCAGCATGAGCACCTCCGCCACCGCATCCGTGTCCACGCACATCCTGGACACGTCCGCCGGCCGCCCCGCCGAGGGCGTCGCCGTCCACCTCTCCGCCCGCTCGGGGCGCGAGGCCGGCTGGCAGGCGCTCGGCGGCTCCGCGACCGACGCGGACGGGCG
This sequence comes from Streptomyces sp. NPDC006235, assembly GCF_040613735.1. Taxonomy (NCBI): domain Bacteria; kingdom Bacillati; phylum Actinomycetota; class Actinomycetes; order Kitasatosporales; family Streptomycetaceae; genus Streptomyces; species Streptomyces sp. NPDC006235. The sequence continues at coordinate 208,563 of NZ_JBEXSR010000009.1, forward strand.
GTGCAAGGACCTGCCGGCGCTGCCGGAGGGCACCACCCACGTACGGCTCGACTTCGCGGTGGAGCCGTACTTCGAGAAGAAGCAAGCCGATGCGCAGCAGGACGCCCCCGCGAATCGGGACAGCGGTGCCGTGTTCTTCCCCGAGGTGGCGATCACCTTCGCCGTGACGCCCGGGGAGCACTACCACGTACCGCTGCTGCTCAACCCGTTCGGCTACTCCGTATACCGAGGGAGCTAGCTACTCATGCCCACCATTCTGGGACAGAACCAGTACGGCAAGGCCGAGAACCGAGTCGTCAAGATCACGCGGGACGGCGCCACCCACCACATCAAGGACCTGAACGTCTCCGTGTCGCTGAGCGGCGACATGGAAGAGGTCCACTACTCCGGCTCGAACGCCAACGTCCTGCCCACCGACACCACCAAGAACACGGTGTACGCGTTCGCCAAGGAGTACGGCATCGAGTCCGCCGAGCAGTTCGGCATCCACCTCGCCCGCCACTTCGTCACCAGCCAGCAGCCGATCCACCGGGCCCGGATCCGTATCGAGGAGTACGCCTGGGAGCGGATCGAGGCCTCCGACGCCAACTCGCAGTTCATCGGCGCCGACGAGGTCAAGCACTCCTTCGTCCGCAAGGGCCAGGAGACCCGGCTGACCCAGATCACCTACGACGGCTCCTCGTGGGAGGTGATCTCGGGCCTGAAGGACCTCGTCGTGATGAACTCGACCAACTCCGAGTTCTGGGGCTACGTCAAGGACAAGTACACGACGCTGAAGGAGGCCTACGACCGCATCCTGGCCACCCAGGTCTCCGGCCGCTGGCGGTTCAACTGGACCGACGACGACCAGCGCATGCCCCACTGGGAGAAGTCCTACGAGCAGACGAAGAAGCACATGCTCCAGGCCTTCGCCGAGACGTACTCGCTCTCGCTCCAGCAGACGCTGTACCAGATGGGCGCGCGGATCATCAACAACCGCAGCGAGATCGACGAGGTCCGCTTCTCCCTCCCGAACAAGCACCACTTCCTGGTGGACCTGGAGCCGTTCGGCCTGCAGAACGACAACGAGGTGTACTTCGCCGCCGACCGGCCCTACGGCCTGATCGAGGCGACGATCCTGCGGGACGGCTGCGAGGCGAAGATCCCCGTGGACCTCACCAACCTCTGACGTCCTCCTGACGTTCCCTCTTTCGGCACCCGTGGCCGGGGAACCCTCCTCCTCGGCCACGGCACTCAAAATCCCAGGGTCCTGCCGTGCCCCCTCCACCCCAGCGCAAAGGACGAACCATGGCAGCAGCCCGGCGCATCGTCATCGAGAACTGTGCGATCGCGACCGTCGACGCCGACGACACCGAGTACGTCTCCGGGCACGTCGTCCTCGCCGGCAACCGCATCGAGTCGGTCGGCGCGGGCAAGGCCCCCGAGGGCCTGGAGAACGTCGTACGCCGTATCGACGCCTCAGGTCACCTCGTCACCCCCGGACTGATCAACACCCACCACCACTTCTACCAGTGGATCACCCGTGGTCTGGCCACGGACCACAACCTGTTCGACTGGCTGGTCGCGCTGTACCCGGTCTGGGCGCGCATCGACGAGCCGATGGTGCGCGCGGCGGCCCAGGGCTCGCTCGCGATGATGGCCCGCGGCGGCGTCACCACGGCCATGGACCACCACTACGTCTTCCCGCACGGCTCCGGCGACCTGTCCGGCGCGATCATCGGCGCCGCCCGCGACATGGGCGTCCGCTTCACCCTCGCCCGGGGCTCCATGGACCGCAGCGAGAAGGACGGCGGCCTGCCCCCGGACTTCGCCGTCGAGACCCTCGACGGGGCGCTGGCCGCCACCGAGGAGACCGTCCGGCAGCACCACGACTCCTCCTTCGACGCCATGACCCAGGTCGCCGTCGCGCCCTGCTCGCCCTTCTCCGTCTCCACCGAACTGATGCGGGACGGCGCCCAGCTGGCCCGCCGCCTCGGCGTACGGCTCCACACCCACGGCTCGGAGACCGTGGAGGAGGAGAAGTTCTGCCACGAACTGTTCGGCATGGGCCCGACCGACTACTTCGAGTCCACCGGCTGGCTCGGCGAGGACGTGTGGATGGCGCACTGCGTCCACATGAACGACTCCGACATCGCCGCCTTCGCCCGCACGAGGACCGGCGTCGCGCACTGCCCGTCGTCCAACGCCCGCCTCGCGGCCGGTATCGCCCGCGTCCCGGACATGCTCGCGGCCGGCATCCCGGTCGGCCTCGGCGTCGACGGCACCGCGTCCAACGAGTCCGGCGAACTCCACACCGAGCTGCGCAACGCCCTCCTCATCAACCGCCTCGGCGCCCACAAGGAGGCCGCCCTGAACGCCCGCCAGGCGCTGCGCCTGGGCACGTACGGCGGCGCCCAGGTGCTGGGCCGGGCGGCGGAGACCGGCTCACTGGAGCCCGGCAAGCTCGCCGACCTCGTGCTGTGGAAGCTGGACACGCTCGCCCACGCCTCCATCGCCGACCCGGTGACCGCCCTGGTCTTCGGCGCGGCGGCACCGGTCACCGCCTCCTTCGTGGACGGCCGGCAGATCGTCGAGGACGGGCGGCTGCTCACGGCCGACGAGGACGCCATCGCCCGCGCCACGCGGGACGAAGCCCGGCGGCTGGCGAGGATCGCCGCGCAGGCCTGAACGCCCCGATGACTCCGGCCGGGAGGGACGGCTCCCGGCCGGTGGCCGCGGACCCGAGCGGGGTCCACGGCGGTCGTCTCCGGGGCGCGCGTACACGCGTGCGCCCCGGAACGGCCACCCCCGTCCCGCATGTCCGGTCCCGCACGACCGCCCGCACCACCTCCTTGACACCCACGGCCGTCATCCGGCGCAGCCGTGTAACCGACCGGAGGGAAGCCGCCGTGGCCGACCACCCCGTTGACGAAAAACTCCCCGCGCTCAAGATGGCGACGACCGGCCTCCAGCACGTGGCCGCCATGTACGCGGGAGTCGTCGCCCCACCCCTGATCGTCGGCGCGGCCATCGGCCTGACCGCCACCGACCTGACCTTCCTCACCGGCGCCTGTCTGTTCACCGCGGGCCTCGCCACGTTCCTGCAGACCATCGGCGTCTGGAAGATCGGCGCCCGGCTGCCGTTCGTCAACGGCGTCACCTTCGCCGGTGTCGCCCCGATGACCGCGATCGTCGCCTCCACCGAGGACAAGTCCGACGCCCTGCCGGTCATCTTCGGCGCGGTCATCGTCGCCGGACTCCTCGGCTTCATAGCCGCCCCCGTCTTCTGCAAGGCGGTCCGCTTCTTCCCACCGGTCGTGACGGGAACGGTCATCACCCTGATCGGCGTCTCCCTGCTCCCGGTGGCCTTCGGCTGGGCGCAGGGCCCCGACCCGGCGGCGCACGACTACGGTTCGGCGACCAACCTCGGGCTCGCCGCCGGCACGCTCGTCGTCGTCCTGCTGCTGCGGCGCTTCACCCGGGGCTTCGTCAAGCAGATCGCCGTGCTGCTCGGCCTGGTCGTGGGCACGCTCCTCGCGATCCCGTTCGGTGCCACGGACTTCGGCCCGGTCGCGGACGCGGCCGTCATCGGCTTCCCGACGCCCTTCCACTTCGGCGCCCCGCAGTTCCAGCTCGCCGCGATCCTCTCCCTGTGCGTCGTGATGGTGGTGTCGATGACCGAGTCGACCGCCGACATGCTGGCGCTGGGCGAGATCGTCGACCGTCCGGCCGACGAGAAGACCATCGCGGCCGGCCTGCGCGCCGACACCCTCGGCTCGGCGATCAGCCCGCTCTTCAACGGCTTCATGTGCAGCGCCTTCGCACAGAACATCGGCCTGGTCGCGATGACGAAGATCCGCAGCCGGTACGTCGTCGCGGCCGGCGGCGGTTTCCTGGTGCTGATGGGCCTGTGCCCGATGGCCGCCTCGCTGATCGCCGTCGTACCGCGCCCGGTGCTCGGCGGGGCGGGCGTGGTCCTGTTCGGCTCCGTCGCCGCCAGCGGCATCCAGACCCTGGTCCGGGCCGGTCTGGAGAAGGACAACAACGTCCTGATCGTGGCCGTCTCCCTGGCCGTCGGCATCATCCCCATCACGGCGCCGGAGTTCTACCACGCCTTCCCGGAGACGGCGCGGATCGTCCTGGACTCGGGCATCTCGACGGGCTGCGTCGCGGCGGTCCTGCTGAACCTGGTCTTCAACCACCTGGGCCCGCGCGACCGGGACGCCCACGACGTGACCCACCCGATGGAGGCGGGCGAGGAGATCACGGGCGTCCCCCGCGCCCCGGCAGCACCGTGAGATCGGCGAAAACAGCTCCGAACTCCGCTTAGGCTTCTGCCTCGGTCAACTCACCGTTGACCGGGGGGACAGGGGACGAGGGGGAGACGGACCGATGAACCACGCGACCGAGGTGTTCCAGCCGTTGCAGGCGGACGATCCGCCCGTGGTGGCCGGGTACCGCCTGGCCGCCCGGCTCGGCGCGGGCGGCATGGGCCGGGTCTACCTGTCGCACACACAGGGCGGCCGGCCGGTGGCGATCAAGGTGGTGCGGCCGGAGCTGGCCGACGACCCGGCCTTCCGGCGGCGGTTCCGCCGGGAGGTCGAGGCGGCCCGGCGGGTGCGGGGCGCGTACACGGCCGAGCTGATCGACGCCGACGCGGACGGCACACCGCCCTGGGCGGCCACGCTGTACGTGCCCGGCCCGTCCCTGACGGAGGCCGTGGCCCGGCGCGGACCGCTGCCGGCGCCCGCGGTGCTGTGGCTGATGGCGGGGGTCGCCGAGGCACTCCAGGCCATCCACGCTGCGGGCATCGTGCACCGGGACCTCAAGCCGTCGAACGTGCTGCTCGCCGCCGACGGGCCGCGGGTGATCGACTTCGGCATCTCGCTGGCCTCCGACTTCACCTCGCACACCGCCACCGGCTCCACCATCGGGACGCCGCACTTCATGGCTCCCGAGCAGGCGTCCGGCGGCGAGGTCACGGCGGCGACCGACGTCTTCGCGCTGGGCCAGACGGCTGCGTTCGCGGCGCTGGGCCGGCCGCTGTACGGGGACGGCTCCGCGGTCGGGGTGCTGTACCGGATCGTGCACGATCAACCCGACCTGTCCGTGCTGCCCGTCCAGCTCCGGCCGCTGATCGCCCGGTGCCTGGCCGCCGCCCCGGAGGACCGGGCCGGTCTGGCGGAGATCGTCGAGTGGTGCCGGCAGGCGCTGGGCGCCGACGCGGAGGCGGGCGCGGGCCCGGCCGTCTGGCGGGACGTCATGGGGCCGGAGGTGACGGTCCCCTCCCCGGCGGACCTCGACGCCACCTGGGCCTCCCCGGCGCCGTCCCTGGACCCGACCAGGGTGCACATGCAGCCGCTGGTCGTCACGCAGCCGCAGACGCGGCCGCCGGGACCGGAGGAGAGACGGGCGCGCAGACGGCGCACCGCCCTGATCACGACCGTGGCCGTGACGGCGGGGGCGCTGGTGCTGACCGGCCTGGTCTGGACGGTCGCCGACGCGGGGAACAGATTCCGGGACTGGGTGGCGGGCGCACCGTCGACGCCGGGCGCGGAGAAGTCCGGACGGTCGGCCGCGCCGGAGTCGTCCACCGGGGCGCGCTCGGGCTCCGGGCCCGCGTCGGGAGCGGAAGCGGAGGCGGAAGCGGGCGGCGGAACTCCGGAAGCGTCCCGTCCGTCCCCGGCCGCGTCCAAGTCGCCGCAGGTCATCACACAGGCGCCATTGCTGCTGAACGCGAAGACCTCGCTCAGCTTCGAGAAGCCGCTCTGGCGCGACGACCGCAAGGGAGACATCCGCTTCAACTGTGAGAACCCGAGCTGCGAGCTGGAGAGCGACAGCAGCGTGTTCGTCCAGATGTTCACCGACGAGGCGGTTTCCCTCGACGAGTGCCGGCTCATACTCGGCGCTGCCGACCGTCGCCGCTGGACGCTGGCCTCGGTAGCGGTCGGCAGTCAGATCTGCGTCAAGCACCCCTCCGGGGACATCGCCCTGCTCGTGGTCCAGACGAAGTCGACGGCGCTGCCGGAGCTCGCCTCCCTCATGGTGGACATGACCGTCTGGAAGAAGGCGGCCTAGAGCCCGAACAGGCCCGGGTCCGACGCCAGCTTCCGGAAGTGCTCCCGGGGGTCCGGGACCAGCTTGCGGGCCTTGAGGTCCAACAGGCCGCCGACCGCCGTGATCTCGGCCGCCACCGTGCCGTCGGCCTTGCGGACCGTCTGCTCGATGCGGAAGGTCTTGCCTTCGCCCCAGGCGAAGGCGCAGGTCACCTCGACCTCGTCGCCCGCGAGCAGCTCGCGCTGGTAGCGGATGGTCGTCTCCAGGGCGACCGGGCCCACACCGCTGCCGATCAGGGCGGACTGGCTGATCCCCGCGGCCCGCAGTAACGACCAGCGGGCGTGTTCCGCGTAGTTCAGGTACACGCTCTGGTTGAGATGACCCTGCACGTCGATCTCGTAACCGCGGACGGTCACCGGGACCGAAAACGGCTCGCTCATGGCTTCCCCTCTCACACCGGGCACGCGTCACACCGGGCACGCGTGGCGTACGCAACGATCCACCGATCTTGGCATGTCCGTCACGCCCGGCGGGGCGAGGCCAGGAGATAGCGGGTCCCGGTGCGCGGCGCGCGGTGCTCGCTCACCTGCCAGCCTGCCCCTTCCAGGGTGGCCGCGCAGGCCCGCAGCGCCTCGCCGTCCGGCTCGTACACGGCGACGGCCTCCGGCTGCGGGGTCTCCCGCACCCGGTAGCCCCCGCCGCCCTGCCCGCCCGGGTGGTGTCCGGCCGCCTCCAGCGCGAGGGCGGCGGCCTGCACGAGATGCGTACGCTCCCAGCCGCACGGCCGCTCCACCGAGCCGTCCGGGTTGGTCATCCGGCGCAGCTCCAGCAGTCCCTGCCAGGCGCTGTGCACCTCACGGCGCCGCGCGGGCCCGCTCTGCGGTGCCGCCTCCTCCCCGCCGACGCGCGCGGCGAACACACCGGCGGTGGCGGGGGCCTCGGTGGCGGGCTCGTGCACCTGCATGACGCCCTGCCGTACCCGGTGCCCCTCCGGCGTCAGAAAGTGATCGTGCGGCGGTCGCGGGTGCCGGAAGGCGAGCCCTCGCTTCACCAGCGCCGCGAGTTGCGCCTCCGTCCCCCGCAGCCGGCCGGTCACCGGGTCGGCGGCGTCGATGACCCGCCGCTGCGCGGCGGTCGGCGGTCGGGTCACGGCGCGCTCCTCTCCGGCACGGGACAGGCCCCGGGGCACTCGCCCCACCTGCTGGAAGGCTACGACCCGCCACTGACAATCGCGCCTACTGCCGGTACCCGCCGAGGAACCGCCCGATCCGCCCGATCGCCGCCTCCAGGTCGTCGGCGTACGGGAGGGTCAGGATGCGGAAGTGGTCGGGCGTGGGCCAGTTGAAGCCGGTGCCCTGGACCACCTGGATCTTCTCCCGCAGCAGCAGGTCGAGGACGAACTTCTCGTCGTCGTGGATCTTGTGCACCTTGGGGTCGAGACGTGGGAACGCGTACAGCGCCCCCTTCGGCTTCACGCACGTCACGCCGGGGATCTCGTTCAGCTTCTCCCAGGCCACGTCGCGCTGTTCGAGCAGCCGGCCGCCCGGCAGGGTGAGGTCGCGGATGGACTGCCGGCCGCCCAGCGCGGCCTGGATGGCGTACTGGGCGGGCGCGTTGGCGCACAGCCGCATGGAGGCCAGCATCGTGAGGCCCTCCAGGTAGTCCTTCGCGTGCTGCCTCGGCCCCGTCACCACCAGCCAGCCCGAGCGGAAGCCCGCCACGCGGTACGTCTTGGACAGGCCGCAGAAGGTGAGCACCACCAGGTCGGGGGCGAGCGCGGCGGCCGAGTGGTGCACGGCGTCGTCGTAGAGGATCTGGTCGTAGATCTCGTCGGCGAACACCATCAGGCCGTGCCGCCGGGCGAGGTCGAGGATGCCCTCGACGATCTCCTTCGGGTAGACCGCGCCGGTGGGGTTGTTGGGGTTGATGACGACCACGGCCTTCGTACGGTCCGTGATCTTCGACGCCATGTCGTCCAGGTCCGGGTACCAGTCGGCCTGCTCGTCGCAGAGGTAGTGGACCGCCTTGCCGCCCGCGAGGGTCGTCACGGCCGTCCAGAGGGGGAAGTCCGGGGCGGGGATGAGGATCTCGTCGCCGTCCTCCAGCAGCGCCTGGACCGCCATCGAGACCAGTTCGGAGACGCCGTTGCCGAGGAAGACGTCGTCGACGCCGACCTCCAGGCCCAGCGTCTGGTAGCGCTGGGCGACCGCGCGGCGGGCGGAGAGGATGCCGCGCGAGTCGGTGTAGCCGTGCGCCTGCGGCAGCATCCGGATCATGTCCTGGAGGATCTCGTCCGGCGCCTCGAATCCGAAGAGGGCGGGATTGCCGGTGTTCAGGCGCAGCACGCTGTGACCGGCCTCCTCCAGCGCGTTGGCGTGCTCTATCACCGGGCCGCGGATCTCGTAACAGACCTCGCTCAGCTTGCTCGACTGCCGGAACTCCATGCGCTGCTTCCCCTCGCCGACTGGTGTTGCTTGGTTTTACCAAGTAGCCGCTTGGAAAGTCCAACAACTTGTCTAGACTGCGTCGCATGCCACCTCGCCGCAGCTACGATCAGTACTGTTCCGCCGCCCGCGCCCTCGATGTCGTCGGCGACCGCTGGACCCTCCTGATCGTCCGGGAGCTCCTCGCCGGTCCCCGCCGCTACACCGACCTGCACGCGGACCTGCCCGGCGTCAGCACGGACGTACTCGCCTCGCGGCTGAAGGACATGGAGCGCGACGGCCTCGCGACCCGCCGCCGGCTGCCCCCGCCCGGCGCCGCCTATGTCTACGAACTCACCGCCCGGGGACGCGAATTGCTGCCCGTGCTCCAGGCGCTGGGGGAGTGGGGGCAGGCGGAGCTGGGTGAGCGGCGGCCGACGGACGCGGTGCGGGCGCACTGGTTCGCCCTGCCCCTGCTGCGCCTGCTGGACGGGGAGGGACTCGTCGAAGTCCGCCTGGAGGAGGGGCAGTTCCACCTGCGGGCCGGTGCGGAGGAGGGACCCGTGTACGGCGACGGGCCCGCCCCCGGCGAGCCGGACGCCCGGCTGGTCCTGGACACCGGCACGTGCACGGCGCTCAGCCGGGGGGAGCTGAGCCTGACCCGGGCCGTGCGCGAGGGTCGGCTCCAGGTGAGCGGCGAGGGCACCCTCGCGAAGGCACTGCGCGAGGCATGAAAGAAGGCCCGTGTGACACGGGCCTTCTGACGGGTGTCAGGCACTGATGGGTGTCAGGCGCTCGGCGGCACCCGCACGGGCCGTCCCGCGCCGCGTGTCAGCGCGTATCCGCCGACACCCGCCAGCGCGGCCAGTACGCCGCCCACCGCCGTCCACGCCCACCGGTCCGACCACCAGCCGGACGCCCAGCCGTCCTCCGGTTCGAGGCCGGCCAGCACCGCCGCGTTCTCCTGCTCGTCCTCGGGTTTCGCCGCGATGCCCGGCACCAGGGGCTCGGACAGCGAGCCGTCCACCGCCGCCGCGCCGCCGATGTCCTCGGAGTCGGCCCGGACCTCGGTGTCGACCGGGAGGCCCAGGTCGGAGGCGGGGACGCCGGCCGCCGTCAGCCGGATGTAGTACGTGCCGGGCAGCGGGTCGTTCGCCCACGGCTCCGACCAGGCGCGGACCGTGCGCAGCACACAGGCCAGCTCCACGGAGGGCGCGTCCGCCGCCGCGGTGCGGGTCTGTGCCCCGTACTGGCAGGCCTGACGGCGGCGCAGGCCGTCGTACACGTCGATCTGCCAGGTCTGCGCGGCGTGGGTGTCCGGCAGCTTCACCGTCGCCCTGACCGTGGGGCGCTGCCCGGTGTCGGCGGGGAACGACCAGTACAGGTAGTCGCCCGTGGAGCCGCTCGCCGTGGCCCGCTGCCCCTGCTCGAACTCCGTGGCCGTACGGAAGGAGGTACCAGCCCGGGTGGGTGCCGCCGAGGCGTCCTGCGACGGACTCGGCGAGGCGTCGGCCGCGGCCGGAGCGGCCGCCAGGCCGAGGGTCAGCAGCGCGGCGCTCAACGCACGTACGATTCGCATCAGTTGGTCCTCCAGACCGCGACCCGCCAGCGCGAGAGCCAGCCCCAGAGAAGACCGGCGAGGAAGCCGGTGAGAATCAGCGCGCCGAGCAGCCACCAGCCGCGGCCGAGGCCGAAGGAGGCCACGTCACCCGCCTGGCTCGGGCCGTCCACGACGTCGACCGTCAGCTCCAGCGGCAGCCCGGGCGTGGTCTTCACCCCGGAGGCCGGCGAGAAGGAGTGGGTGACCGCCAGGCACACGGTCTCCGCGGCCGGCTTGTCCCCGTCGGAGTCGTCACGCTCCGGCTCGGGGTACCTCAGCCCCGCCGAGATCACATCCGTACGGCCGTTGCCCGCCGCCTCGCCGCGCACGATCTCCCGGCCGTGTGTCGTGACCGCCCGCAGCAGCACCCCGTAGCCGGGGTTCACGGCCCGGTCGGCCGCCACGCTCACCGAGGCCCGCAGCTCCTGGCCCGGCAGCACGTCCACCCGGTACCAGCGCTGCTGCCCGAACCCCTCCCGGTCCGTGAACAGCCCCGGCTTCAGCGCCGGTGCCCCGGTGCACGCGGCGGCGCCCTCCACCGGCACCGGCGTCACCACCGGATCGGCCGCCCGGTCCACCAACTGGTTGACCCGGTCGGTGAGTTCGTCCTGGTGCTCCACCGAGGTGTACGTGCCGCCGGTGGCCTCGGCGATGCAGCTCAGCTGCCTGCTCAGCTCGGCGGTCGGCACCAGGCCCAGCGTGTCGATGGTCAGGCCGATGCCCTTGGCGGCGATCTCGCGGGCCACCTCGCACGGGTCGAGCGGCGCGCAGGTGTCCTCGCCGTCGCTGATCAGCACGATGCGCTTGGAGCCGTCACCGCCGTCCAGGTCGTCGGCCGCCTTCAGCAGGGCCGGGCCGATCGGTGTCCAGCCGGTCGGACTGAGCGTGGCGACGGCCGTCTTGGCCTCGGTGCGGTCCAGCGGGCCGACCGGGTAGAGCTGCGCGGTGTCCTTGCAGCCCGTCTTCCGGTCGTCGCCCGGGTAGTTCGCGCCGAGGGTGCGGATGCCGAGCTCGACCTCCTCCGGCGTCGCGTCGAGCACCTCGTTGAACGCCTGCTTCGCGGCGGCCATCCGCGACTGCCCGTCGATGTCGCGGGCCCGCATCGAGCCGCTGACATCGAGGACGAGGTCGACCTTGGGGGCGTCCTGGCCGGTGGGTTCACCGGCTGCCGCTCCGGCCGGGAAGGCGAGCCCGGCCGTCAGCGCGGCGAGCAGGGCACAGACGCCCGCCGCCAGCCGTTTTCTTGTGATCATCGGCGGATCTTATTGATCAGGGATGCCGTCATCCAAAACGGGGCTCAGCCAAGGGGATTGGGCAGGTCCGCCCACTGGTCGCCGGGCGCCTGCGGCGAGAGCCGCATCAGCGTCAGCGCCTTCGTGGGCAGGGGCTCCGCGCGCAGCGCCGCGAGGTCCGGGGTGCGGGGCAGATCCCGTACGGCCGTCTCCAGCGCCTGCGTGAGCGCCGCCCCCGACCCCGCCGTGCCGGCCAGCGCGCCCGCCACCAGCGAGCCGAACAGCTTGCGCCGCAGCGCCCGTTCGTCGTCCGTGACCATACGGGCGGGCAGGTCGGGCACCGTGATGCCGTGCCGGGCCAGACGGACCGGGCTGACGCGGATGTCGGCCAGGTCGCGGTAGACCAGCCGCAGCGGATCGCCCGCCGGCGAGAGGATCACCAGGAGGTTCTGGCCGTGCGCCTCCAGGGCCACGCCCAGCTCCAGCAGCCGCAGACCGACGGTGAGGGCGAGGCGCGCGAAGGCGGCCAGCCAGGCGGGGGAGCGGGGGAGCTCGGTGGTGGCGAGAGCCGCCACCGGCAGGACCCGTTCGCCGGACGCCGCGTACGTCTCCGGCGGCTCCCGCAGGACGGCCGCGAAGTCGGGGGAACCGGCCGCCGCCGCGCCCAGGGTGCGGGTCATGTGCAGCAGGCCGTCGGTGTGCGCCGCCGGCGTCCCGGCGAAGTCCGACAGCACCGCGGACGCGGCGACCGAGGCCAGCGAGATGTCCCGCACCGAGGACGTCAGCCGGGCGCTGAGCGAGGTCTTGACGTGCGGCCCGCCGGGCAGCGCGAGCGTCCGCAGCGCCATCAGGGGATGCCCGGCGCGCCGCTCCTCGCAGACCCGCTTCAGCACGTGCGCCGCCTGCCACGGGTGCACCGGCAGCACCACCCGCTCCCCGTCCCGCAGTTCCCGCGGCCACGCCCCCGTCACCAGGCACTCCTCCGCCCGCACCGGCACCAGCCCCAGCTCCACCAGCGGCCGGTGCTCGGGCCCGTAGGCGAGCTGCTCCGCCACCGAGAAGCCGGGCCGGGACCGGCACGTGGGGTGGAACGGATGCCCGTCGACGATCCGCTGCTCCCACTCCCAGTCGCGCTCCGGCCGCCCCTCCGTCGCGTGCCCTTGCTGCCCGGCCCGCGACAGCGCCAACGACGCGACGCTGTGCGCGAGTTCGGCGGCGAAGGACGCGGAGTGCGGTACGGCGAGGTTTGTCACCAGCCGGGCCGGATCGTCGTACTCCGCCTCGTCGAGCCGTACGACGGTGACGTACGCGCCGGTCGCGTACGGATCCGGCCGCGGGCCGTGCAGCCGGCGGCCGTCCGACAGGTACAGGGTCAGCCCGTCCCCGCCCTGCTCGCGGCGGGTGACCCAGGGCAGCGGGTCGTGGGCGAGACCGCGCCACAGCCGGGACAGCACGGCCGCCCGGGCACCGGGAAGTTCGGCCTCGTACCGCGGCAGGAGACCGGGCCGCGCGACGGCCAGTTCGTCGGCGACCTCGGCCTCGGCGGTGGGGGTACGGTGCACGGGCGGGCTCCTCGGGTACGAATAGGGCGTCACGGCGGGATGACGACGGCACGCATACTGATCATCTCCGCCCGGAAGTCCGGAAATCCTTCAAGGACCGCAGGGAACGAGTGGAAGCGTGGACCTCATGCCCCCGCCCGACGGCGACGACTCCGCCCACGGTGACTGTGCCCATGGTGACTCCGCACACGGTGTCTCCGCCCAGGACGACCCGGTGACCGGCGGCCTCGCCGAACGGGCCGACGAGTACGCCGCCGTGCCGCTGCTGAACTGTCTGCTGCGGGAGGTGGCCCGGCCGGTGAGCGAAACGGGCGAGTACCGGGTCCACCACCTGCCCGGCGCGGACCGCCTGCTGCGCGTGCGCGGCACGCGGCGGCCAGCCGGGCCCGAGGTCCGCACGGCCGGCGGCTGGCACCGTATCGGCCACACCGAACTGGTCAAACTCGTCGCCGAGGAACTGCGCCGGCACACCGGGCTGTCCAACCACGAACTGCCCGCCGAGATGATCGACAGCCGGGACGCCGTGGCCGCGCTGCTGGCCGCCCGCACCCGGGCCACCCCGCCCGACGACCCCTATCGGCGCTCCGAGCAGTGCCTCCTCACCGGCCACACCCACCACCCGGCCCCGAAGGCGCGCGGCGGCGGCCCCGCCGCCGGGTGGCTGCCCTACGCGCCAGAGGCGTACGCCGACTTCCCGCTGACCCTGCTCGGGCTGCGCGAGGACACCGTCGTCGAGGAGGGCGACACCTCCGCCCTCGACGCCCTCGGCACGGCCCCGCCCGGCTACCGGCTGCTGCCCGCGCACCCCTGGCAGCTCGACCTGGCCGGTGCGGAACTCGCCGACGCCTTCGCGGACGGCAGACTCGTCCGGCTCGGCCCGGCCGCCCCCGGCACCTGGCCGACGGCCGCGATCCGCACGCTCTACGCGCCCGGGCACGACCTCTTCCTGAAGTTCAGCCTGGACGTGCGCATCACCAACGACATCCGCCGGCTGTGGCGGCACGACCTGCTCGCCCTGCGCCGCACCGACACCGCCGTGCGCGCTGCCCTCGACACGTTCGAAGGCCCCCCGGCCTGGCTGAGCGACCGCGGGTACCGCACCGCCGACTTCGCCTTCGAGGCCCTGGCCGTCCTCGTCCGGGACGGTTTCGGAGGCCGTCTCCTGCCCGGCGCGACCCCGCTGCTCGCCGCCGGTCTCGTCGAGGGCTTCGACGGCAGCCCGCTCGACGGGGCCGCCGACCCCGGGGCCTGGTGGGCGGCGTACCTGGCGCGGGTGGTGCCCCCGGCCCTGACGGCCTTCGCCCGGCACGGTGTCGTCATCGAGGCGCACCTGCAGAACACCCTGGTCGCCGTGGACGCCGGCGGCATGCCCGTGCAGGCGCTGTACCGGGACGCCGAGGGCGTGAAACTGCTGCCGGACGTCTCGCGCGAAGCCGGCTGGCAGCGGCTCGTGTACTGCCTGGTCGTCAACCACCTCAGCGAGATCGCCGGCGCCCTCGTGGAACGCCATCCCGGCTTCGACCCCTGGCCCGCGGCCCGCCGCGAACTCGCCCACCACGACGTGCCCGAGATCCCCGCCCTGCTCGCCTCACCCACCCTCCCCGGCAAGACGAACCTGCTGCTGCGCTGGACCGGCGCGAACGGCGCGGACGCGCGCTACCTGCCGTTGCCCAACCCGCTGCGCGGCGCCTGAGCGAGCCGGTCACCCGTCCGGACCCTCCGGCAGGGCACCGGCGCGGGGCCATGGTCAGGGTGAGGGTGGCTGTCCGTGCCGTGTCCCCCCTGCGAGGAGAGGTATGACCGAGACCGACAGGGCCACCGCCCTCGCCGCCGAGCCCTCGGAGCACACCGACCCGGATCCCGCCAAGGCCGATCTGCGGAGGGTGGGCGCGCACCCGGACCACTGGTATCCGGTCGCCCTGTCCCGGCGCGTGCGCGCCGGCAGGGTGCTGGCGGCCACGTTCGCGGGGGAGCGCATCGCCCTGTTCCGCTCGGAGAGCGGCGACGTGCACGCGCTGGAGGACCGGTGCGCCCACCGGCAGGTGCCGTTGAGCATGGGCGTCGTGGAGGGTGAGACGCTCCGCTGCCGCTACCACGCCTGGGCCTATCGCGGCGACGGCCGCATCTCGCAGATCCCGTACCTGGCCAAGGGCGATCGCCGGCCGCCCCGCGGCGTGCGCGGCTACCCCGTGCGCGAGGCGTACGGCCTGGTCTTCGTCTTCCCGGGCGACCCGCAGCTGGCTGCGGCCACGCCGCTGCCGCACCTGCCCGCCTTCGGTTCCCCGCGGTACCGGACCATGACGTACTCCCGGACCGTGCGCTGCCACTACTCGTTCATGCACGAGAACCTCCTCGACATGAACCACCAGTTCCTCCACCGGGGCGTCGTCGGCAGGCTCCACCCCGAACTGCTGGGATACGAGGCCGACGAGCGGTCCGTGGAGGCCAGGTACCTGTTCACCCACACCGGGGGAAAGCGCAACCGCAGCGCCGGGCTGCTGGCGGCCGAGGGCCTCGGGGGCGGCACCGCCGACGTCATGACGATCCGCACCGAGTACCCGTACCAGACGCTCGACCTGGTCCCGGAGAACGCCGAACGGCCGGCCTTCCGCCTCTGGGCCGCCTACGTGCCCGAGGACGCCGAGCAGCGCACGTGTCACGCCTTCGGCCTGCTCATGATCGAGAAGCCCGGGATCCCCGGACTCCTCCAAGTGGCCTGGCCGTTCATCAGGCGTTTCACCGAGCGGGTGTTCGCCGAGGACCGCATGGCCGTGGAAGCCGAGCAGCGGGCCTGGGACGAGCAGGGCGAGGACCGCAACCACGAGGTCTTCCCGCTGATCCTCGACGTCCGCGAGGTGCTGCGCAGAAACGGCGTCCCCCTCCGGGCCCGGGCCGCCGCCTGCGGCGGCGCGGCACTGTGCGACGGTGCGGGGCTTCCTGACGGCCTCCGGGGTCAGGAGTGACCTGACGCCGGTGCCGTCGGATCCGGCTCCGGAACGGGCGGGGTCTCGTCGTCCATGTCGCCGCGCAGGGCGGCGATGACGAAGGCCGTCATGGAGGCCAGGCCGAGCAGTGCGAGCGGTCCCCAGATCGCCGGAATCGCCCAGAACGGCCAGCCGTTGGCGCTCTGCGCCCACAGGGTGAACAGGGCCGCGACGCCCATGCAGACGCCGTGCCACCGCACCACGCTTCCCGCTGTCGCGTGCCGCCGGTCGCCCCGCGCGAACAGCGGCCACGCCCCGCCCACGAGGGCGGGCAGGCCGAACGCGAAACAGGCGAGCGCGCCGCCGAGGCGGTCCTCGGGCCAGCCCACGGGCCCGCGGGACGTCTGCTGCCGCCGCCCGTCGGCGTCCCGCACCTCGACGACCTGCCCGTGCCAGATCAGGCCGACGACCTTCTCGCCCGGCTCGAGCTCCGACAGGACCGGATCGGTCGTCCGGAAGGTCACGTGCCAGGGCTTGCCGGAGGGCAGCAGCAGCTCCGCCTCCGGTGAGCCGTTCCGCCTGCCGAGGTTCAGGTCGGTCTTCCGGACGGTGAACTCCTGCTCCCACCGGCACGCCGACGCCTTCACCGGGACGGAGCCGCAGGCCGGCGCGGCACGGAACTCCCGCTCCCGGTCCAGCGCACCGCGGACCTCCAGGGCCATGGCCACCGCGGTGACGAGCGTCGCGACACCCATCAGCAGCCACATCACGTTCCCCGGCCCTTGCCGTCCCCCCGACCCCATCGTGCCTCCCCACGTCTCGCCGGATCCGCCCGAACGGTATCCGAACCCGTCGGGGCCGAGCCCCTGGCACCTGACGGCCTCATGAAATGATGATCAGCGGCAGCGTGAGGACGGAACGACGAGGAAGCCCGGTGTGAGCGACGATCCCCTGGACGGAGCGGCGACCGGTCGGGCCCCCTGCCGCATCGTCGTGTGCCGGGACTGCTGCTGCGGCAGCGGCAAGGTGACCGGGGTCGATCACGCGGCCCAGACCGAGCGGCTGCGCACGGCGGGGCCGGTGCGGATCTCCGCCTGTCTCGACGTCTGCGACCAGGCCAACGTCATCGTCGTCCAGCCGTCCGCCGAGGGCCGGGCCGCCGGCGCCCGGCCGGTGTGGCTCGGGCTGGTCAACGACCCGGCCGCGACCGAGGACGTCGTCTCCTGGGTCCGCGAGGGCGGCCCGGGCGTGGCCCCGCGGCCCGACATCCTCGACCTGTACGTCTTCAGTCCCCGCGCGCGACGGCGCCCCGACTCCCCCTGACCCCGGAGCCGCCTTGCACCGGGACGGGGCCGGGACGGTCACCGCGCCGGGCGAGGGCAGGTGCCCCCGAGCAGAGGTGCGCTGGTCAGCGCCCAGTAGAGTGCGCCTCTGTTGCCCCCGAGCCCCGAGGTACCGCGCAGTGACCCCCGAACCCTCCGCACCGACCGCCGCCGTGACCGTCGTCGGGCTCGGGGCCGACGGCTGGGCCGGACTGTCCGACGCCTCCCGCGCCGCACTGCGTGACGCCGAGGTCGTCATCGGCGGGCCCCGCCAGCTGGATCTGCTGCCCCCGGAGTGCACCGGGCAGCGCGTCGCCTGGCCCTCGCCGCTGCGCCCCGCCGTCCCCGGCCTGCTCGCCGCGCACGCCGGCCGCCGGGTCGCCGTACTGGCCAGCGGGGACCCCATGTTCTACGGCATCGGCCGCGCCCTCGCCGAGGAGACCGGTGCCCTGCGCGTCCTGCCGCACCCCTCCTCGGTCTCCTACGCCGCCGCCCGGCTCGGCTGGCCGCTGGAGGACGTGGAGGTCGTCACGCTCGTCGGCCGGCCCGCCGCCCGCCTGGCCGCCGCCCTCCACGACAACCGGCGGCTCCTCGTCCTCAGCGCGGACGCCGGCACCCCCGGCGAGGTCGCCGCCCTGCTGCGGGACCGGGGCTTCGGGCCCAGCCGGATGCGCGTCCTCGAACAGCTCGGCGGCGACCGGGAACGCACGACCGACGAGGCCACCGCCGACGACTGGCCCGCTGAGCGGCCGCCCGGCGATCCGCTCAACATCGTGGCCGTGGAGTGCCGCCGCGCCCCCGACGCCCTGCGGCTCGGTGCCGTGCCCGGGCTCCCGGACGAGGCGTACGAGCACGACGGGCAGCTCACCAAGCGGCACGTCCGCGCCGCCACGCTCGGCGTGCTCGCCCCCGCACCCGGCGAACTGCTGTGGGACATCGGCGGCGGCTCCGGCTCGATCGCCGTCGAGTGGATGCGCACCCACCCCTCGTGCCGCGCGGTCACCGTGGAGCGGGACCCGGCGCGCGCCGAGCGGATCAGCCGCAACGCCGACCGGCTCGGCGTGCCCGGACTGCGGGTCGTCACCGGCGCCGCGCCCGCCGTCCTCGCCGAACTCCCGCCCCCCGACGCCGTGTTCGTCGGCGGTGGGCTCACCGCGCCCGGCCTCCTCGACGCGTGCTGGGAGGCGCTGCCCGGCGGCGGGCGGCTGGTCGCCAACACCGTGACGCTGGAGTCCGAGGCGCTGCTCGCCGACGCCCGCCGGCGCCACGGCGGCGAACTGGTGCGGCTCGCCGTGGCACACGCCGTGCCGGTGGGAGGGTTCACCGGGTGGCGGCAGGCGATGCCGGTGACCCAGTGGGCCGTACGGAAAACGCCCGACACGTCTTCAGGACCTTCTTCAGGAGCAGACAGATGACCGTGTACTTCATCGGCGCCGGCCCCGGTGCCGCCGACCTGATCACGGTGCGCGGCGCCCGTACGCTCGCCGCCTGCCGGGTCTGTCTGTACGCGGGCAGCCTGGTCCCGCGCGAACTGCTCGCCGAATGCCCGCCGGACGCCCGGCTGGTGGACACCGCGCAGCTCGACCTGGACCAGATCACCGCCGAGTTGCTGCGCGCCCACGAGGAGGGGCACGACGTGGCCCGGCTGCACTCGGGGGACCCCGCCGTGTTCAGCGCGGTCGCCGAGCAGATGCGGCGGCTGGACGCGGCCGGGGTGCCCTACGAGGTCGTCCCGGGCGTCCCCGCCTTCGCCGCCGCGGCCGCCGCCCTGAAGCGGGAGCTGACCGTGCCGACCGTCGGCCAGACCGTGATCCTCACCCGCGTCGCCAACCGGGCCACCGCCATGCCCGAGGGAGAGGACCTGGCCACCCTCGGCCGCAGCGGCGCGCTGATCGTGCTGCACCTGGCCGCCAGGTACGTGGACCGCGTGGTCGCCGAACTCCTCCCGCACTACGGCGCCGACGCCCCCGCCGCGGTCGTCGCCTACGCCTCCCGCCCGGACGAGCTGATCATCCGCGGCACCCTCGACGAGATCGCCGAGAAGACGAAGGAGGCCGGTGTGCTGCGCACGGCCGTGATCATGGTGGGGCGGACGCTCGGAGCGGAACAGTTCCGGGACAGCCACCTGTATTCGCCGGAGCGGGAACGCCACGTGTGCTGAACGCGGTGAGCGGCCTTCGTCGTCAGGCCGGCGCGCTGCGCCCGACCACCGTCCCCGCCCGGTCGATGCAGATCACGTCGACCACGACCGGCGCCCCGCGCAGCACGGCCAGGGCCTCGTCGCGGGCGGTCGTGGCGACCAGGTCGCCGAGCGGCACCCCGGCGGCCTGGCACGACTGGAGCGCGGCGAGCCCGGTGTTGGCGTCCGCCACCTCGGCGGCCAGCGCCTCGTCGGCGCCGCCGCGCCGGGCCAGTTCGGCGAGGAAGCCCTTGTCGACCTGGGAGCGGGCCGAGTGCAGGTCGAGGTGCCCGGCGGCGAGCTTGGAGAGCTTGGCGAAGCCGCCGCAGATCGTCAGGCGGTCGACGGGGTGGCGGCGGATGTACTTCAGCACGGCTCCCGCGAAGTCGCCCATGTCGAGCAGGGCGTCCTCGGGCAGCCCGTACTCGGCCACGACCGTCTTCTCCGACGTCGACCCGGTGCACCCGGCGACATGTCTGCGCCCCGCCGCCCGCGCGACGTCCACGCCCCGCCGGATGGAGTCGATCCACGCCGAGCAGGAGTACGGGACGACGATGCCGGTCGTGCCCAGGATGGACAGGCCGCCCAGGATGCCGAGCCGGGGGTTCCAGGTGGAGCGGGCGATCTCCTCGCCGTGGTCGACGGAGACGGTGATCTCGACGTCGCCCGAACCGCCGTGCCGGGCGGCGACCTCGGCGACGTGGTCGCGCATCATCTGCCGGGGAACCGGGTTGACGGCCGGTTCGCCGACGGGCAGGGGCAGACCGGGCCGGGTGATGGTGCCGACCCCGGGACCGGCCCTGAACACCACCCCGGCCCCGGCGGGCAGCCGCCGTACCGTGACCCGGACCAGCGCGCCGTGCGTGACGTCCGGGTCGTCCCCGGCGTCCTTCACGACCCCCGCCATCGCGTGCCCGTCGCCCAGCTCCTCGACGGCCAGCGCGAACGACGGCGTCTGCCCCTTCGGCAGGGTGATCGTCACGGGGTCGGGAAACTCGCCGGCCAGCAGGGCGGTGTACGCCGCCGTCGTGGCCGCCGTCGCACAGGCGCCGGTGGTCCAGCCGGGCCGCAGGCCGGTGTGCTCCAGCTGGGCCCTGCGGCCGCCCTTCACTTCGCTGCTCATGAACGGACCTGGACTTCCATGCGCGTACTGATTCTCGGCGGCACCACGGAAGCCCGCCGTCTCGCCGAACTGCTCCACGACACGCCCGGCCTGACCCTGACCAGCTCCCTCGCCGGGCGGGTGGCCAGCCCCCGCCTGCCTCCGGGCGAGGTCCGGATCGGCGGCTTCGGCGGGGCGGAGGGGCTGGCCGCGTGGCTGCGCGAGCACCGGGTGGACGTGCTCATCGACGCCACCCACCCTTTCGCCGGGACGATCAGTTTCCACGCGGCGCGGGCCGCCGCCACCGCCCATGTTCCCCTGCTCGCCCTGCGGCGCCCTGGCTGGGTCCCCGTCGAGGGCGACGACTGGCACGACGCCGGTTCCCTGGAGGAGGCCGCGCGGCTGCTGCCCGCGCTCGGCCGGCGCGTGTTCCTCACGACCGGGCGCATGGGCCTGGCCGCGTTCGCCGGTCTGGACGACCTGTGGTTCCTGGTCCGCTCCGTGGACGCGCCCGAGGCCCCGCACCCGTCCCGCATGGAGGTGCTGCTCGACCGCGGCCCGTTCACGCTCGACGGCGAACGCGAGTTGCTGCGCCGGCACCGTATCGGCGTCGTGGTGACCAAGGACAGCGGGGGAGCGGCCACCGCCCCGAAACTCACGGCAGCCCGGGAGGCCGGCCTCCCGGTCCTGGTGATCCGCCGCCCCCCGGCCCCCGAGGGCGTCCCGGTGGTACCCGGGCCGGAGGAGGCGGCCCGGTGGGTCGGGGAGTGGTTGCGGGGGCGCGGGTTGCCGGCCGGCGGCTGAGAACCGGCCTGGTCCGGGGCCGGGCCGGCCGCGGTCGTCCGCTGCGCGGCCCTGCCTCGTGCCGCGTCCCTGCCTGGGGATGTCCGGCCGCGGTTGCCCGGTACGCGATCTCGCGTCGCGCCGGGTCCGTAACCGGCCCCGTTCTGCGACCAGGTGGCGAGCCCGCCGCCGCGCCCCTTCACGCCTCCGGATAGCGCCGCGGCGTCCACACGATCTCCTCGCCGTCCCCGCGCCGGACGGCCCGGGTCTGGGAGGAGCCGACCAGCAGGATCGTGCGCATGTCGACCTCGGCCGGGTCCAGGTCGGCCAGGCGGACGATCCGGACGCGTTCACCGGTGCCGCCCACGTCCCGGGCCACCACGACCGGGGTGTCCGGTGCCCGGTGCTCCAGCAGCAGCTCGCGGGCCTTGCCCACCTGCCAGGTGCGGCTGCGCGAACCGGGGTTGTACAGGGCCAGCACCAGGTCCGCCGAGGCCGCCGCGTGCAGCCGCTCGGCGATGACCTCCCAGGGCTTGAGCCGGTCGGAGAGGGAGATCGCGGCGTAGTCGTGGCCGAGCGGGGCGCCCGCCCGGGCCGCTGCCGCGTTGGCGGCGGTCACGCCCGGCAGCACCCGCACCGGGACGTCCGCGTACTCCTCCTGGGACGCGACCTCCAGGACGGCCGTCGCCATGGCGAACACGCCCGGGTCGCCGCCGGAGACGACCACGACCCGCCGCCCGCGCCGGGCCAGGTCGAGGGCGAACTCGGCGCGCTCCGACTCGACCCGGTTGTCCGAGCCGTGGCGAACCTGCCCGGGCCGCCGCGGCACCCGGTCGAGGTAGGTCGTGTAACCGACCAGGTCGTCCGCGGCGGCCAGCGCGCCCCGGGTCTCGGGCGTCAGCCACAGCGGACCGGCCGGCCCGGTCCCGACCACGACGACCTCGCCCCGCTCCGGGGTCTCCGGCCGTTCGGCGTCGACCCGGCTGGGCAGCACGGCCACCGAGAAGTACGGCACCGACTGCGCGTCCACGTCGGCCAGTTCGGCCAGCCGCTCCCCGGCCATGGTGGCCCGCTCGACGTACCGGGCGTCGTCCAGCCGCCCCGAACCCTCCAGCGCGCTGCGCACCTTGGTGAAGGTCCGCCCCAGCTTCATCACCACGGCCGCGTCGGTCGAGGCGAGCCGTGCGGTCAGCTCCTCCTCGGGCAGGGTGCCCGGGAGGATCGTCAGCACCTCCTCGCCCTCGGCGAGCGGCGTGCCCAGCCGCGCGGCGGCGGCGGACACCGACGTGACACCGGGGATCACCTCGGTGTCGTAGCGGTCGGCGAGCCGCTTGTGCATGTGCATGTAGGAGCCGTAGAAGAGCGGATCGCCCTCGGCGAGGACCGCCACCGTCCGCCCCGCGTCCAGGTGCGCGGCGAGCCGGGCCGACGCCTCGCCGTAGAACTCCTCCATGGCGCCCTGGTAACCGCCGGGATGGTCGGTGGTCTCGGTGGTGACCGGGTAGACCAGCCGCTCCTCGATGTGGTCGGCGCGGATGTGCTGCGCCGCGATCGAGCGGGCGATGGACCTGCCGTGCCGGGCGCTGTGGTACGCGATCACGTCCGCCTCGGCGATGACCTCCACGGCCCGCAGGGTCATCAGGGACGGGTCGCCCGGGCCGAGCCCGACTCCGTACAGCCGCCCCGCTGTGGTCTGCTCGCCGCTCACTCTTCCTCACTCGCGATCGCGTTGAGCGCGGCGGCGGCCATGGCGCTGCCGCCGCGACGGCCGCGCACGACCAGGTGTTCAAGCCCGGACGGATGCGCGGCCAGGGCGTCCTTGGACTCGGCGGCCCCGACGAAGCCGACCGGCACGCCGATCACGGCGGCCGGACGCGGAGCCCCCTCCTCGATCATCTCCAGCAGCCGGAACAGCGCGGTCGGCGCGTTGCCGACGGCCACCACCGAGCCCTCCAGCCGGTCCCGCCACAGCTCCATCGCCGCGGCGCTGCGCGTGGTGCCGAGCTTCGCGGCCAGCTCCGGCACGGACGGGTCGGAGAGCGTGCAGAGCACGTCGTTGCCGGCCGGCAGCCGCTTGCGCGTCACGCCGCTGGCCACCATCTGCACGTCCGTGAAGATGGGCGCGCCCGCGCGCAGGGCAGCACGGGCCCGGGCCACCACGTCCGGCGTGTAGGCCAGGTCCCGTACGAGGTCGACCATCCCGCAGGCGTGGATCATCCGGACCGCGACCTGGCTGACGTCGGCGGGCAGGGCCGCGAGGTCCGCCTCCGCGCGGATGGTGGCGAAGGACTGGCGGTAGATGGCCGCGCCGTCCTTCTCGTAGTCGTACGTGGTCACGGTGGTCTTCTCGCTGCTCTCGGTCGTCGTAGGGGTGGTCATGACGGGATCTCCGCCAGGGCGGCGGCGAGTCGGGCGGGGTCGTCCATCGAGGTGGTCCGGGGTTCCTCGCCGCGTACGGCTGTGGCGAGGCGGTAGCCGCCTCCCGGTTCGGCGACCACGTCCACGCGGTCGCCCCTGGGGTGCCCGCAGCGGCGTTCGCAGCCGGACCAGTACAGGGGCAGGCCGTGCGGGCCGAGCGCGTCGAGGGATGCGGCCGCGTCGGTCCGCACGTCGGCCTGCGACTTGGCGCATCCGGGCCTGCCGATGCAGGCGCCGACGCGCAGCCAGGGGGAGTGGGGGTCGGTGACGAGGCCGGTGGCGGCGAGGCGGGCGAGGGACTCGTCCGCTTGGTCGCCCCGTGTGGGAAGAACCACACCGCGCCACGGCGTCAGACGCAGCTCACCGGCGGCGGCGCGCGTCAGTTCCCGCCATTGGTCCGCAGAGAGCCGCCCCAGGGGGACGTGCACGGAGAGGGCGTCACCGATCACTCCCGGGGGCGGTCCGTCCGTGCTGCCGGTCTCCCGGCTCCGCGGCTCGTGGCGGATGCCCTCGGCGGTCAGACGCCGGCCGACCGCAGCGAGGAACTCACCCTCGCCAAGGCCGAGTTCCTCCACGCGCCAGACCTGTGCCCCGCTCGCCCGGGCCGCCTCCAGGAAGGTCTCCGCGGCCAGCAGCGCGGCCCGCGCCGCCTCCCCGACGGGGACGGCCAGCGCCTCTCCGGCCGCTCCGAGGGCGAGGTGCGCACCGCCGTCCGCCGTCGCCCGTACCGTCACATCGGCATCGAGACCGGACACGTCCCCGCGCCCGTCGTCGAGCGCGAACAGGAAACGCCCCGACAGGGCCTGTGCCGCCTCGCTCCCGCACAGCGCCGCGTCGAGGGCCGTCAGCCAGGGCCGTACGTCCAGCGCGCCCCGCCCGTCGAGACCGGACAGCGGCGAGGCCACGATGTTGCGCACCCGCTCGTGCCCGTGCGAGGGCAGCAGCCCGGCGGCGTCCAGCAGGCGGGCCAACTCCCCGCCGCAGCCCTCGTCCAGACCCCGCAACTGCACGTTGCCGCGCGAGGTCAGATGCAGGTCGCCGTCGCCCAGCCGCTCCGCCGCGTCGGCGAGCGCCGCGGCCTGACGCAGGGTCAGCACCCCGCCGGGGACCCGGACTCGGGCCAGCGCGCCGTCGTCCGCCGCGTGCAGCCGCAGCGTCCCCGGGCAGGCGTCACCGCGGTCCCGGGAGACCGCTGTGGCCTGGGGCGATGAACGGAGGGCAGGCGTGGACATGGCGGCGAGCATACCTACCATCACACCCGGTGTATGCCCCGCCCTTTTCCCCCGCCCCTTACTATGCTCCTCGGTGGATCATCCGGTCCGCCGACGCCACGACGGCGACAGGGGAGGAAGCCCGGTGCGAATCCGGCGCGGTCCCGCCACTGTGAGCCCGGCCCACGCGGGCCGGGCGAGCCAGGAACTCCCGCCGTCCCACCACCCGCCCGGGGCGCGGACACCCCGAGGAAGGCCAGCCGCCGCATGCTGCACTCAGCCGGGGAACGACTCTCGAACCCCCGCATCCTGCTCCTGTCGACCTCCGACACCGACCTGCTCAGCGCCCGCGCGGCCGCCGGCCCGGTCCCGTACCGCTTCGCCAACCCCTCCCGCCTCGCCCTCGACGACCTCCCCTCCCTCCTCGACGGTGTCGGCCTGGTCGTCGTACGCCTCCTCGGCGGTATCCGGGCCTGGCAGGACGGACTCGACCTGCTCCTCGCCGACGGCCGCCCGGTCGTCGTCCTCACCGGCGAACAGGCGCCCGACGCCCAGCTGATGGCGTCCTCCACGGTCCCCATCGGCATCGCCGCCGAGGCCCACGCCTACCTCGCCCACGGCGGCCCGGCCAACCTGGAGCAGCTCGCCCGCTTCCTCTCCGACACGGTCCTGCTCACCGGCCACGGCTTCGAGGCACCGGAAGCCGCCCCCACCTGGGGCCCGCTGCCCCGGGAGGGCCGGGACACCGACGGCCCGACCGTCGCCGTGCTCTACTACCGGGCCCACCACATGAGCGGCAACACCGCCTTCGTCGGTGCCCTGTGCGACGCGATCGAGGACGCGGGCGGCCGGCCCCTGCCCCTGTACGTCGCCTCCCTGCGCGCCCCCGAGCCCGAACTCATCGAGGAACTCCGCGCGGCCGACGCCATCGTCACCACCGTCCTCGCCGCCGGCGGCACCAAGCCCGCCGAGGCCTCGGCCGGCGGCGACGACGAGTCCTGGGACGCGGGCGCGCTCACCGCCCTCGACGTACCGATCCTCCAGGCCCTGTGCCTCACCGGCTCACGGACCGACTGGGCGGACAACGACGAGGGCGTCTCCCCGCTCGACGCGGCCAGCCAGATCGCCGTCCCCGAGTTCGACGGCCGCCTCATCACCGTCCCGTTCTCCTTCAAGGAGATCGACGCCGACGGCCTCCCGGCCTACGTCGCCGACCCCGAGCGCGCCGCCCGCGTCGCCGGGATCGCCGTACGCCACGCCCGGCTGAGCCACATCCGGCCCGCCGACAAGCGCCTCGCGCTGGTCCTGTCCGCCTACCCGACCAAGCACTCCCGCATCGGCAACGCGGTCGGCCTGGACACCCCCGCCAGTGCCGTCGCCCTGCTGCGCCGGCTCCGCGACGAGGGCTACGACTTCGGCACGGACGCGGAGGTGCCCGGCCTGGCCTCCGGCGACGGGGACGAGCTGATCCGCGCGCTGATCGAGGCGGGCGGCCACGACCAGGACTGGCTCACCGAGAAGCAGCTGGCCCGCAACCCGGTGCGGATCCCGGCGGCCGACTACCGCCGCTGGTTCGCCACGCTCCCCGAGGAACTACGCACGGCCGTGGAGGAGCACTGGGGCCCGGCCCCCGGCGAGATGTTCGTCGACCGCAGCCGCAACCCCGAGGGCGACATCGTCCTCGCGGCCCTGCGCTTCGGCAACCTGCTGATCCTCATCCAGCCCCCGCGCGGCTTCGGCGAGAACCCGATCGCGATCTACCACGACCCGGACCTGCCGCCCTCCCACCACTACCTGGCCGCCTACCGCTGGATCGCCGCCCGGGCCGAGGACGGCGGATTTGGCGCCGACGCGATGATCCACCTCGGCAAGCACGGCAACCTTGAGTGGCTGCCCGGCAAGAACGCAGGCCTGTCCGCCGCCTGCGGCCCCGACGCCGCCCTCGGCGACCTCCCGCTGATCTACCCGTTCCTGGTCAACGACCCTGGCGAGGGCACCCAGGCCAAGCGCCGCGTCCACGCCACCCTCGTCGACCACCTCGTCCCGCCCATGGCCCGCGCCGACTCCTACGGCGACATCGCGCGCCTGGAGCAACTCCTCGACGAGTACGCGCAGATCTCCTCCATGGACCCGGCCAAGCTCCCGGCGATCCGCGCCCAGATCTGGACGCTCATCCAGGCCGCCCGGCTCGACCACGACCTCGGCCTGGAGGACCGCCCGGACGACGACGGCTTCGACGACTTCCTCCTGCACGTCGACGGCTGGCTCTGCGAGGTCAAGGACGCCCAGATCCGCGACGGCCTGCACGTCCTCGGCAACCCGCCGCAGGGCGCGGACCGCGTCAACCTCGTCCTCGCCATCCTGCGAGCCCGCCAGATCTGGGGCGGTGCCACGGCCCTGCCCGGCCTGCGCGAGGCCCTCGGCCTGGACGAGTCCGCCGCGACCCGCACGAGTGCCGACGCGGCCGAGGAGCAGGCCCGCGCCTTGGTCCAGGCCATGGAGGACGCGGGCTGGGACCCGGCTGCGGTCCCCACCGAGCACGGCGAACAGGTCGCCGCCATCCTTCGGTTCGCGGCCCGCGAGGTCGTGCCGCGCCTCGCCGCGACCACCGCCGAGATCGACCACACCGTCCACGCGCTGGCGGGCGGCTTCGTCCCGGCGGGCCCCTCGGGATCACCCCTGCGGGGCCTCGTCAACGTCCTCCCGACGGGCCGCAACTTCTACTCCGTCGACCCCAAGGCCGTCCCCTCCCGCCTCGCCTGGGAAACCGGGCAGGCCCTCGCCGACTCCCTCCTTGAGCGCTACCGCACCGACAACGGCGACTGGCCCACCTCCGTCGGCCTGTCCCTGTGGGGCACCAGCGCCATGCGCACCGCGGGCGACGACGTGGCCGAGGCCCTCGCCCTGCTCGGCGTCCGCCCCGTCTGGGACGACGCCTCCCGCCGGGTGACGGGCCTGGAGCCGGTCCCGTACGAGGAGCTGGGCCGCCCCCGCATCGACGTCACCTTGCGCATCTCGGGCTTCTTCCGGGACGCCTTCCCGCACACCATCGGCCTGCTGGACGACGCCGTACGCCTGGCCGCCTCGCTGGACGAGCCGGCCGAGGCCAACCACGTACGGGCCCATGTCCAGGCCGACCTCGCCTCCCACGGCGACGAACGCCGCGCCACCACCCGCATCTTCGGCTCCCGGCCCGGCACGTACGGCGCCGGCCTGCTCCAGCTCATCGACTCCCGCGACTGGCGCACCGACGCCGACCTCGCCGAGGTCTACACCGTCTGGGGCGGCTACGCCTACGGCCGCGAACTCGACGGCCGTCCCGCCCGCGAGGAGATGGAGACCGCGTACAAGCGCATCGAGGTCGCCGCGAAGAACACGGACACGCGCGAGCACGACATCGCCGACTCCGACGACTACTTCCAGTACCACGGCGGCATGGTGGCGACCGTCCGGGCGCTGCGCGGCACCGCCCCCGAGGCGTACATCGGCGACTCCACCCGCCCCGAGACGGTCCGTACCCGCACCCTCGTCGAGGAGACCTCCCGCGTCTTCCGCGCCCGGGTCGTGAACCCCAAGTGGATCGAGGCCATGCGCCGCCACGGCTACAAGGGCGCCTTCGAACTCGCCGCCACCGTGGACTACCTCTTCGGCTACGACGCCACCACCGGCGTGGTCGCCGACTGGATGTACGACAAGCTCACCGAGACCTACGTCCTGGACCCGGTCAACCGCGAGTTCCTCCAGCAGGCCAACCCCTGGGCCCTGCACGGCATCGCCGAACGCCTGCTGGAGGCCGAGAGCCGCGGGATGTGGGAGAAGCCCGACCCGGCCGTGCTGGAGGGCTTGCGGCAGGCGTACCTGGAGACGGAGGGGGACCTGGAGGGCGACGGGTGACCGGGCCCCGGCTCACTCCTCGTCGGACGTGGTGGGGCGGGTCCGGCCGGGCTCCGGCAGCTCGCCCTGCTGCGCCCGGACGTGGAGCACGTCGCCGATGAACAGGTCGTACACCAGCACCCCGATCACGCCGCCGACGAGCGGACCGACGATCGGGATCCACCAGTAGCCGCTGAACGCCCCCGCCAAGCTGCCGGGGAACGCGAGTTCCCCCCAGCCCTCCATCCAGGTGAACAGGCGGGGGCCGAAGTCGCGGGCCGGGTTGATCGCGTAGCCCGCGTTCGCCCCGAAGGACATGCCGATGGCCGCCACGACGAACCCGATCACGAGCGGGCCGAGGTTGGCCTTCACGGCCGTGTTCCGCAGGTCGATGATCGCCACCACCAGCATGACCAGGAAGGCCGTGCCGACGACCTGGTCGATCAGCGGACCCCAGATGCCGCCATTGAAGTACGGCGCCGGGAAGGTGGAGAAGATCGAGAACGAGGCGAGGGTGTGCCCGCCCGTCTTCGGCCCTTTCATGGCGTCGTCGAAGGTGTTGATGGCGTCGTGGTACACGGCGTAGACCAGTGCCGCACCGGCCAGGGCGCCGAGCACCTGTGACACCCAGTAGGGGACGACCTTGACCCACGGGAACTTGCGGCGCACGGCGAAGGCCAGCGTCACCGCCGGATTGATGTGCGCACCGCTCACCCCGCCGGCCACGTAGATACCGAGGATCACGGCCATGGCCCATCCCCAGGTGATCAGCAACCAGTCCCCGGCACCGAGGAAGAACGTGGTGGGCCCCTCGGTACGCCCTGAGCCGGGCAGCGCCGCGACCGCCATCGCGACCACGCCGCAACCGAAGGAGATGAGGACGAAGGTCCCCAGGAACTCCGAAAGGCATTCGCCCCACAAGCCTCCGCGGCGCCTGAGCCGAGAGGGCTTCAGCAGGGGCTGGATCTCGACGGCCATGATGATCCTCCCAGACACTCGCCCCGCGCCGGAACGCGGCTGCCCGTGCCGTTGTGGCCTGCTTTCGCTTCATGCCGTGTCGCCAAGGTAAATCCGTGCAGCGACCGCCGCGACTCGACACCGGGGCGACCCGGCCTCTGACCAAGCGTAAGGGTGCCGATACGGACAGTGCCGATACCCTTGCGAGGAATCCCGGCTCCGGCAGGGCGTGACTACAGGCGCCGCAGCGACCGCAGGGCGGCCCGGCCGGCCGCCGCCGCGGCGGTCGCCGCGAGGGCGGTGGCGCCGGCGGTGGTCGTCCACCGGGCCGTGCGGGAGGGCCAGCCGGGCCGCGCGGCCAGGCGTTCCGGGTGTTCGGACGGGAGCGTGCCCTCCAGGCCGAGGGCCAGTACTTCGGCCAGGTGCAGGGCGCGCCGCCCGGTGCCGCCCTGTTCGATCTGGGTGCGGCAGCTGAAGCCGTCGGCGAGCAGCAGGCTGCCGGGGGCGGCCTCGCGGACGGCGGGCAGGACGCCCTGTTCGGCGACGGCCAGGGAGACCTCGTAATGTCCGCGTTCAAAACCGAAGTTGCCGGCGAGGCCGCAGCAGCCCTCATCGAGGACGTCGGCGTCGAGACGGGCGCGGCGCATCATCTCGCGGTCGGCGTCGAACTTCATGATGGCGTGCTGGTGGCAGTGGGTCTGCACCGTCGCCCGCCGGGCCAGCCGAGGGGGTCGCCAGCCGTCGGGCGCGTGGCGGACGAGCTGTTCGGCGAAGGTGCGGACCTGCCCGGCCAGCCGCTGCACGTCCGGGTCGGCGGGCATCAGCTCGGGGGCGTCGGCGCGGAAGACGGCGGTGCAGGACGGTTCGAGGGCGATGACCGGGGTGCCCGCGTCCAGCTGCGGCCGCAGCGTGTCGAGGGTGCGGCGCAGCACCTTCTGGGCGCGGGGCAGTTGGCCGGTGGAGATCCAGGTCAGGCCGCAGCACACCGGTTCGGCGGGCACGGCGACGCGGAAACCGGCGTCCTGCAGGACGCGCACGGCCGAGATGGCGACCGAGGGGTGGAAGTAGGTGCTGAAGGTGTCGGGCCACAGCAGCACGGTGCGCGGATCGGCCGGGTCGGGCTCCTCGGTGCCGCGCCGCTGCCACCACTCGAGGAAGGACTGCGGGGCGAACACCGGTGCCTGACGGGCCTCGTCGACGCCCGCCAGCCGCTTGCCCGCCCGGGCCAGGCCGGGCGCGTGCAGGGCGCCGTTGACCAGCCCGGGGGCGATCCGCGACAGGCGCGCCCATACGGGCAGCCAGCCCATGGAGTAGTGGGCCGCGGGGCGCATCCGCCCCTCGTAGTGGTGCGAGAGGAACTCCGCCTTGAGGGTGGCCATGTCGACGCCGGTCGGGCAGTCCGACTTGCAGCCCTTGCAGGCCAGGCACAGGTCGAGGGCATCGCGCACCTCGGTGGAGCGCCAGCCGTCCGTGACGGCGGAGTCGGCGTGGCCGCCGAGCATCTCGAACAGCAGCCGGGAACGGCCTCGTGTGGAGTGCTCCTCCTCCCTCGTGGCCCGGTAGGAGGGGCACATGACGCCGCCGGAGTGGCTGCGGCAGTTGCCGATGCCGACACAGCGCAACACGGCTCGGCCGAAGGAGTGGTCGTCCTCCGGGAAGCCGAAGTGCGTCGCGGGTGCGGCCGCCGGGTGCCAGGAGGCGCCCAGGCGCAGCTGTCCGTCGACCGGGTTGGGGTCGACGACCTTGCCCGGGTTCATCCGGTTGTCCGGGTCGAACAGCGCCTTCAGCTCGCCGAACGCGGTCACGAGCCGCTCGCCGAACATCCGCGTGAGCAGCTCGCCCCGGGACTGGCCGTCGCCGTGCTCACCCGACAGGGAGCCGCCGTAGGAGGAGACGAGGTCGGCGGCCCGCTCCACGAAGCGCCGGAATCCTGCCGCGCCCTCGGCGGTCCTGAGTTCGAACGGGATGCGGGTGTGGACACAGCCCTGCCCGAAGTGCCCGTACAGGGACGGGCGGTCGTAGTCGAACTCCCCGAACAGCTTCCTCAGGTCCCGCAGATAGTCGCCGAGCCGCTCGGGCGGGACAGCCGAGTCCTCCCAGCCCTCCCACGTCTCCCGGTCGTGGGGCGGCCGGGCGGTGACGCCGAGCCCGGCCTCACGGGCCTTGAGCATCCGCTGCTCCCGCTTCGGGTCGTCGGAGAACGCGACCGCGCGGTCCTTCTCGGACCGGCCGATGGCCCCCAGAAGAGCATGCGCCTGCTCGTCGACGGCGTCCTGGCTGTCGCCGAAGAACTGCAGCATCAGCCAGCTGTCGCCCTCCGGCAGGGTGTCCAGGGACTCCAGGAAGGCGCCCTCCTCCCACATCAGCTGGGCCATGCGCCCGTCCAGGGCCTCCAACTGGCCGGGGGAGCAGTGCTCCAGCAGGCGGGGGACGTCGTCGGCGGCCGTGCAGATGTCGTCGTAGCCGAGGACCAGCAGCGACTGGTACGCGGGCACCGGGACCAGGTCGAGTTCCGCACGCAGCACGGTCACCAGCGTGCCCTCGCTGCCGACCAGGGCCTTGGCGACGTCGAAGCCGTTCTCGGGCAGGAGCGCGTCGAGGTTGTAGCCGGAGACACGGCGCGGGATGTCCGGGTAGTCGCGCCGGATGTCGCCGAGGTACCCGGTGACGATGCGGTCCAGGCCGGCGTACAGCTCGGCGCGCCGGCCGCCCTCCGCGGCGATCCGCGTCCGCTCGGCCCGCGAGGCCGGCCCGACCCACAACCGGACGCCGTCGTAGGTGAGCACCTCCAGACGGCGCACGTTGTCGACGGTCTTGCCGTAGGCCTGCGCGGACGCGCCGCACGAGTTGTTGCCGATCATGCCGCCCAGGGCACAGTGGCTGTGCGTGGACGGCTTCGGCCCGAACTGCAGCCCGTGACCGGCCAGCTGCCGGTTGAGCTCGTCCAGCACGATCCCCGGCTCGACCACGCAGGTCCGTGCGCCGGGATCGACGGAGACCAGCCTGGTGCAGTACTTGCTCCAGTCGATCACCACGGCCGTGTTCGTCGACTGGCCCGCGAGGCTGGTGCCGCCGCCCCGCGACAGGACCGGGGCACCGAAGCGGGCGCACACCCGCACGGCCTGAGCCCCGGCCTCCACCGTACGAGGCACCACCACGCCGATCGGCACCTGCCGGTAGTTGGAGCCGTCGGTCGAATAGGCGCCCCGGCTGCCCGCGTCGAACCTGACCTCGGCGTCCACCTCCTCACTCAGCGCCGCCGCCAGCCCGGCCACATCGGCGCCGGAGCCGTCGAAAGGGATGCGCGCCATCGGGTGAACCACCTCCCCGAGCCGTCGACCGCGCGCGACGTCCGGCCGCGCCGGGAAGGCTCTCCGCCTGCCGCTCCCGGGTACCCGACCGTGCCGAACGCAAGAGTGGACTCACACCCTCATACGGCGTCGCCTCCGGGGGTGGCGATGCCTGCTGTGTTCTCGACTGACAGCAGGGAGTTCTGCCGTCCGGTGCCGAGCCAGCGCACGAGGGCCACGAGGGCGAGGGCGAGGATGGCGAAGGCGATGAGGAGGGCGCTGATCGCGGTGACGCTGGGGTCGATGTCGAAGGTGAGGGAGTTGTAGACCTGTACTGGGAGGGTGACGGTGTTGACGGAGGAGAGGAACTGGGAGATGTAGAACTCGTCGAAGCTGGTGATGAAGGAGAAGATCGCGGCGGCGATCATGCCGGGTGCGGCGAGGGGGAAGGTGATGCGCCGGGCGATGGTGAGGCGTCCGGCGCCCATGCTGGCGGCGGCGTCTTCGAGGCGTTCGTCGATGCCGCGCAGGGTGGCGATGAGGATGAGTACGGCGATCGGTGAGGCCAGGACGGTGTGGCCGAGGGCGATGGCGATGGGGCTGCCGAGCATGGAGGCGGGTTCGAAGAGCAGGAACAGGCCCAGGGCGGTGACGATCTGGGGGATGAGCAGTGGTCCGAGGACCAGGGCGTAGACCGCGGAGCGCAGCGGGAGTTCGCTGCGGGTCAGGGCGGTTGCCGCGGTGACGCCGATGACCAGTGAGAAGAGGGTGCTGAGGCAGGCGACGAACGCGCTGAGTGTCAGGGCGGCCGGCCATTTGCTGCCGTCGGCGAACAGTGCCTTGTACCAGTTCAGTGTCCAGGCGTCGGGTGGGAAGGCTGCGAAGGCGTTGTTGCTGAAGGAGGTGACCAGGATGACGACGATCGGCAGGGCCAGGAAGAGCAGGATGAGGGTGGCGATGGCGGTCAGGGCGATCCGTCCGGCGAGGGTTGTGCGCAGCTCCATCATGAGGCGTTCCTCTTTTTCCGGCTGGCGCCCAGGGAGGTGACGAGTTTGACCAGCAGCAGTCCGGCGAAGGTGAGCAGCAGCAGGATGACGCCCTGAGCGGCTGCCCCGTTCCACTGGTTTTCCTTGGTCACTTGCTGGTTGATGAGGGTGGCGATCATCGTCTGCTTTGGGCCGCCCATCAGGGCGGGGGTGATGTAGTAGCCCAGGGAGAGGATGAAGCTGAGCAGTCCGGCACTGGCCAGGCCGGGGGCGACCAGGGGCAG
>NZ_JBEXSR010000010.1:0-210031 GCF_040613735.1 Streptomyces sp. NPDC006235
CCCATGATCCACATGTCGGCGCCGATGCCCGGGGAGCGGACCGCGTCCGACAGCGGGCTGTAGGCGAACCAGCCGAAGTCGGCCGCGCCCTGCGGGGTCAGGAAGCCCCCGACGGCGATGAGCGAGCCGAACAGGTACAGCCAGTAGGCGAACATGTTCAGCCGGGGGAACGCCACGTCCGGCGCGCCGATCTGCAGCGGCATGATCCAGTTCGCGAAGCCGGCGAACAACGGCGTCGCGAACATCAGCAGCATGATCGTGCCGTGCATCGTGAACGCCTGGTTGAACTGCTCGGTCGACATGATCTGCAGACCGGGCCGGGCGAGCTCGGCGCGCATGAACAGCGCCATCACGCCACCGATGACGAAGAACGCGAACGACGTCACCAGGTACAGCGTGCCGATCGTCTTGTGATCCGTGGTCGTCAGCCACTTCAGGTGCCTCATGCCCCGCCTGTGTCCGCGCCCCGCCCGGACGTCACACTTCCTTGAGGCGACGAGAATCACGGAACCGGGTGTGACGATCGGGAAGGTGCCGGACACGAACGGGACATGAGCAACGACGAGATCTTCGCCGCTGCCTATCGCGAGCACTACTGGGCGGTCAGCCGCTATGTCGCGCGGCGACTGGACGGGCGGGCCGGCGAGGTGGAGGAAGTGGTGGCGGAGGTGTTCACGGTCGCCTGGCGGCGCCGGGCCGACCTGCCCTCCTCCCCGCTGCCCTGGCTGTACGGCGTGGCACGCAACTGCCTGGCCAACGCGGTGCGCGGCCACGGACGCCGCCGCCGGCTCGTCGACCGGCTCGGCAACGACGACACCGCGCACGGACGGCACATCGCGGAAGGCCCCGATACCGAGACCCCCGGCGCCTGGGTGCACGAGGCCCTCGCCCGGCTCTCCGCGTCCGACCAGGAGGTGCTGCGTCTGACGGCGTGGGAGGAACTCGGCATCGAGGAGGTCGCGGTCGCCCTCGGCTGCGGCAAGCGGGCCGCCGCGATGCGGCTGCACCGGGCCCGCCGCCGCCTCAGAGCCGAGATCGACGGGATGCGGCTGTCGGATACAGCGGGCATGGCGGACACGGGACACGCACTGCGCGAGGGGGACCGGCGATGACCGACGTCCTCTCCACGCGGGCGCCCGCGCCGGGCGACGTCCCACGACCACAGCGCCCCACCGAGGCAGCGAACGCGCGTGCTCTGCCCGGGGCCGGGGCGGGTTGTGCCGCGTGCCTTCCGACCGGGGCCGCGGTCGGCTGTGCCGCATGCGCCGTGTCCTGGCCCGTCGCCGACCGCACCGGACGCGCCCAGTCTTGGCCCACGGCCGGGCGCGCCCAGTCCTGGGCCACGGCCTGGCGCGCCGCACGCGGCCTGGCCACGCCCCCGACCGGTGGCGGCCGTTCCCGTGCCCCGCGCTTTCTGACCGCCGCCCACATGACCGCACCTAAGGAACACGGCCATGGCTGACGAACTCGAACTGCTGCGTGGTGCCAACCCGGTGCCGTCCGACGGTCCCCACTTCGGCGACGGTCCCCTGGACCACGGTGCCGAGCGGCGGCTGGAGCGGCTGCTGCGGGAGCGGCCCTCCGGCCGTCTGCGGGACCGGCTGCTGCCGGGCGCCGGGCGTCCCCGGCTGGCCTGGGGGCTCGTCGCGACGGCGGTGGTCGCCGCCCTCGCGCTGACCCTCGTACTGAGCGGCCCGAACACCACACCGGCGGTCGCCGCACCCCGTCCGCTGGTGGTGCAGACCGGCTCCACGCCCCTGCCCCTGGACCGGCTGGCCGAGCGTGCCGAACAGGCCGCCGCCGACGGCTCGCCCCGCCTGCGCAAGGGCACGCACGTGCAGACCTGGAGCATGGGCATGTCGGACGGCAAGCCCCCGATCACCGTCCCCGAGGAGCGGATCGTGCGCTGGCGGGCCGACGGAAGCCACACGGAACTGGTCGTGGCGACCGACCCGAGGCACCCGGGCCGCCCGGTCCTCTCCGGCGCGGGCGGCGAGCCGCACCTCGTCGAGGACGGGCACGTCCTGAGCGACCAGACCTATCCGCCGAGCTGGAGCGACGCCCCGCCCCAGTCCCCGCCGCCGCGCGACCCCGACCGCCTGCGCGCCTACCTGACGGAGGTCCAGTACACGGACGCTCCGCTGACCACGCCCCAACTGCTGGACGCCGTCGAGGTGCTGCTCGACACCTGGACCCTGGGCGCCCGGGAGACCGCGACGCTCGCCCGCCTCCTGGCGGGCACGGAGGGGCTGCGGCCCGTCGGCCAGGTGACCGACCGTCTCGGGCGACGCGGACAGGCATACGTGTACGACGGCCCCGGCGCCCGCCGCATGCTGATCATGGACCCGGTCACCGGCGCCGTCCTCGGCCTGGAGAGCACCTTCAGCACCGCCGAGCCCGAGTACGGCGTCAAGAAGGGCGACGTGATGTCGTACAGCGCGTGGATGCGCTGATCACACCCCGGCCTACTCGTCCCAGGCCTGGACCAGGGTCTGTTCGGTGATCTTGCCGTCGCGCAGCGAGAGCATGGACTCGGACAGGACGCGCACGCCGTCCGCGTACTCGCAGCTCTCGCTGTACGCCGCCTCGTCGCCCTGGATGACGCACCGCTCCAGCTTGTGCGACATGTCGCGGCTGTAGACGTCCTCCAGCATCCGGCTGATCTCGTCCCGGCCGTGCAGGACCTTGGGGTGGCTGGGCTGGGTCGTGTGGTCGACGATGCGGAACTCCGCGTCGTCCGCGTAGAGCGAGAGCAGAAGATCCGGGCTCTGTCCCTCCACGCCCCGGCGCAGTGTCTCTCTGTCGAAGGCGGGGTCTGCCGCGGTTCCCATGATGACCTCCTTCGAAGGGCCGCGACCCGGTCGGGACCGGGCCGCGAGGGGCCTCTCCTGTCGAGCCTCCTCCCGTCCGGCGAGGTCGGCAAACGCAGGCAGGCAGAGCCGGGACGCTGGGCCTGACGGGTGAGCGGGCCCGCCCGCCCGTGTCCGCCGGGGACCCGCTCGCTTTGCGATCGGCATGATCTCAACACGACGTTTTGTCGCCGCCGTTGGTCTCGCCGCGGGTGTCACCGGCCTCGCCTCGCCGATGGCGAACGCGGCCGACGCGGAATCCCGGAGCCCGCTCAGCCCGGTGGCCACGCTGGACTCGCTGACCGTGAGCGACATACCCGCCGAGCACAAGGACGAGATCCCGCGGCCCTCCTCGCAGCTGGCCGGGCTCAACCGCCTCAACGACCTCAACCAGCTGAACCAGGTCGTCGGCCTGGTCTCCCCGGTCTTCGGCTTCGTTCCGAACGTCCGCCCCTGACGGCAGCGCGTGCGACGAGGGCCGCCCGGCTCGGGCGGCCCTCACGCATGCCCGCCGGCTCAGTCCGCCGTGGCCAGGAACTGGGTCGCCGCCAGCTCCGCGTAGAGCGGGTCGGCGGTCACGAGTTCGCGGTGCGTGCCGACCGCCCGGACCCGCCCGGCATCCATCACCACGATCCGGTCGGCCATCGTCACCGTGGACAGCCGGTGCGCCACCACCAGGACCGTCGTCGTCCGGGCCACGTCCGCGACGGTGTCGCGCAGCGCCGCCTCGTTCACCGCGTCCAGCTGCGAGGTCGCCTCGTCGAGCAGCAGCAGACGGGGGCGGCGCAGCAGGGCCCGGGCGATGGCGACCCGCTGACGCTCACCGCCCGACAGCTTGGTGCCACGGTGCCCGACGAGCGTGTCGAGGCCGGCCGGCAGCCGGGAGACCAGACCGTCGAGACGGGTCGTCTTCAACACCCGCGCGAGGGCGTCGTCGTCCGCCTCCGGATTGCCCAGCGTGAGATTGTCCCGCAGGGAGCCCGACAGGACCGGAGCGTCCTGCTCCACGTAGCCGATCGCGGCGCGCAGGCGCGGCAGTTCCCACTCCGCCACGTTCCGCCCGTCCAGCGCGATCTCGCCGGACTCGGGGTCGTAGAACCGCTCGATGAGGGAGAACACGGTCGTCTTGCCCGCGCCGGACGGGCCGACGAACGCCGTCATCCCCCGGGCCGGCACCTCGAACGTCACCCCGTGGTGCACGCGCGGCAGATCGTCGGCGTAGCGGAAGCGGACGTCGCGGAAGCTGACGGACGCGGGCGGCTCACCAGCGGACGGCAGCGGCGCGGAGCGCACCGGGGGCTCGGCGGGCAGGCTCAGCGCCTCCTGGATCCGGGCCAGGGCCGCGGACCCCGTCTGGTACTGCGCGACGGCGCCGATGACCTCCTGGAGCGGGGAGATCAGGAAGAAGACGTACAACAGGAACGCCACCAGCGTGGCCACGTCCACGGCGCCCGTCGCCACCCGCGCCCCGCCCACCGCGAGCACCGTCAGGAACGCGATCTGAATGGCCAGCCCCGCCGTGTTGCCCGCCACGGCCGACCACTTGGCGGCGCGCACGCTCTGCCGCCAGGACTCCTCGGCCGCCTCGTGCAGCGCCTGTTCCTCGCGGTGCTCGGCGCCGGAGGCCTTCACCGTGCGCAGCGCCCCCAGCACCCGCTCCAGCGCGGCGCCCATGACGCCCACGGCCTGCTGGGCCTGCTTGCTCGCCTTGTTGATGCGCGGCGCGATCGTCCCGATCACTGCCCCCGCGCACGCGATCACGGCCACCGTGACCCCGAGCAGCACCGGATCCACCAGCCCCATCATCACGATCGTCGCCACCAGGGTGAGGCCACCGGTGCCCAGACCGACCAGCGACTCGGTGGTGACCGTGCGCAGCAGGGTCGTGTCGGAGGTGATCCGGGCCATCAGGTCGCCGGGCTCGGTGCGGTCCACGGCCGGGATCCGCAGCCGCAGCAGATACGACGACAGGGCGCGCCGCGCGCCGAGCACGACCGACTCGGCGGTGCGCCGCAGCACGTACGAACCCAGCGCGCCCACCGCCGCGTTGGTCACGACCAGGCCCGACATCGCCAGCAGCGCGCCGGTGATCGCACGGTCGTGCGCCAGGTCGTCGATCAGGCCCCGCGCCACCAGCGGCAGCATCAGCCCGGTCGCCCCGGTGACCAGGGAGAGTACGGCACCGGCGAGCAGGGACCGGCGGTGCGGCCGGACGTATCCGAGGAGCAGCCGCCAGGCGGGCGTACCGGTCCGGGTCTCTGCGATGCTCACACGTCGCTCCTTCGGCGTCGGGCGGAGCTGTCAGGTTACGGGGCCCGTCGGGTGCGGTGCCCCGCGTTTTCGGGGAGCGCGTGAGCTGGTGATACGGCGCCTGCGGGTGGCCGATCCGCATCCCTTACCGATCAGTCGCGCGTAGGGTCGGAAGGGAAGGCATCCGGCCTACGAGCCGACGAAGGAGTCAGCATGGCGCAGGAAGTACGCGGTGTGATCGCACCGGGCAAGGACGAGCCGGTACGGATCGAGACCATCGTCGTGCCCGATCCCGGCCCGGGGGAGGCGGTCGTGCGCGTCCAGGCCTGCGGGGTGTGCCACACCGATCTGCACTACAAGCAGGGCGGCATCAGCGACGACTTCCCCTTCCTGCTCGGCCACGAGGCCGCGGGCGTGGTCGAGGCGGTCGGCGACGGCGTCACCGACGTCGAACCCGGTGACTTCGTGATCCTCAACTGGCGGGCCGTGTGCGGGAAGTGCCGGGCCTGTCTGCGCGGGCGGCCCTGGTACTGCTTCGACACCCACAACGCCCGGCAGAAGATGACCCTCACCGACGGCACCGAGTTGTCACCGGCCCTCGGCATCGGCGCCTTCGCCGAGAAGACGCTGGTCGCGGCCGGGCAGTGCACCAAGGTCGACCCGGCGGTCGCCCCGCAGGTGGCAGGGCTGCTCGGCTGCGGCGTCATGGCCGGCATCGGCGCCGCGATCAACACCGGAAACGTCGGGCGTGGCGACACGGTCGCCGTCATCGGCTGCGGAGGCGTCGGCGACGCCGCCATCGCCGGCTCGCACCTCGCCGGAGCGGCGAAGATCATCGCCGTCGACATCGACGACCGCAAGCTGGAGACCGCCCGGAGCATGGGCGCCACCCACACCGTCAACTCCCGCGAGACCGACCCGGTCGAGGCGATCCGCGAACTCACCGGCGGCTTCGGCGCCGACGTCGTCATCGAGGCCGTCGGCCGCCCGGAGACGTACAAGCAGGCCTTCTACGCCCGCGACCTCGCCGGCACGGTCGTCCTGGTCGGCGTGCCCACCCCCGAGATGAAACTCGAACTGCCGCTGCTGGACGTGTTCGGACGGGGCGGGGCGCTGAAATCGTCGTGGTACGGCGACTGCCTGCCCTCCCGCGACTTCCCCATGCTGATCGACCTGCACCTGCAAGGGCGCCTGGACCTCGGGGCGTTCGTCACCGAGACCATCCAACTCGACGAGGTGGAGAAGGCGTTCGAGCGGATGCACCACGGTGACGTGCTGCGCTCGGTGGTGGTGCTGTGATGGCCCCACGCGTCGAACACCTCGTCACCTCCGGGCAGTTCAGCCTCGACGGCGGCACCTGGGACGTCGACAACAACGTGTGGATCGTCGGCGACGACCACGAGGCGATCGTCATCGACGCCGCGCACGACGCCGACGCCATCGCCGAGGCCGTCGGAGACCGCCGGCTCACGGCCATCGTGTGCACCCACGCCCACAACGACCACATCGACGTCGCCCCCGCCCTCGCCGAGCGCACCGGGGCCACCATCTGGCTGCACCACGACGACCTGCCGCTGTGGAAGCAGACCCACCCGGACCGCGAGCCCGACGCCTGGCTGGTCGACGGCCAGGTGATCGAGGCCGGCGGCGCCGACCTGCGCGTCCTGCACACCCCGGGGCACGCGCCGGGCGCGGTGTGCCTGTACGACCCCGGGCTCGCCACCGTCTTCACCGGGGACACCCTCTTCCAGGGCGGCCCCGGCGCCACCGGCCGGTCCTTCTCGCACTTCCCGACGATCATCGACTCGATCCGCGACCGCCTCCTCACGCTGCCGCCCGGGACGAAGGTCCTCACCGGCCACGGAGACTCCACGACCATCGGCGCGGAGGCCCCGCATCTCCAGGAGTGGATCACCCGCGGCCACTGATCGCGTGTCGTCCGCAAAAGGCGACAGAAGATGTCCGGCTTACCCGTCACCCTGGAGGCGACAAGCAGCCACGGTCACGGGAGGTCGGACATGCCAGCTCCACTGAAGGGCAAGGTCGCACTGGTCGCCGGTGCGACCCGGGGCGCCGGACGAGGCATGGCGGTGGAACTCGGCGCGGCCGGTGCCACCGTCTACGTCACCGGACGCAGCACGCGCACCCGCCGCTCGGAGTACGACCGGCCCGAGACCATCGAGGACACCGCCGACCTGGTCACCGAGGCCGGCGGGCAGGGCGTCGCCGTACCCACCGACCACCTCGACCCGGCGCAGGTCCGCGCCCTCGTCGACCGGATCGCCGACGAGCAGGGCCGCCTCGACGTCCTGGTCAACGACATCTGGGGCGGCGAGAAGCTCTTCGAGTGGGAGAGCCCGCTCTGGGAGCACGACCTCGACAACGGCCTGCGCCTGCTCAGACTCGCCGTCGAGACGCACGCCATCACCAGCCACCACGCCCTGCCCCTGCTGCTGCGCAATCCCGGCGGCCTGGTCGTCGAGGTCACCGACGGCACCGCCGACTACAACAGCGACAACTACCGCGTGAACTTCTTCTACGACCTCGCGAAGACGTCCGTCCTGCGCATGGCCTTCGCCCTCGGTCACGAACTCGGCCCGCGCGGCGCCACCGCCGTCGCCCTCACCCCCGGCTGGCTGCGCTCGGAGATGATGCTCGACGGTTATGGGGTACGGGAGGACAACTGGCGCGACGCCCTGGAGCGCGTCCCCCACTTCGCCATCTCGGAGACCCCGCGCTACGTCGGCCGGGCCGTGGTCGCGCTCGCCGCCGACCCCGACGTGGCGCGCTGGAACGGCCGCTCCCTCTCCAGCGGCGGCCTGGCCCAGGAGTACGGCTTCACCGACCTCGACGGCAGCCGCCCGGACGCCTGGCGCTACCTGGTCGAGGTGCAGGACACGGGCAAGCCGGCCGACACGACCGGCTACCGCTGAGGGACCGCCGGGGCAGTACGGTCGGCGCATGACGGGCACCAGGCGCTTCGAGGGATACGGGGTTCTCATCACCGGAGGGGCACGCGGCATCGGCGCCGCCACCGCCCGCCGGTTCGCCCGGGAGGGAGCGCGGGTCCTGATCGCCGACCGCGACCCGGACCAGGCCGCTCGGACCGCGGCGGCGCTGCGGTCCGAGGGCCTGGCCGTCGAGGGGCGCGGGTGCGACGTGGCCGACCGGGGCGCGGTCGAGGCGGCCGTCGCCCACGCCGCCGACACGTTCGGTTCGCTCGACGTGCTGGTCAACAGCGCCGCCCAGTGCTCACCCGACGCACCCCGCTTCGAGGACGAACCGGACGAGTCGTGGGCGCGTGACCTCGACGTCACCCTGACCGGCGCGTACCGCTGCTGCCGTGCCGCCCTGCCGCACCTGGCGGCCTCCGGCCGCGGCGCCGTCGTCTCCATCGGCTCGGTCAACGCCCTCCAGGACTTCGGCAACCACGCCTACAGTGCCGCCAAGGCCGGCCTCGTGTCCTTGACCCGCACCCTCGCCGGGCACGCCGCGGCGCG
Organism: Streptomyces sp. NPDC006235; assembly: GCF_040613735.1. Taxonomy (NCBI): domain Bacteria; kingdom Bacillati; phylum Actinomycetota; class Actinomycetes; order Kitasatosporales; family Streptomycetaceae; genus Streptomyces; species Streptomyces sp. NPDC006235. The sequence goes on from NZ_JBEXSR010000010.1 coordinate 8,600, forward strand.
CGGTGTCCGCGTCAACCTCGTGGCACCGGGCACCGTGCGCACCACGGCCTGGGCGGGCCGCGACGAGGACCTCGAAGCGGTACGGCCGCTCTACCCGCTGGGCCGGGTCGGCGAACCGGAGGACATCGCCGCGACCGTCGCCTTCCTCGCCTCGCCCGACGCCGCGTGGATCACCGGCACCACGCTGGTCGTCGACGGCGGTCTCACCGCGGTGAACACGGGCTTCCGCGACGCGCTGCGGGACTGACCCGCTCCTGCCGACCGCGTCGTGAAGTATGTCACCGTTTCGTCGCAGGCTGTCAGCCCGCACAACCGAACCCCCCGTGTGCCCGTCTAGCAGGCAGGGATCAGCAGACCATGCGACCACTTCCGCGAAAGGGCAGGACCAACCATGGGGGACGTACGCAGACGGGGTGCCGTCGTACTCGGGATCACCGCACTGGTGGCACCGCTCACGCTCGCGCTCGGCGCCACGCCGGCCGCGGCCGCGAGCTGCACCGCGAAGACCGGCCCGTACCAGAAGCAGGTGGAGAAGTTCCTCGGCCGCCCGGTCGACGGCAAGCAGTCCGCCGCCGACTGCAAGGCGATCCAGGCCTTCCAGACCAAGCACGGCATCTCCCCGAACGCGGGCTACGCCGGGCCCGTCACTTGGGGGGTGATGGACCTGATGCAGAAGCAGAAGGCCGTCGGGACGAACCCCAACAAGGACGGCAAGTGCCCGGTGAACAAGGGCCGGATCGCCTGCGTGAACCTGAGCCTCCAGCTGAGCTGGATCCAGGACGGCAAGAAGCTCGTCTACGGCCCCGTCCCGGTCCGCACCGGCCGCAACGGCTACGAGACACGCACCGGCCTGAAGAAGATCTACTGGCGCAACATCGACCACGTCTCGTCCATCTACGACGTGCCGATGCCCTACGCTCAGTTCTTCGACGGCGGCCAGGCCTTCCACTCGGTCGGCGTCAGCATGTGGAACCCGCCGGGCTCGCACGGCTGCGTCAACATGACCAAGACCGACGCGAAGAAGTACTGGTCGCTGCTGAAGAAGAACGACGACGTCTTCGTGTACGGCCGCAAGCCGGGCACCTGATCCTGGCACCCGGCTCGGACCTGCCCCTTACTGCGGCGCGTCCCCGAAGTCCGGGATCTCCAGCCGTACCCCGCCCTGCCGTGCGGACTCGTGCGCGATGATGCCCGGCAGGGTGTAGCGGGCGGCCACCCACGCGTTCACCGACGGCAGGGTGCGCGTGTTGACGGCGGTCACGAAGTCGTCCACCAGGAAGTGGTGGCTGCCCTCGTGGCCGTTGTGGAGGTTGTCGAACTCCCTGGGCAGCCGCGCACGGTCGTGCACGGGAGCCGATCCGGAGGTGAACGCGGCCCGCAGCTCGGGCGCGATGTGCTGGAGCGACGGGTCGTCGGGCGCCATGGTGGGCTTGGGCTCCAGCAGTTCGCTGATGTCCTTCACCCCCTGCTTGTCCTGCCAGAGGGCGACCGTGGCGAGCTGCTCCATGCTCGCCTCGGTGCCGAAGAAGCGGAAACGCGACTCCCGTATGTGCGACGGATAGCCGACCCGCCGGAACTCGTTCGTACGGAACGAGCCCCCGCCCGCGACCTCGAACAGCGCGGTGGCGTTGGAGAAGTCGTTGTCGAACTGGCTGACCTCCTTGTCGAAGACGCCGTCGCCCCGGTCGTCGACGACACCGATCGCCGACACGCTGACCGCGTGCGTCCGCCAGGCGCCCAGCACCCCGCCGACCGCGTGGGTCGGGTACAGCAGCGGGGGATAGCTGGCGGTGGCCTTCCAGTTCTCGCCGCCGCTGTACTGGTAGGCCTCGTAGAACCCGAGGTCCATGTCGTGGACGTAGTCGCCCTCGGCGTAGAACAGCCGCCCGAAGGCGCCCTCGGCGATCTGGTTGCGGGCGTGGACCGTCGCCGGGTTGTACTCGCTGGTCTCGCCCATCATGTACGTCAGCCCGGTGGCCTTGACCGTGTCGATGATCGCGGCGATCTCCTCCGTGCTGATCGCCATGGGGACCGCGGAGTACACGTGCTTGCCGGCGTTGAGGCCCTGGAGCACCAGCGGCCCGTGCGTCCAGCGCTGGGTGAAGATCGCGACGGCGTCGACGTCCTCCGATTCCAGCATGGCCTGGTACGACGGGAAGGTGCCCGTCAGCCCCTGGGCGGAGGCGAGTTGCTCGGCCCGCTCGGGCAGCAGGTCGGTGACGTAGACGGCGCTGACGCCGGGGTGGGCCTGGAACAGCGTGGCGAACTGGCCCGAGAACTGTCCGGCGCCGACGATGCCGATGGAGAACGTCATGTAAGGCGTGCCCTTCACTGGTCGGTGGTGATCACTGCGAGAGGATGAGGTTGATCTGCTCGTTGGTCTGGTCGAGGCTGCTGACCGGCTTGCCGTTGCCGTAGATGTCCTCCATCGCAGGCGACATCAGCGCCGTCATGTCCGCCGAGTAACTGGCGATCGGGTAGGAGAAGGTCCGGAAGTTCTTCTTGTCGGCCACGGGCTTCGTGAACGACGAGACGTCGATGCCCTTCTTCCGGTACGCGGCGACGGCGGCCTCGGTCCCGGCCTTCGTCGCGGGGAAGACGACGCCGTAACCGCCGACGATCTTCTGGCACTTGTCCGACGCCAGATACGCCACCCACTTCTTGGCGCCCGCCTTGTTCTTGGACGCCTTGGTGACGGAGTCGGCGAGGCCGTTCATCATGGTGGCGCGCTTGCCGGTCGGGCCGACCGGCGTCAGGGCCGTCTTGATGTCCCGGCCCTTGAAGCCCGCGTACGAGGAGATCATCCAGGCCCCGTCGAACGCGGTGGCGGCCTTGCCCGCCGCGACCTGCGTGTTCGCCTGGTTGGACTGGACGTTGTAGTCGGACAGCGGCGGCATGTAGCCCTTCTTCGCCAGGCCGAAGTACCACTTGATGACCGACTGGAAGGTCTTGCTGTCGTACTGGTACCTCGTGCCCCAGCGCGGCTTGTCCAGATAGCTCCATCCGGCGGAGGCCGCGAAGTTGCTCCACTGCGTCTGGCCGTCGCCGAATCCGCCGCCGTTGCTGGCCATGCCGTAGACCTTGACGTTGTTCTTGTCGAAGCCCGGCTCGTCGCCCCGCTTGCCGTTCCTGTCGATCGTGAGGTGGGCGATGGCCTTCTCGAAGGTGCCGCCGTCCTCCGGGTTCCACGCGAGGTTGTTCAGCTGCTCGGCGGTGAGACCCGCTTCCTTCGTCATCTTCGAGTTGTAGAACAGCGCGACGGTGTCCCAGTCCTTCGGGGCGCCGTAGCGGTGGCCGTCCTTCCCGATCCAGTTGGCGGCGAGGCCCGGCTGGTAGTCGGAGTTCTCGATGCCGAGGTCGTCGAGCGGTTCCAGGACCTTCAGGTCGGCGTACTGGCCGAAGTTCTGGATGTGGTCGGTGAACACGTCCGGCTGGGTGCCGGCGATGAACCCGGCGGTGAGCTTGGTCCAGTAGTCACTCCAGCCCAACTGGGTGATCTTGACGTTCAGTCCGGGGTTCTCCTTCTCGAACCCCTTGGCGCAGGCCTGGTAGGCGGGCAGCTGGTTGGCGTCCCACAGCCAGTACGTGACGGTGTGCGCGGAGGACCCGGCGGCACCGCCCTGTGCGCATCCGCTGACCAGGGACAGCGCCAGCGCTCCGGTCGCCGCGACGAGCGTACGCAGACGAATTCGCATCACAGTCCCCTTACTTGATCCCGGTGAAGCCGATGGAGCTGACGATGCGGCGCGCGAAGCAGGCGAACAGCACCAGCATCGGCAGCGCGGCGATCAGCGTCGCCGCCATGAGCCCCGACCAGTCGACGCCGGTCGCCGGGGTCTGCGCCCGGAAGATCGCCAGTGCCACGGTCAGCACCCGCGAGCTGTCGCTGTAGGAGACCATCAGCGGCCAGAAGTAGTCGTTCCAGGAGGTGATGTACGTCAGCACGCCCAGCGTGACGATCGGCGTGGACGCCATCGGCAGCACCACCCGGAAGAAGATCTTGATCTTCCCGGCGCCGTCGAGCAGCGCGGCTTCCTCGACCTCCTGCGGGATGTTCATGAAGAACTGCCGCAGGAAGAACACCGCGAACGGCGCCATGAACATGGTGGGCAGCGCGATGCCGAGGAGGGTGTCCACCAGGTGCAGTTGCTTGATGAGCACGAAGTTCGGCAGCAGGGTGAAGATGGTGGGCACCATCATCCCGGCCAGGAACAGGCCGAACACCTTGTCCCTCCCGCGCCAGCGCAGCCGTGAGAAGGCGTACGCGGCCATCGCGGAGAAGAAGAGCTGACATCCGGTGATCAGGGTGGAGACCAGCACCGAGTTGAGCAGATAGCGCCAGAAGTCGAGCCCGCCGCCGGCACCGCCCTGTTTGACGGCCTCCTCGGCCGACTGCATGCCCAGGGCGCGTTCGAAGCCGCTCGTGGTGAGGTCCACGGGCAGGGGGTTGGTCGGATCGGCGTTGAGCCCCGCGTTCGTGGACAGCGCGGTGCGCAGGATCCAGTAGAACGGCAGCAGGGTGATGAGGACGATCAGCCCCATCACGGTCCAGGCGGCGGCCCGCCCGAAGGGGAACCTGCGCCGGACCGGTCGCAGGGTCGTCGACGTCGTTGTCGTCACGGCAGCCATACCGGTGTCTCCTTTCCGTCAGCCGAGGTCGGTCCGGCCGGCTCGGGTGAGCCGGTACTGGAGGACGGTGATCGCGCTCAGCACGACCAGCAGGGCGACGGACATGGCCGAGGCGTAGCCGAACTGGAAGCGCCCGAAGGCCGAGCCGTAGATGTAGTACTGGAGCACGTTGGTCGCGTTCGCCGGACCGCCCGCGGTGGTCACGGCCACGGTGTCGAACACCTGGAACGACCCGATCACCGTCATGATCAGCACGACGGCGAGCACCGGCCGCAGCAGCGGCATGGTGATCCGCCAGAACATCCGCCACTCGCTCGCGCCGTCGACCCTGGCCGCCTCGTACATGTCGTTCGGGATCGCCTGGAGGCCGGCGAACAGCAGCAGCGCGGTGTAGCCGACGTGCCGCCACACGTTGATGAGCGCGATCGTCGGGATCGCCCAGGTCTCGTCGGCGAGGAACGGGATGCGGTCGGCGCCGAGGGCGCTGATGATCTCGTTGCCGATGCCGAGCTGGGTGTCGAGGATCCAGAGCCAGACCAGACCGGCGACGACGTTCGACATCAGGTACGGCGTGAGCACGATGCCGCGCAGCATCGCCGACTGGGTCAGCCGCTGGAGGAGGACGGCGATGGCGAGCGCGGCGACCGTCTGCACGCCGATGTTGATGACGACGTACTCGACGGTGACCGTCAACGAGTCCCAGAAGATGGGGTCGTTGACCATGCGGACGTAGTTGTCCAGGCCCACCCACTCCGCCGGTGTCAGCAGGTTGAAGCGGGTGAAGCTGAGATAGATGCCCCGGAGCGTCGGCCAGAGCAGGAAGACGACGAAGCCGAGCAGCGCCGGCGCGATGAAGAGCGCGGCCAGCCGTCCGTCACCCCGGTTCTCGCCCACGTCGGTCCGTCGGGTCCTGGGCTTGCTGTGGGCCTCCGCCGCGCCGCCCACGGGCAGACGCGACGGAGGGCTGCTGGAGGCGATGGTCATCGGGAGACTCCCTCGCTGCGGCGGCTCGTCCTCTGGCGGGACTTACTTTTGGTGCGAAACAATTGCTGCGTCAAGAGGGGTGCAAACATCTTTTCGCAGGGACCATCATCGACTTAGAGTGGTCATGTTGGTTTCAGTGCGAAAGAAAAGGGCGAGGGGAGTCGCACGGACATGACCGCAGGCATCGCCAGCTGGCCGCCGCTGAGCCCAGGGGAGCGCTCGGTGGCCATCGAGGTGCTCGTGCACGGCCCGCTGTCGCGCACCGAGCTCGCCCGCAGGCTGGGACTGTCGGCCGGCAGCCTCACCCGGCTGACCAAGCCGCTGATCGAGTCCGGCCTGCTGGTGGAGGTGGCCGAGGCGGGCGTGCCGGCGGAGGCGCGCCAGGGCCGCCCCTCGACGCCGCTGGACGTCGTCGCCGACTCCTGGTCCTTCCTCGGCTTCAAGATCACCGAGGACATGGTCTACGGCGTCGTCACCACGCTCAGAAGCGACATCGTCGCCCGCCACGACCGCCCGCTCACCACCCACGACCCCGCCGAAGTCGCCGACGTGCTCGGGGAGATGACCGCCGAGCTGATCCGCGACCACCCCCGGCTCGCCGGGATCGGTATCGGTGTCGGCGGTTTCGTCCAGGACCGCGCTGTCGTCGGGGAGTCGCCCTTCCTGCTGTGGCGGGACGTGCCCCTGGCCGAGCTCGTCGAGGAGCGCACCGGGCTGCCCGTGGTCGTGGAGAACGACGTCGCCGCCCTGGTCGAGTCCGAGACCTGGTTCGGTGCCGGACGCGGCCTGGACCGCTTCGTCGTCCTCACCATCGGCGCCGGGATCGGCTACGGCCTCGTCCTGGGCGGCAAGCGCGTGGCCTACGCCGAGGAGGACCGAGGCTTCGGCCGGCACTGGATCGTCGACCCCAACGGCCCGCTCACCCCGGACGGCCGGCGCGGCAGTGCCGTCTCGCTGCTGACCATCCCCAACATCCGCTACCAGGTTGTGGCCGCCACCGGCCGCGACCGGACCTACGAGGAGATCCTCGCGGCGGCCGCCGCCGGGGACCCGATGCCCGCCCGGGTCGTCGACGAGGCGGCCAGGGCGCTGGGCACGCTCGTCGCGCAGATCTCCAACTTCGTGATGCCGCAGAAGATCCTGCTCGCGGGGGAGGGGGTCGGGCTGATGGACGTGGCCGGCAAGACGGTCGAGGACACCGTCCGCGACAACCGGCATCCCCTGGCCGCCCCGGTCGAACTGGAGACGAAGGTGTCCGATTTTCACGACTGGGCGCGCGGCGCGGCCGTGCTGGCCATCAAGGTGCTGGTGCTGGGATCGGCCGAAGTGTGAACAGGCTCACGTTTACTGGGAGATGGACGTGATCAGTAACACTGTCCGGAATGACCGTTTACCTCACGATTACTCACATCGTCTTCACCTGCGGCGACGTATGCTTCACAGCATGTCCACCACTGTTGAATCCTCTTCCCAGCGCACGGCTGACGAGGTCAACGAGGAGATCCGGGCCCTGTGGCGCCGGTCGGGCGGGACACTGAGTGTCGAGCAGCGCGAGGAATACCAGCGGCTCGTCCTGGAGTGGGCCGCCGCGGCCCCGCAGTCCGCGCCCGCGGCCTGAGCGTCAGGCCGCTGACGCATCGGACCCTCGTCTTAGGGCACCCCTGATCCAATGGGTGCCCTTCTCGCACTTTCCTCGGCCGTCGTCTACGGCATCGTCGACTTCGCCGGCGGCCTGCTGTCCCGGCACGTCCATCACGCCGCCGTCACCTTCTTCGGCCAGCTCGGCGGACTGCTGCTCGCCTGCGCCGCCGCGCTCCTCATCCCCGCCGACGCCGTCCACACCGCCGACCTGCTGTGGGGCGCGCTGTCCGGCGTCGGCAGCGGCGTCGCCATGCGGTTCCTCAACCGGGGCCTGAGCCGCGGCGCGATGAGCGTCGTGGTGCCCGTGAGCGCCGTCACCGGTGTCGCGCTGTCCGTGCTGTGCGGGGTGCTCGTCCTCGGCGACCGCCCCGGGGTCCTGGCCTGGCTGGGCATCGCCGTCACGGTGCCCGCGCTGTGGTTCGTCTCCGGAGGCGGAGGCGGAGGCGGGGGCGGCGCGGGCAAGGGGACGGCGGACGGACTGCTCGCCAGCGCGGGCGTGGCCGTGCAGTACCTCGCCCTCGGCCAGGCGGCCTCCGCGAGCGGGCTGTGGCCCGTCGCCGCGGGCCGTGTCGCCGCGGTCCTCGTGCTTCTTCCGGACGCCGCCCGCCACGCCCGCCGGCTGAAGCTGCCGCCGGGTCGCTGCGTCCAAGCCCTCCTCATCGGGGCCGGCGCGGCCCTCGGCCTCGTGCTGTATCTGCTCGCCGCGCAGCGCCAGTTGCTCGCCGTCGCCGTCGTCCTCGCGTCCCTCTACCCCGCCCTGCCCGTCATCCTCGGCCTCGCCCTCCTGCACGAACGGATCAGCCGGCGCCAGGCGCTGGGGCTGCTGGGAGCGGGGGCGGCGACGGTCCTGCTCACGCTGGGGTGAGCAGGACCGTCGCCGGCGTCCGGCCGCACGCACGCGCATCAGCCCCAAGTAGCCGAGTAGTACTGCCGATACGCCTTGCGGTCCTGCTCCGCGCGGATCCACCGGGTCGCCACCAGGGCGACGAGGCTGCCCGCGATGACGAGCAGGCCGGGGCCGACGTTGCGCGGGTCGGTGAGACGGGTCAGCAGGCCCGACACGTCCTCGCCCGACACCGGCGCCGACGAGCCGGGCGAGGCGGCGCCCTGCGAGGCCGACGGCGCGGGGGAGGCGCCGGTGCCGGCACCGGCCTGCTTGGCCACGATCAGCTTGACGCCCAGCTCGGTCAGCGCCTTCGTCACCGGCTGGAAGAACGTCGTACCGCCCGCCGTGCAGTCCCCGCTGCCGCCCGACGTCACACCGAGCGCGACGCCGTCGGCGAACATCGGGCCGCCGCTGTCGCCGGGTTCGGCGCACACGTTCGTCTCGATGAGGCCGGTGACCGTGCCCTCGGGGTAGTTGACCGTCGCGTTCAGCGCGGTCACCTCCCCCTCGCGCAGCCCGCTCGTGCTGCCGCTGCGGAAGATCTTCTGCCCGACCTCGGCATCGGCCACGCCCGTGATCCGCACACCCTTGCCGTCACCGACCGCCACGACGTCCGCACCCTCGCCCGCGCGGCCGCTGTCGTACTTCACCAGGGAGTAGTCGTCACCGGGGAAGCTCCCCTTGAGTGACGAGCCGACCTGCTCCCGGCCCCGGTCGTCGGCGAACCAGATGGAACCGTCGGGCCCGCAGTGCCCGGCCGTGAGGATGTAGTCGGTCGTCCCGTCGGTCACGTTGAAGCCCGCCGAACAGCGCCCGGCCGTCGACAGGATCGGCTGCGCGCCGTTGATCCGCGTCGTGAACGTGCCCTCGGTGCGCTCCATGCGCACGAAGCCGCCGATGCCCTCCGCGACATCGGTCAGCCGCGACCAGTCGGAGGCGGAGACGGTGCTGTCGCCCCGGACCACCACCTCGTTGCTCTTGTAGTCCAGGGCCCAGGCGGTACCGGGCACCCGGGGCGCCGAACGCAGCGTCTTCGCGGCCGACTTGAGGTCGCTCATGCTGTGGCGCACCATCTTCGCCCGCGCACCGGCGCGCTCGACCTCGTCGGCCGCCTTCTCGTCCGTGACCGCGACGACCGGCCGGCCCGCGGAGTCGACCCAGCTGCCCGCCGTGCGGGAGGTGCCGAGCCGGGACACGAGATCGGTGCCCATGCTCGTGGCCGGCCGCGCGGAGTACGGGACGCCGATCGACGGGTCGGGGGGCTCGCTCGCCACGGCGCGTGTGACCATCGTTCCTCCGAGGAGGAGTCCGCCGACGGCCGCCAGCCGTGTCACTCGCCGGACGACCCGTCGTCGTGCGTGCCTCATGCATGGCTCCCGAACCCGAACATCACGATGTGAACACCGCGGGGCATTCCTTGAGTCGAGTGCCCTCTTCCCATACGGGGCGCAGCCGTGCCGTGTTCAGCGCACGCGTGATCTCTTCACCGCCGGCCGGCGGCGGGAACGATCGGACCCGGGTCCGCCGGGGCGGCGAGCAGGGCCCGGCTGCGCACGTCGCCCCAGACCGAGGCCGGGTCGACGTAGGGCCGCAGCAGGGCGGTGAGGGCGGGGTCCCCGCGACCGTTGAGCTCGTCGGAGGCGATCTTGCGGGCGATCCCGGCGAGGAAGTCCGCCACCTGCACACGCGTGTCCTCGCGCGCGACGACCAGCCGCAGCCCGGCCAGGCCGACCCCCGCCTGCCGGGCCGTCTCCTCGATCCAGGCGATGCGGTCCGGCGTCAGCATGTTCTGCCGGTCGTGCACCAGACGGACCGGCCGCCCGTCGCCGCTCCACAGCGCGGCCGTCCGGACGATCGCCGGAAGCAGCGGGTTGAGCACCGGGATCAGGGGCGGCCCGTCCAGGAACGCCGCCCGATAGGACACCGCGCGGGCCCGGGTCGCGGCCAGCCGCTCCAGGATCGCTGTCGCGTCCGAGCCCGGTCGGGCCCGCCGCAGGGCGTCGACCGCGCCGTAGAAGACCTCCACGGGAGCGCCCGGCTCGGCGTTGTTACGGACCCGCAGCAGCTGGTTGGCCGCCTCCAGGAACGCCCGCCAGCCGTCCTCCCCGAAAGCCCGGCGGCCCTCCCGGAACAGGGCGACGGCCGCGCTCGGGTCGCCCAGCAGCAGACCGACGGCCCGGTCCACCACGAAGAAGGACTTCTCCATCAGATGCACCCGCGCCCGCTCGTGGATCGGCCCGTCGGGCGCGAGCAGCCACTCCAGCACCGCGCGGTGTTTCTCCCGCAGCAGGTGGTTCGCCTTGTACTCCTCGGCCGGCGAGCGGATCCGGTCCCGGATCTCCCGCACGGCCGCCGCTGCCGTCGCCATGGACAGCGACGTGCTGGCGTGCGCGAACACGTCCGTGTTCCCGCCGGTGAGGTTCTCGCCGTCCGACCCCGACTCGTCGCAGGCGATCTCCAGGAAGGGGCCTTCGGCCCCTCCCCGCTCCCCGTCCTCACGATTCCCGCTCACTGCACAGCCCCCTATCGTGTGCCCATGACCAGGATCCCGCACGAGACGTCCGGTGAACCGAATCCCCTGCAGGCTCTCACTCTCGACCATCTCCGCCGCCGTACGAGCATGAAGTGGCGCACCTTTCCGGAGGACGTACTGCCGGTCTGGGTGGCCGAGATGGACGTACCGCTGGCCGAACCCGTCGTACACGCCGTCACCGACGCGCTCCGCCTCGGCGACACCGGCTACCCCGCCGGCACGGCGTACGCGGAGGCACTGGCCGCCTTCGCCGAGAAGCGGTGGAACTGGGACGGGCTCGCCGTGGAGCGCACCGCGGTCGTGCCGGACGTCATGCTGGGCGTCGTCGAGATGCTCAAGCTGGTCACCGGGGACGGGGACGCGGTGGTCGTGAACCCGCCGGTGTACCCGCCGTTCTACCAGTTCGTCGAGCACATGGACCGGCGCGTGGTCCAGGCCCCGCTCGGCGCGGACGGGCGCATCGACCTCGGCGTCCTGGAGGAGACCTTCCGCCAGGTGGTCGCGGGTGGAGCACGGGCCGCCTACCTGCTGTGCAGCCCCCACAACCCGACCGGCACGGTGCACACCGCCGAGGAGCTGTCCGCCGTCGCCGCACTCGCCGAGCGGTACGGCGTCCGCGTCGTCGCCGACGAGATCCACGCGCCGCTCGTGGTCGGCCGCACCGACTTCGTGCCGTACCTCAGCGTGCCCGGTGCCGAGCGCGGACTGTCGCTGATGTCCGCCTCGAAGGGGTGGAACCTGGCCGGGCTCAAGGCCGCCCTCGCCATCGCCGGGCCCGGGGCCGGCGCCGACCTGGCCCGGATGCCCGAGGAGGTCGGGCACGGCCCGAGCCACATCGGCGTCATCGCCCACACCGCCGCCCTGCGCGACGGCGTCACCTGGCTGGACGCCCTGCTGTCCGGCCTCGACGCCAACCGGCGGCTGCTCGCGGACCTGCTGGCCGAGCAGCTGCCCGAGATCCGCTACCGCCCCGGCGACGCCACCTACCTGGCCTGGCTCGACTGCCGTGCCCTCGGCCTCGGCGACGACCCGGCGGACACCTTCCTGCACCGCGGCCGGGTGGCCCTCAACTCCGGCCTCCCCTTCGGCACGGGCGGCGCCGGACACGTCCGCTTCAACCTGGCGACCTCGCCCGAGGTGATCGGGGAGGCGGTACGGAGAATGGCCGCCGCGCTGCACTGAGAGCCGGGGGCACGCCGCGCGGGACGCCTCGTAGACTGCCCGCCATGGACGACAGTGCGCCGGCCGACCTGGACGACCTGGGCGCGGGCAAGTACCTGCTGATCACCAGCTACCGCAGGAACGGTACGCCGGTCGCCACCCCGGTCTGGGTGGTGCGCGACGGTGACGCGCTCGGCGCCTGGACGCCGGCCGAATCCTGGAAGGTCAAGCGGATCCGCAACCGCGCCGACGTCCTGGTCGGCCCCTGCGACCTGCGCGGCAACCCCACCGGCGAGCAGCTGCCCGCGACGGCGGAGATCTGCGACGCGGCGACCACCGCCCGCTACCGGCAGCTGATCGCCCGCAAGTACGGCATCACCGGCCGGCTCACCCTGCTCGGCAGCCGGCTGCGCCGTGGCCTGGACGGCACGGTGGGCATCCGCCTCACTCTGACGCGCTGACCCCGGCTCGGGCGCCCGACTTCCCGCGCTGACCCGGCATCGGCGCGCGCGATTCCCGCCCCGCCTGCCCGGCCCACCCGCGGCGACGCCGTACGAGACGATGCCGTACGGGACTCCGGTTTCGCCGCACGCGCTCTGTCGTGTTGTCCCCGGTTCGCTGCACGCGCGCTGACGCGCTGCACGCGCGCTGACGCGCTGCACGCGCGCTGACGCGCTGCACGCGCGCTGACGCGCTGCACGCGCGCTGACGCGCTGCTCCCGGTTTCGCCGCACGCGCCCTGACCCGCCTTCCCCGGCTTCGGCACCCGCGCCCTGACCCGCCTTCCTCGACTTCCGCACCCCCGCCCTGTCGCGCTGACAGCCGCTTCGGCGCACTGCCGGGAAGCGCTTTCCGTGTCGGGGGAGTGGACGGCCCGCCTCCGGGACAGACCACCTGTCATGAGCCGAAATCCCGTCCTGCGCGCAGCCGTCGTCGGCACGGGCCACCGGGCCCAGCTGTTCACCCGGGGTCTCGCCGAACGCCCCGGCCACCTCGTGGCCGCGCTGTGCGATCCCAGCCCGACCCGGATGGCCTTCCACAACCGGCTGCTGGCCGGAGCCGGCGCTCCGGCGGCCACCGAGTGGGAGCCCGACCGCTTCACCGACCTGCTCGCCGAGGAGGGCATCGACGAGGTCGTCGTCACCACCGTCGACGCCGAGCACGACCGCTACATCGTCCCGGCCCTGAAGGCGGGCTGCCGCGTCGTCACCGAGAAGCCGATGACCGTCGACGCCGATCGCTGCGCCCGCATTCTCGACGCCGTCCGCGAGACCGGCAGCTCTCTGACCGTCGCCTTCAACTACCGCTTCAACCCCGTGCACGAGAAGGTCCGCGCCCTGCTCGCCGACGGGGCGATCGGCGAGACGCTCTCCGTCCACTTCGAGTGGCTGCTCGACGTACGGCACGGCGCCGACTACTTCCGCCGCTGGCACCGGGAGAAGCACAACAGCGGCGGCCTGATGGTGCACAAGTCCTCGCACCACTTCGACCTGGTGAACTGGTGGCTCGCCGACGAGCCCCGGGAGGTCTTCGGCTACGGGCGGCTCGGCTTCTACGGCCGTGAGGCGGGGGAGCGGCACGGACTGCGCCGGGAGTACGACCGCGCCCACGGCGCCGACGGGGCCGCCGACGACCCTTTCGCCCTGGACCTCGCGGCCAACGACACCCTGCGCGCCCTCTACCTGGACGCCGAGCGCGACGACGGCTATCTGCGCGACCGGAACGTCTTCGACGGGCCGATCACCATCGAGGACGACATGTCCGTCCTGGTGCGCTACGCGCGCGGCGCGACGATGACCTACCACCTGACCGCCTACTCCCCGTGGGAGGGCTACCGGGTGATGTTCAACGGCAGTGCGGGCCGGCTGGAGCTGGAGGTCGAGGAGAGCCGCTGGCAGCCGCCCCTGACCCGGATCACCTCGGCCGCGGGTGCCCTGCACGGGGACACGGCGGCGGAGCACGCGGGCGGCGCCCGCCTCACCCTGCGCCCGCTGTGGCAGCCCCCGGTGGACGTGCCGCTCGCGGTCGCCCACGAGGCGCACGGCGGCGGCGACCCGCGCATGCTCGACGCGCTGTTCGGCCCCGCCGAGCCCACCCGCCCGGCCGACACCGGGGCGGCGGCCCACCCGACGGCCACCGAACGCGACGGGGCACTCGCCCTGGCGGTCGGTCTCGCGGCCAACCGCAGCTTCGAGACGGGAGGACCCGTGCGCACCGGAGAACTGCTCCCCGGGATCCGGTGACCGGACCGTCCGTCAGCGCCAGGCCCGGTACGGCTCGTCCAGCAGCTGGAAGACCGGCTCGCCCCGTACCGGGTCCTTGGCCGTGGACAGCCGCACCCGGTCCCCGCTGTGGATGCCGATGGGCGGACCCATCACCCGGCCGCGCACGATGAACCCCTCGGACATCTCGATCAGGGACACGTTGCGCGCCGCGGGCGTGTTGCGGTGCACCACCGTCGAGTGACGCACCGTGCCCGTGCCCTCGCTGCGCTCCGTCCGCAGCTCGCTGCCGCGGCAGACCGGACACAGCACCCGGTGGTACATCGCGGTGCCGCACCAGGTGCAGCGCTGGTAGAGGATGGCCTCGGTGTCCGGGCCCTTCGGGTCGAGCAGACCCGTCGGGGAGCCGGCTGCCTGCTGAGTGACGGTTCCTGAGTGGTGGTACACGCTGGTCAACTCCCTGCACTCGGCCGGAATCCCGTGTGCGCGGTCACCCGCGCACACGTGTGCCCGGTTCGCCGTGCCACCGCGCACGCAGCACAGAGTATGGCACTCAGTGCCACTCGTAAAGGCACTCCGTTCCCTCAATGTGCGGAGGTCGTCAGCCGCGCCCCAGCGTCGACTCGATCTCCTGCACGACCCGCCACAACGGCGCGTCGCGCCGCGAGACGACGACCACCACGTCCTCGGGCTGCTCCCCGGCCGGGGGCACCGGCGTGCCGCCGAACGCGGACTGCACGTACGCCAGCGCGTGGTCCACCGCGGCGTTCGCCTCGCCCTGCCCGTCCGAACGCAGCCAGGAGCGCAGCGCGTTGTTGTGCGCCGCGACCACAGCCGCCGCGATCACATCGGCGTGCAGGGTCCCGTCCCGGCGGGCCGCGAAACGCCGGCGCAGATACTCGGCGAGGGCGCGCTCGTAGCGCCACACCACCGACAGTTCGTAGGCGCGCAGCCCCGGGACCTTCTTGGTGAGGCGGTAGCGCTGTACGGAGAACGTCGGGTTCTCGGCGTACATCCGCAGCACGAGCCGGGCCGCGTCGCAGACCCGCCGCACGGGTTCCTCGTCGCCGGTGCCCGCCGCCAGGAAGGCCTTCATGTCGGCCAGGCACCGCTCGTGGTCCGGGAAGACCACGTCCTCCTTGGAGGGGAAGTAGCGGAAGAAGGAACGCCGGCCGACCCCGGCCAGCGCCACGATGTCGTCGATGGTGGTCTGCTCGTAACCCCGTTCGAGGAACAGCTGGAAGGCTGCCGCCACCAGGGCGTCCCGCATGGGCGGCTTTCCGGTCCCGGCGTCGGCTTTCTCGGAGCTCATGAGCGGGAACGTAGCACCCGGAAGCGTACGCATGGCACTCAGTGCACTCATGGGGAGGAACCGAGTTCCCTCTGAACCCGTGGCGCGGCAGCCGCGTATCTAGCGGCAGGACGATCCCCGAAGACGGGCGCCCCCGAGCCCGGACGGAAGGAGAGCAGCGTGTCGACACCGTCCGAGCCCCGGCAGCCGCACGACGGCCCGGCCCTCGAACCCATCCGCGTCCTGCGGCCCCGCCGCACCGACGCACTCGCGGAACTGATGCGGGAGTACCGCGAGGAGCTCGGCTCCGCACGGGACGGCGACGAGCCCGGCGGCCATGCACCCGGCGGCCATGCAGCCGGCAGCTACGGCTCCAGCGGCTATGGGTCGTCCAGCGGCTTCAAACCCGGCCGCCACGCGCCCGGTGGCTACGAGTCCGTCGTACTGCCCCGGCGGCCGGCCGGCTCCGAGGACCGGACAGAAGAACTCCCGCCGCTCACCAGCGAGAAGGGGTACGGCCGTGCCGTGCCCGGATCAGGACTGCGCCGGGCAGCCGTCGCGGTGGCCGTCGTCGCCGCGGCGGTCCTGGGCTTCGGCGGTGCCGCCCTCCTGCTCCCCGGCGAGAACACCGACGACAAGGCGGCCCCCGCGCCCCGCCCCACCGCGTCCGCCCCTGCCGCTGCTCAGACCCCCACGCCCACCCCGCCCCCCGCCGCCGACCCCGACGGCCCCGGCACCCTCCGCGAGGGAGCCACCGGCCCCGAGGTGACCGAGCTCCAACAGCGCCTCCTGCGCATCCCGGACGTCTACCGGGACGGCGCCACCAACGGCCGCTACGACCCCACATTGACCGCGGCGGTCGCCCGATTCCAGCTCTGGTACGGCATCCGCGGCGACGAAACCGGCGTCTACGGCAACGACACCCGCCTCGCCCTGGAGTCCCGCACGGCGCCCGGCACCGGCTGACCGCCTCCTCGGGAGGGCACCCCGGATGGCAACCGCACCCACGGCATGGTGAGGTGATGGGTGGTGAGGAGACGATGGCCGCGCGGGTCGAGGGAGTGGTGTGGGCATGGCGGGCATGGACGCGTTCATCGGGCGGCTGGACCCCGACATGTGCGTCGTCACGGCCGTCGCGGGCGGTGAACGGGCAGGGTGTCTGGTCGGATTCGCCTCGCAGTGCTCGATCCGTCCCGTGCGGTTCGTCGTGTGGCTGTCCGAGGTGAACCACACCTTCCGGGTGGCCCGGGACGCCGACGTGCTCGCGGTGCACCTGCTCGCCCGTGAACAGCACGGCATCGCGGAGCGGTTCGGCGGCCGGACCGGCGACCGGACGGACAAGTTCGAGGGCATCCCGCTGCGGGAGGCCTACGGCGGGGCCGTCGTGCTGGCGGACGCGCCGGCCTGGTTCGTCGGCCGGATCGTGACGCGCGCGGGCGGCGGCGACCACATCGGCTTCGTCCTCGAGCCGGTCGAGTGGGGCGGGGACGAGACGTACGACGGGCCGTTGCTGCGCCTCTCCGGCGCCCACACCATCGAGCCCGGTCACCCGGTCGACTGAGCCGCGCCCCGCCTCCCGAAGCCGCTATGCCTCCAGAACCCTCGGCACCCGGACGTCCACGACACACACGTCGTCCCGCCGCTCGTCCGGCAGCATCCGCGCGAGCAACGGCCCCAGGGCCGCGGGCCCGTCCGCGTGCGAGGAGGCCACCGCCTCGGCGAGACGTTCCAGACCCCGGTCGATGCTCTCCGGGGGGTGCTCGACCAGACCGTCGGTGAAAAGGATGAGCCGGTCGCCCGGCTCGAGACGGCACTCCGCCTCCTCGAAGACCGGCGCCGTGGTCGCGCCGAGCAGCATGCCCTTGGGGCGGCTCAGATACCGCGCCTCGCCGTCCCGCAGGAGCAGGGGCGGGGGATGCCCCGCCTGGGCCCAGACCAGACGGCGCTGCCCGGGGTCGTAGCGGGCCAGCACCATGGTGGCCGTCGCGTGGGAATCGCGGGAGTGCAGCAGCAGCGTGTTCAGCCGGGTCAGCGCGCCGGTCAGCGAGGAACCCGTGATGACCATGCCCTTCGCGGTGAAGCGGAGCTGGGCCATCGTTGCGACGGCGTCGACGCCGTGCCCGGCGACGTCGCCGACCACCAGCAGCGCGTCCCGGTCGGGCAGTTCCACGGCGCTGAACCAGTCACCGCCGACGTGCACACCCGACTGCGCGGGCAGATACGCGACCTCGACGCGCAGCCCCGCCAGGTGGACGGGCCGGTTGGCCAGCGGCAGCAGCGCGTGCTGGAGCCGGGACGCCAGGGTCCGCTCGGCTTGGAGCACGTCGTGCTGCGTGAGGATCGCCTGCTCACTCTCGACCAGGGCCAGCTCCGCCCGCCGCCTGGCCGTCATGTCCTGGACGACACCGTGCACCTCGACGGGCGTGCCGTGCGTGTCGGCCACGGCCTCGGCCACGAGCCGCAGATGCCGGATGCCGCCGCTCGTCCTGATGCGGAAGGGCAGGTCGAACGCCCGCCCCCGCTGGACGAGGTCGCGGACGGCGCGGGTCAGCGCGGGCGCGTCCTCGGGCAGCGCGAGTTCCGGCATCCCGGCGAGCCGCACCGGGCCCTGCGCGGGGTCCCGGCCGAAGATGGAGAACACCTGGGTCGACCAGGAGGCCTCCTGCGTGGCCAGGTTCCAGTTCGCCCAGCCGAGGTTGCCCAGCCGCTGGAGATCCGCCAGCCGCTGCTCCTGCCGGTCGGAGGAGCCGTGCCGGATCCAGGTGACGACGAGCGCGTCGTCCAGCCGCGCCGCCCGCGCCGAGTACGTGGACAGCGCCGCGATGCCCGCCACGACCTCCTCGTGCGCGAACGGTTCACTCTCGAACGGCTCCCCGGTGGCCAGGGTGCGCAGGCAGCCCTGCCACAGCGGCTCCTCCGTCAGGGCGGGGCGGAACTCCAGCAGCCGCCGGCCGGCCAGCTCCTCACCGGGGCGCCCCAGCAGGTCGCCCGCCCGCGCGGTCGCCGCCTCGACCCGGAAGTCCTCGGTCTCGCCCGACGGGGCCCGCAGCGGGCTGAGCAGCATCGCCGCGATCGGCAGCGCGTCGAACAAGGTCTGGACCGCGTCCGTGGCGGCGTCGCCGGCCCGCTCGGGCGGTGCGTCGAAGGCGCGCAGCCGGCCGGCGCACAGCCCGGTGACGCCCCGCAGATGGGCGCGGTCGCGGGGCGTGAACGACCCGGCGCGGACGCGCAGCACGCCGATGCAGACCTCGGCCGAGCCCGCCGTGCGCACGGGCAGCCAGGCGCGCGACCGCCACCGCTCGGGCGGGTCACCGATCAGCAGTTCCCGCCGCTCATGCGTGGCGACGTCCTCCAGCCAGCACGGTTCGCCCGTCCGCAGCGCGTCCAGCGCCGCGATCCCGCTCAACGGCGGCACCCGGCTCCACTGGGTGGCCAGCTGGTCGTCGATGCCGGCGTGCCCGATCAGTTCGAGTCCGCCGTCGGGCCTGCGGGCGTAGATCATGACGGCGTCGGCCGCCATGTCGGGCGCGAGATGCTCCAGCAGGCACCGGGCCAGGTCGGGCGGTGTCGTCACCCGAACGAGGGCCTGCCCGAGGCGGGCCAGGGCGGCGGAGACGTCGTCCGGCGCGGATGTCTCCACCAGGGCGGCGGAGCCGGGGCCGGGGGCGTCGGAGCCGAGGGGCCCGGTCGCCTCGCCGGGACCGGGCGCTGTGGGTGCCAGAGAGCCGAGCGTGATCCAGCACTCCTCCAGCAGGGTGTGGCGCGCCGCCTTGGCCCGCTGGAGCAACCGCTCGTCCGCCGCGTCCGCGGAACACCCGGTCAGCGCCATCACGGCGCCCTTGGCCCGCTCGACGACAGCCGACGTCGCCGCCTGGTCACGCAGCCGGTCCAGTTCGGCGCGCTGCCGGGCGACGATCTTGGCCAGTTCGACCAGGTCCGGTGCGGCACCGGGCTCCGCCGGTGTCACGGGCTCGCTCGTCACGCGTTGAGCATCGCATACCCGGCCCTGTTCGAAGACTGCCTTGTGCGCACGGGCAGCTCCCGATTCCCGGAGGCCACGCCGGTCACATCAGTCCCCTGAGCGTTCAGGGGTCTTCGCGTGGATACAGCCACAGCCGCAGCAGCCGGCTGAGCCTCGGCATCACCAGATAGGTCAGCACCGGCAGCAGCACCAGCGGGAACACGGCGGCCCGCAGCGGCAGCGGCCAGCCGGTGGTGTGCGGCGTCACCAGCCACTGGATGAGCAGGGTGAAGGGATACGCGCCCAGGAACGTCGTGAGGACCATCTTCCACCGGGGCGGGGCCTGCACGGTGGTGCCGGGCAGGCTGAACCAGGTCTCCATCCCGGTCGTCGACTGGCGCTCGCTGCTGACCTCGGTGGCGATGTCCTCGATCCGCCGGTGCCAGTGTGCGCGCTCCTCGGACTCCAGCCAGGCGGCGAGCCGGTGCTGGTCGGACCAGCGCAGCACGGCGTGGTAGCGGTGGCCGTCCTCGGGCGTGAGCCAGGAGACGCCCTCGTTGCCCGGGAACTGTCTGGCGCAGCGGGTGATGCCGCGCGTCCACTCCTCGAACTGTTGCTCCCGGCCGGGACGCACCTGCCAGGTCAGAACCGTCGTCACCGGCTCGGCGCGCCGGATTTCGGTGGTGCTCATCCCTCTGCGGGTGCCACGCCTGACACGGGTCATGCCCCGGGGCTCACGGCTGGCGGTTGGCCTCCACCAGCGCCGTGGTGACCGCACGCACGCTGCGCGCGATGTGCTGCAACTGCATGACCTCGGCCGCGTACAGCTTGATCGTGTGCTCGATGACGCCCTCGTGCAGGCCGAGCCCCGGCAGGTCGGCGCGGGCGGTCTGGAGGGCGGTGCGGGCCACCCTGAGTTCCTGCTGGACCTGGATCTGGGCGTGCCGGGCGAGCAGGACGGGGTGGCGGACGAACACGGGGTAGCCGGCGTAGCGCGCGGGCACCAGCTCGCGCAGCCACTTGGCCGCCGAGCGCTCCCAGTCGTAGCTCCCGGGGGTCTTGACCTGGCAGGGCCAGTCCGGGCTGATGCGCGTGGTCGTCAGGGGCATGATCATCGCTTCCGGGTGTGCGGCGTCGTGAGGGTGGACGACGGGTCGTGTCGGCCCCGGCCTAGGGGATGACCGGGGCCGCCACGGACACCCGGGACGCCGAAGCGGGTAGGAGCCGGCCCCTCGGGTGCGGAACGGATCCGGAAGGGCCGGGTCGCGATCCGTGTGCAGTATTTATATATGCCATCCGGTTTTCAAGCCGCATGAAAACATTCATGCGCGCTTTGTTGTGGACCGCCGCTCAGTCCCGGAGGAAGAAGTGATGCTGGTCGGCGACCTGCTCGTACTCCTCGAGCCGGGCCTGCGTCCGCTCCGGGTCCGCGTCCGTCATTGCTTGGAGCAGCGCCGAGCACATCACGCCCGGGGCGGCGTAGGAGTCGAAGACCAGACGCGACCCGGTCCCGATGGCGAAGACGACGTCCGCCTCGTCCGCGAGCGGACCCAGCGCCAAGTCGGTGATCAGGGCGACCTTGAGCCCGGCGCCCCGTGCGACCCGGACGGCCGTCAGGGTCTCCTGGGCGTGCCGGGGCATGGAGAACGCCAGCACCCAGGTGCCGCCCGCCTCGCGTGACTGCAGCAGCGCGTCGTAGGCGACGCTGCCGCCCCGCGTCACGAGCCGTACGTCCGGGTGGATCCGGCGGGCGGCGTAGGCGAAGTACTCGGCCAGCGAGACGGAGATGCGCAGACCGAGGACCGTCAGCGGGGCCGAGGACGACAGTTTGCGGCCGATGTCGATGACCAGGTTCGGGTCGGCGAAGTCCCGCCGCAGGTTCTCCAGGTTCTCGATCTCGGCGTCGACCGCCGCCTGCAGCTCGTTGCCCCGGATCTCCTCGGCCGGTCCGCCGCCCGCGAGGGTGCCGAGCGCGATCGACTGGAGCTTCTCCCGCAGCGCCGGATAGCCGCTGAAGCCGACCGCCGACGCGAACCGCGTCACCGAGGGCTGGCTCACGCCGACCCGGTCCGCGAGATCCGTGATGGACAGGAACGCCGCCTCGGTGATGTTCTCGATCAGGTACTGGGCGATGCGCCGCTGGCCCGGGGACAGCCGGGGCCGGTCGAAGAGCGCTCTGAGCTGGGCGGACGGGGAGACCTCCGCTTCCGGGGCGGCCTTCCCCGAGGTGATCGCGGATGCCTGTGCGCGTGCCTGCTGCGGCGATGGCACCGGTTCGCCTCCTTCGTCTCCCAGGGACGTTCAACATAGCTCACGCACCGTGGTGACCAGGGCTTCTTCGCACAGCAATGAGGTACCCGGCAGGTGGGATAGCCGGGCGCCGGGCGGGAACCCGCCGCGGCAGAAGATCCCGACACGACGGACGAGGAGCCGATGTCATGACCGTCCCCGAGGAGAACCGGCCCAAGACGGAGACCACGGACGAGGTGCTGGAACAGCAGGACGAGAACCGGTCCCGGCCGACGGGCGCGAGCGGCCGCACGATGCGCGAGGCCCTGGAGGAGGCCGAGGTACGGCCCGACGACTACGACGAGCATTAGCGCTCCCCAGGCCACCGCAACCGCACCGACGACGCTTCCGGCAGGTGAGACGGCATGGGCGCACTGAGTGCGCTGGAGGAAACACTGGAAAACCGATGGGAGGCCCTGTGGGCCCGGGTCCTCGACAAGGAGCCGGTCGAGGTCCTCGACGCCCTGCGGCACGAGTGCGACGACAACGCCGTGGTGTGCCGGGCGGGCCGGGTCATGGTCCCCAACGCCTACGACGTGGAGCTGGCCGACGAGGTGCACGACCAACTGACGCGCCACGGCACCAACGTGGGACAGGCGCTCACCGACAGCCTGTCCCGCCACGCGGAACGCAAGGGCTACGAGTTCGCGGGCCCGCTCGCGGTACACGTCGCGAGGTGCCCGGACGTGCCCAACGGCCGCTACCGCGTGGCCAGTCGCGTGATGCAGCACGTGAGCACGGACGGCTTCTTCCACGCGACTCATTGACCCGCACACGACACACTGGTCGAGGGCTCAACGGCGATAGATCGTGATCGAGTGCCCGACATCGTCGACCGGGCGGCTGCCGCCGATCAACTCGGCCAGCCGCCCGGTCGCCTTCGCGGCCGCGGAGTCCGACACCGCCAGCACCCCCCGCACGTCGCCGACCGGCACCTCGCGAGGATCACCGGCCCGGATGCCGTAGAAGGACGGCACCCCGCTGCCCTTGTACACCAGCCACACCCGCTCACCGCGGTACCGCTCGCGCAGCCGCTCCGCCAGCCGCCCCAGATCCTGCCCCCAGTCCACGTTGGAGTCGTGCAGGAACTCCCGCGTCCTGCCCGGCCCGCCGAACGCCTCGTTCGAGTACGGCAGGTAATAGGGGTATGTACGCAGCGAACTGGCCGCGACGAACGCCACCAGCACCCCCACCCCGACCGAGATCCACCGCCACCTGGCCACCAGAACGCACCCGGCCGCCACCGCGAGGAACAGCGGCAGGAAGACGGCGTACCGGGTGCCGAAGTCCCGCGCCCCCTGCATGGCCGCCGCCAGCAGCACGAGAGACGGGGCCAGCACATACGGCGCGGCCGGCCGCAGGCGGCGCACGGCGAGCACGACGACCGCCCCGGCGGCCCACAGCGCGAGCATCCCGAGGGGCGTCTTCACCAGTAGCGCGGCCGGCAGGTAGTACCAGAGCGAGCCCGAGTACAGCCGGCCGAACAGAAAGCCCTGCCACGGACGGTTCTCCAGCCCGAACTGCACCCGCATCCCGTCCCGGTACGCCTCCGGGAACGGCAGGAGCTGAACCAGCAGCCCCCGCAGCCCGTGCACCACCGGGACATGCTGCTCCGGAGTCCAGCGCAGCCGCGGATCGACCATCAGATACGCGGCCCACACGACCGCGATCGCCGCCAGAGCCACCACGCCCGCCCCGGCGGCCGCACGCGCGAGGCGCCGGCCTCCCGCGGACGCGTGCCACACCGACACGGCGGCCAGGGCCATGAGCACCGGCAGGGCCGGGAGAGTGCTCATCTTCGTGGCCAGGGCCGCCCCCAGCGCCAGCCCCGCGAGCGGCACGTACAGCCGGGGCCGGCGGCGCGCCCGCCACAGCAGCCACGCCGCTGTCAGCACGAACCCGGCGGCCGGCACGTCGAGCGTGGCGAGGGAGCCGTGCGCGATGACGTCGGGGGAGAAGCAGTAGAGGGCGAGCGCGGCCAAAGCCCCGGCCGGCCCGGCCAGTTCACGGGCGAAGACGAAGACGACCAGCCCGAACAGCAGCGTCAGCGCGATCACGGGGAGGCGGGCCCACAGCATCAGCCGCCAGGGGTCGTTGCCCGTCTCGTAGAGCAGGTGCCGCCCCACCGCGCCCTGGTCACCGGTGAAGGAGGCGTCGACGCGCGGATCCGCGAGGGCCACCCCGGCGCCGATGAGGAGCTTGCCGAGCGGCGGGTGCTCGGGGTTGTGGCGCAGCCGGTGCTCGTGCGTGTACTCGGCGGCGGCGCCCACGTACACCGGTTCGTCGATCGTCGGGGTCTGCCGCACGGCGGTGCTGACCATGGCGAAGGCCATCACCGTGAGCAGCACGGACACCAGGAGCGGCAGCGCCCACCGTCTGCCGGACCGCGGGGCGGCCCCCGCCGGCGCCGGCGGGGGGAGCGACAGCGGCCGGGGGACGGCGGGAGCGGTCCGGAGGGCCCTCATGGACCCACTCTGCACCAGCCCCCGCCGCCCGGGGTGTCACCGCTTCACGAGTCGCACCGACAGACCGTCAGCGGTGTGAACGGGCACGGCCCGCAGCGTCGTCGAGTCCAGCTCGACGCGGTCGAACCGGCCGCGCAGCGCCGGAGCCGACAGGACCGGGACGGTGCTCCCCGCGACCGGCGGCCGCTCGGCGTCGAGCCGCAGCGACAGCACGCTGCCCCGGCCCAGCAGCACGCGCCGGCTCACCGAGAGCGCCGGGCCGTGGTTCTGGCGCAGCGTCAGCTCCAGTGCCGACTCGCCCTCCTGGACGTACGAGCCGCGCACCCGCAGGACCTTCTCCGCGCGCAGCGTGCCGCCCGTGACCCGGACGTCACCCTGTCCCAGGGCGTTCGGGGACGCGGCGACCAGCGTGCCGTCCTCGACGACGGTCCCGCCGTGGTACCGGTTGTGTCCGGTCAGGGTGAGCGTGCCCGTGCCGCGCTTGGCCAGGCCGCCGTCGCCCTCGATGTCGTTGCGCCAGCTGTCGGCCGCGTGGAAGCCACCGGCCGCCGCGTCCAGCGTCACCGTGACGTCGGTGTCGAAGGCGCCGTACCCGTCCGCCGCCGCGAACAGGTTCAGCCGGCCCCACTGCTCGAAGCCGTCCAGCAGGACGTACCCGGAGGGCAGCGCGGTCGTGCGCAGCACCTCGCGGCGCTGGGCCGCGTTCAGGTACGGCAGCCGCGTCTCCAGCAGGACCTCCGCGCCCTTCGGCACGGTGAGCGGGTCCTTGCGGCCGCGGCGGGGCAGGACGTACGTCAACCGGTGCCCGACCACCCGGGCGTTGGCCTCGCGGTCGGCGTAGGCGTCGTCGGCGTCCGAGTGGGCGTAGGCGTACAGCGTGTCCGCCGTCGTGCCGGTCTTCTCGGTGAAGTAGGCGAGGGCCTGGGCGCGTGCCGCCGCCTTGAGCTCCGCGTTCGCCGGGTCGGCCAGCGTCGCCGCGGTCAGGGCGGTCGCCATGATCCGGCCGCCGATGACGTCGACGGTGGAGTGCATGCCCGACATGATCCGGGTGTGGCTGAGCTCGAACGCCCGCGTCACCAGCTCCTGGAAACGCTCGGGCACCGCGTACGCGTAGGCCAGACCGGCCAGATGGAAGGCGTTGGTGTGGCCGCTCGGGAAACCGCCGTCCTCCTCGGGGTCCTCGGAGCGCTGGCGCAGCAACTGCGGGGCAACGACCACGTCCGAGTCGTACACCGGGTAGCCGAGCGCGTCCTTCTTCCCGGTGTCGACGACCTCGCTGTCCTCGTTCATCCGCCACGGACGCGGGTACTGGAAGGCGAACTTGGCCGGGTTGCCCGAGGCGAACGGTCCGCGCACCGTGTCGACCAGCTTGGCCACCTTGCCGAGCTCCGAGTCGTAGGAGCCCGCGCCGAGCGCGGATCCGGCCGGGGCGTCGGCGGGCAGGGTGTCGCTGATCTTCCCCGGGGGCGTGCCGTCCGGGGCGCTGGTGATCGACGTGACCGCCTTGGCGCCGGACGTGTACAGGCCGGCGAGGGGGCCCAGGCCATCGATCATGGCGTAGCTCTGGTGCCGACGGTCGTAGAGGAAGGCCTCCTTCGCCTGCGCCTCGGTGCGGGACGTCGTGATCCGGGCGCAGTAGCGCATGTTGGCCCGCAGCACCTCGCGGTCCAGGACGCGGCCGGTGTCCCAGGCGCCGCCCGTCTTCCACACCTTGGCCATGCCGCCCAGGATCCGGACGACGGCGTTGGTCTCCGGGGTCTGGTTCGCGACGACGTTCGACTTGTAGTCGTCGACGAACGCGGCGGGGCCCGTGGCGGCCTTCGCGTCGGCGGCGGCGAGCCACGTGGCGAAGGTGGGCGCGGCCAGCAGACCGGCCGAGGCGCCGAGGGAGGTCTTGAGGAAACCGCGCCGGTCGACGGACGCGGTGGTGGACTGCCCGGCTGGTGACGGCATGCTGTGCCTCTCCTGAGTTCTGCGAGGGGGTCTGCGCCGGCGTTCCGCGGCGCGCTCTCCGGCCGTACGGCCGGGCCTTGCAAAGATCCACGGCCGTGCGGCCGGGGGACGAGCGATCCACGACCGTGCGGCCGGGGACGAGCGAAGACCTACGGCCGCACGGCCGGAGATCAGTGAAGATCTACGGCCGTGCGGTGACCCTGCGGGGAGGGATCGGCCACGAGCCGGTGTCCGGAGCGTGAACGGCACCCGCCCGGCTCACCGCAGCGAACGGGCCAGCGCCACCGCGCCCTCGACCGGCGGCACGCGCAGCGGCTGCGGCCTGGCCGCGGGCAGGGATTCGGCGAGCGCGGAGGTGAACGCCTCGTACAGCGCGGGCTGCGCGAGGACCGTGCCGCCCGCCACCACCACGTCGTCCACCGGGACCCCTCGTGCGGCGAGCCGTACGACGAGTGCGGCGAGTGCCCGGCCGCCGTCGGCGATCACGGCCCGGGCGAGCGGTGAGCCCGCCTCGGCGGCGGCGAACACCGCGGGGGAGTGCCGGCCCCATTCGCCGGAGATGTCGGTGGCGGCCTCGAGCGCGGCGCCGAGCGCGGGCACCTCGGCCACGCCGAAGGCCGCGACCAGACCGGTCGCGAGTGCGTCGGGCTCCTCACCGCGGTCGTGCGCCGCCCAGACGGCCCGTGCGGCCTCGCGGACGAGTCCGGCCGCGCCGCCCTCGTCGCCGAGCACCGCGCCCCAGCCGCCGACCTGGACCGGACCGCCGTCGGGCAGCCGCCCCACCGCGACCGAACCGGTGCCGGCGACCAGTCCGACGCCCTTGTCCAGCCCGGCGGCGGGAACGAGCAGCTCGGCATCGCCCACGACCAGCACGGGCACCCCGAGCCGCTCCTGAAGCGCGGTCCGGATGGCTTCGCACTGGAGTGCCGTCTCGCAGGCGTGGCCGCCCACGGCGACGGCGGACGGGCGTGCGTCCGCCGGCAGGGCGTCGCGGACCAGCGCGGCCAGCCGGCCGGCCGCGGACCCGGGGTCGTGCGGACGCCAGCCCGCACTGCTGCACACACGGTCGACGACGCGTTCGCCGCCCGCGAGGGCACGCAGATGCGTCTTCGTTCCGCCCACGTCGATACCGACCACGTAAGGCGTGGAGTCCTGCACGGGTCCTCTTTCGTCGTTGCGCGGTCACGGCGACGGCAGGCGAACCGCGCGTCGGACCAAGGCAGTTGAAGAGGTAGGGAAGCCCCGGGACGGGCTTCTGCGGGCCACGGCAGGCGAGTACCGTGGAGTTCGTTAGGAAGTTAACTAACGAAGTAGGGTGCGCGTCAAGAGGCACGGAATCCCGGTGCCGCGCGACCTCTGCCGCCGCCCTGCACGGCCGCAGCACGACCTGGGGAGACCATGCGCCTGAGTGAGAGTGCCCGTGTGGTGTTCGACGTACTGGCCGGGACGGGCACGGCCACCCGCCCCCAGCTGGCGGCCGGTGCGGGCCTGTCCAAGCCGACCGTCTCCTCCGCCGTGGCCGAACTCGAAGCCGTCGAGCTCGCCGCCCACTCCGGCAGGGCCTCCGGCGGCACCGGCCGCAGCGCCGCGATCTACCGGCTCGGACCGGCCGCCGGCGCCGTGCTCGCCGTCGACCTGGGACCCGCCGTGACCCGGGTGCGCGGCTGCGCCCTGGACGGCACCCTGCTCGCCGAGGGCACCGGCTCCCGGCCGGAGGCCGCCGACACCGTCCGCAAGGTCCTCGACGCCCTGCCCGCCGGGGCCCCGCTGCGGGCCGTCGTGGTCGCCGTCGGTGACGTCCCCATACGGGACCGCGCCGGGGAGCGGCCCGCGACCGCCAAGGCCGGACCCGTCTTCGACGCCATGGCCGTCGCCCTGCCCGAGGGCGTCCCCGTCCACCTGGAGAACAACGTCAACTGCGCCGCCCTCGCCGAGCTCCACGAGGGCGCCGCCGTCGGCCGCGACACCTTCGGCTACCTGCGCATCGGCGTCGGCATCGGTCTCGCCGTCGTCATCGGCGGCCGGGTGCTGCGCGGTGCGAACGGGGCCGCCGGTGAGGTGGCCCGGCTGCCCTACCCCTGGGACGACGACCGCGCCCCGCGCCACGAGGGCCTGGAGCAGCGCATGGGCTCGCGCACCCTGCTGCGCCGTGCGGCCGAGGCCTGGCAGGACGGTGACGGGCCCCGCCCGCGCACCGCCGAGCGGCTCCTCGCCCTGGCCGGGCAGGGGCATGCCACGGCCGGCGCCGTGGTCGCCTCGCACGCCGCCGACGTGGGCCGGCTCGCCGCCGCCGTCGCCGCCGTACTGGACCCCGGACTGATCGTCCTGGGCGGCGGCACCGGAGCGGATCCGCAGCTCCTGCCCGGGGTACGGGCCGAGCTGGCCCGGCTGAGCTGGCCCACCGAGGTGGTCAGCAGCGTGGTGGGCGACACCGGCACCGTGGCGGGCGCCAGCAGGCTCGCGGTCGCCCATGGAATTCAAACCGTGACCGGAGCCGTGCGGGCGAAGCATTGACGGCTGCGCCATCGGTCTGCCAATGTCCGGACAAGCGCTTTCTAGTCGGCCGGGACGCCGACTCCGGGTAAGCCTCCCGCCCGTACGAGAAGTACGGCAGCCGCACGAGGGCGAGCTTGTGCGACGACGGCCGTCATGGCCGGGGACCACCCGTGAAGGCGACGCGGCCGGGCGAGGCCGCGCCCCCGGGAAGCGAAAACCTCCTGCAAACTGCACCTGTGCCGCCTCGGCTGGCGCCGTGCTTCTTCCGCTACGAGAAAAGGGATCGAAGATGATCACTGTGGGTGTGCGGCGCTCCCGCCGACTCGGCCGCGGCGGCATACGCCGCGTGGTTCCCCTGGCTGCCGTGGCCACGGCAGGTGCCCTGCTGCTCTCCGCCTGCGGGTCGGGAGAATCCGGCTCGGGCGGGACCTCCAAGTCGCTGACGTTCTGGATCTCCACGGTTCCGGGGCAGGACGCGGGCTGGAAGAAGATGGTGACGCAGTACAAGAAGGAAACCGGCGTCAAGGTCAACCTCGTCAACATCCCCTACGACGGCTACGACGCGAAGCTGCGCAACGCCGCGCAGGCGAACTCCCTGCCCGACGTGGCGGCCGTGCCGAAGCTCGACCCGATCTGGGCGAACAAGCTGATCGACCTCGGCCCCATCGCCGACAACAAGAACAACAAGATCAACAAGAACTTCGTCGCCAAGGACTCGTCCGGGAAGGTGCTGTCCATCCCCTCGGACATCACCGCGTCCGGTCTGTTCATCAACAAGTCGCTGTTCAAGAAGGCAGGCGTCTCCTTCCCGGCCTCGCCCGAGAAGACCTGGACCTGGACCGAATTCCTCAAGGCGGCGGACCAGGTCCGGGAGAAGACGGGCGCCAAGTACTCCCTCACCTTCGACCAGTCGCCGTCCCGGCTCCGTGCCATGGTGTACGAGCTCGGTGGGAAGTACGTCCACGCGGATTCCTCCGGAAAGTTCTCGGTGGACGCCGCGACCAGGAAGGCCGTGAAGCGCTTCGTCGCGATGAACGACGACAAGACCATGCCGAAGTCGGTGTGGACCAGCGGAGCCGACCCGTCGGCCATGTTCCAGAGCGGTGACGTGGTCGCCTACTGGTCCGGCGTGTGGCAGGTGCCCGCCTTCGCGGAGAGCATCAAGAAGTTCGAGTGGGCGAGCGTCCCGACTCCCGCCGAGCCGGTGCAGGCCAGCGACGTCAACAGCGGCGGCATGATGGTCGGGTTCAACAACAACGGAGCCGCGGCCACCGCCACGGAGAAGTTCATGTCCTGGCTGTACGAGCCGGCTCACTACCAGGCGCTGTGCGAGGCGTCCGGGTTCCTGCCCGTCGAGACCGGTCTGAGCCCGAAGTACCCCTTCAAGTCCGAGGCGGCGCAGGCGGCGTTCAAGCTGTACAACGAGTCGATCCCGCTGTACGCCCCGATCTCCGGCTACTTCAACACCGCGCAGACGAACTGGGTGCTGAAGGGCAAGAGCCTCACCGAGGACCCGACCAAGACGGAGCTCGGCAAGGCGATCAACGGCCAGCAGTCGGCCGACAAGGCGCTGGACAACATCGTGGCCGGCTACAACCAGCAGGTCGGCGGCTGAGCGCAGGCCGGCGGGCCCGGGCGGCGGGTCGAGACACCGCCGCCCGGCCCGGGGACCCACGCGACGCCGGGCTCATGGCCTGAGCCCACAGGAACCCATTCCACCAGCACGGAGTCAGGAAGATGACCAAACGCGCCCCGGACGTGTCCGCGAGCCCGCCCAGGAGACGCAGTAAGTACACCCTTGCGCCGCTCGTCCTCATCGCGGCCAACGTCGTGCTCTTCGCGCTGTTCTTCCTCTGGCCGGCCGTGATCGGGCTCGTCTACTCCTTCACGAACTACACCGGCGTGGGGGCGTTCCAGTTCATCGGACTGGACAACTACCAGCGCCTGTTCGAGGACTCCATCTTCTTCGACGCGCTGACCCGGACGCTGCTGTACACCGTCCTCTTCGTTCCGCTGAACTTCGTGTTCTCGCTGCTCATCGCCAACGTGCTGGTGAGCAAGCACGCCAAGGGCGTGTCGGTCGCCCGCGTCTTCTTCTTCATCCCGTGGCTGCTGTCGCCCATCGTCGTGGGTGTCCTGTGGCGGTGGCTGTTCGGTGAGAACTTCGGACTGGTCAACTACCTCATCGAGAAGGTCGGCGGAAGTGCCGTTCCGTGGCAGTCGAACGCGGACCTGTCGCTGCTGGTGGTGGTCGTCGCGGCATCCTGGGCCTGGACGGGCTTCTCGATGCTGCTGTTCATCGCGGCGATCAAGAACGTGCCGGTGTCGTACTACGAGGCGGCATCGCTCGACGGCGCCGGTCCGTGGCGCCAGTTCGTCAGCATCACACTGCCGAGCATCGCGCCCACGTCCTTCATCGTCATCCTGCTCAACACGATCCACGCGATGAAGGAATATCCGCTGTTCGCCTCCCTCAACAACGGCGGACCCGGGACGTCGAACAACCTGCTTGTCCAGTACATCTACCAGACCGGCTTCAAATCGGGCCAGATCGGCTACGCGAGTGCCGCGTCGTTCGTGCTCATGCTCATCCTGATGGCCGTCGCGATCATCCAGCTGGTCGTCAACCGGCGGGTGGAGAACCGATGACAACCACAGACATGCCACGCAAGGCCGACGCCGGGCCCGGACGGGCGGTTCCCAAGAAGCGGGCGCGCGGCGCGGCGAGCGGTGGGCTTCGGCGCGCGGTGCCCGCGACGACACTGCTGTGGGTCCTGGCGGTCATCTACGGGTTTCCGGTGCTGTGGTTCGTCCTCAGCTCCTTCAAACCGGCGGGAGACTTGTTCTCCTCCCTGACACTGTTTCCGGACGACCCCACCCTGTCGGGCTACAAGGCAGCGTGGGACGGCGCCAACTTCTCCCAGTACTTCATCAACACGGCCATCGTGTGTGTGATCTCAACGATCCTCACGGTGGGAGTCAGCTGCTGCACCGGCTACGCGCTGGCCAAGTACGACAACAAGTGGCTCAAGGTCTTCTTCGTCGGCATCCTGGCCACCACGATGCTGCCGTCCGAGGTCATGCTCGCCCCGCAGTTCCTGGTGGTCCGCGACCTCGGCCTCTACAACTCGCTCGCCGGCATCATCCTCCCGGCCGTGCTCACCGCGACCGGGTGCTTCATGTTCCGCCAGTTCTTCCTGACGGTCCCCGACGAGCTCATCGAGGCCGCCCGCATCGACGGGGCGCGTGAGCTGTCGATCTTCCTGCGGATCATGGTGCCGATCTCCCGGCCCATCATGCTGACCCTCGCCATCCTGTCCTTCCAGTGGCGGTGGAACGACTACATCTGGCCGCTGCTGATGCTCAACGACCCCAGCAAGTTCACCGTGCAGATCGGCATCCAGAGCCTCGTCGGCGCGCAGAACATCAACTGGTCGGTGGTGCTCGGCGGATCGGTCATCTCCATGATCCCCTTGATCGTCGTCTTCCTGGTGTTCCAGCGTTACGTCATGAACGCCGACATCAACGCCGGACTGAAGGACTGACCAACCCGT
Source organism: Streptomyces sp. NPDC006235 (assembly GCF_040613735.1). Lineage (NCBI taxonomy): Bacteria > Bacillati > Actinomycetota > Actinomycetes > Kitasatosporales > Streptomycetaceae > Streptomyces > Streptomyces sp. NPDC006235. The sequence goes on from NZ_JBEXSR010000010.1 coordinate 40,665, forward strand.
GTACCTCCCTCACCAGCGCGGCCCGTTGCACGACCTCCCCGACACCCCGGAGGCGTACGACGCCGTCCTCGCCGACGTCACCGAGCAGGCCCTGGCCCGCATGACGCCGGAGGGCAACCTCGAACACCCGGACTGTGTCGACGACATCGGCGACACGTCCCTCGGCGTCACCTCGCTGCTGGCCCTCGCCTGGCAGCGCACGAAGGACCCCCGCCTGCCGGAGGCGGTACGCCGCAGCCTCGCCTTCCACCTGGACGAGCGGGTCTACACCGAGGACAACCCGGGCTACCCCAACCTCCGGGTGCGCGACTCGGGCCTGCCGTACGCCCGTTACACCCTGGCGGCGGGAGCCCACCCCATCGGTGACTGGCCGAGCACCGTGTGGGCGCTGCTCCAGGCCGTCAACGTCCTGGACGCGGCGGAGGGCCTCGTCGACGACGCACAGCGCGCCCGGCTCCTCGAAGTGGCGCACGGCTACTGGCGCTGGCTCACGGAGGCGACCTTCTTCAACCCGCAGGAGGCCGGCAACCAGGCGATCGGCTGCATCGTCGGCGGCCTGATGCTGGCCCGGCACCTGCCGCCCGCCGAGGGCGACCCGGTGCGCCGGGAAGCCCTGCGGCTGTACGAGGACGAGATCCGCGCCCACCGCGTCCGCGACCGCGGTGCGCTCCTGCCGCCCGAGCACGGCGGCGCCTACGACAACAACTACGGACCGATCTCCCTGTCCTTCCTCGCCCAGGCCCACCGGGTCAGCGGCGAGGAGGTCTTCGCCGAGGACGGCGACGCACTCGCCCGCTACATCGACGCCCGCCTCACGAACGGCGGCTTCGACAACGGCGGCCCGCGCTACAGCGAGCAGCACTCCGCCTTCGAGTCGGTGCTGGGCCTGCGTTACTTCAGCGCCCGCATCGGCGCCGACCTGGGCCGCTACCGGGGCGACAGCCGCTGGGCGCGGCACGCCCGCAAGGCGGACGGCGGCGTCGACGGCCACTTCGCGTGGATGCTGGTCTGGCAGATCCAGGACACCACCCGCTGGCACCGCGCCGCGTCGCCGGCTCCGGTCCGGCACCAACTGCGCGCGGGCACGGTGTCGGTGGCCTTCGACGACCGCATGACCCCGTCGCTGGTCGAGGCGGCCGGCACGTACTACCTGCCGGCCGTGGTGAATCGCCAGCACGGCTTCGGGCCGGTGGCGGACGGCTTCCTGCTGTGCCGCCCGATGGGCGAGGTCCGCGTCCGGGACGTGAGCGGCGGCGGACTGGCGGCGAAGCTGGTCACCAAGCCGGTCGTCGGCCGCGACCACGTCCTGCGGCACGTGCGGTCCCTGTACGTCACGGACGGCACGAGCCTGTGGACCACGGTCGCGGTGGAACGGCTCCCGGGCACGCCGTACCTGCTCGCCGGCCTGCCGTACGCCGCCGACGACGGCGACCGGGTGCGCAGGACCGCCGAGCCCCGGGTGACGTCGGCGGGCACACTGCGGCTGACTCACCCGGGCCCGGACGACCCGCACCACTTCGACGCCCGCGCGGACACCACCCAGGAGCAGGCCGCCTTCGCCCTGGCCCTCGACCCGCGCGGCTACGGCAACCCCGACGAGGGCTGGCGCCACCTGGTCGCCTCGACCGCCCTGGAGGCCGGACCGGCCCCCGGCGCCCCCGAGGACCTGCACGTCTTCGCGGTCCGCTACGGCCCGGGCGACGATGAGTTCACACCGGCGTTCGAGCGCGCGGGCACGGCCCTCGTGGTCCGCACCGAGGCGTTCACGGCGGTGGTCGGCGAGGCGGCGGGCGACGCGAACGCCGAACCGGAGCTGACGCTGTCCCGTGGAACGGACGCCTGAGAGCGGTTCCTTCGGAAGGTCACCGGGCGGACGAGGCGGGCCCCCTACGCGCCGGGGGCGAGGTGCGCGACGTCCGGTGCCTGAGCGGCGAGTTCGCTGAGGGGCTCACCGCTGAGCCGGCACACCTTCCACTCCTCCAGGAGTTCCACCCCGAGCGACGTGTAGAAGTCGATCGCCGGTGTGTTCCAGGCCAGGACCCACCACTCGAAGCGGTCGTAGCCGCCCCGCCGGCAGGTCGCGGCGAGGGCGGCGAGGAGGGCCTTCCCGTGTCCCGCGCCGCGCGCCCCCAGCCGTACGTAGAGGTCTTCCAGGTGCATGCCGCGCGTGCCCGTCCAGGTAGAGAAGCGCGGGAACCACAGGGCGTAGCCCACGGTCTCACCCGTGCCGTCGTCCTCGGCGATCAGCGCGTGGGCGGCCGGGTGCTCACCGAACAGCGCCTCACGCAGTTGCTCGTCGGTGGCCCGGGCCTGCTCGGCGGCCCGTTCGTACGCGGCGAGTTCGCGGATCATGGACCGGATCTCGGGGACGTCGTTCACGGTGGCGGACCTGATCATGCGACCGATCATGCCTCATCGCCGGGCGGCCGTTGAATTCATGCCCGCACGCGCGGCAGTGCCGACTCCGGCACCACCAGGTCGGCCCGCTCCCGGGTCGTCGCGACCAGTTCGGCGTTGCGCTGGTCCGAGCGCAGCACCCACGCCACGGCCTCCTCGTGCCCCTTGCCGAACTCCTCGTGCCGGGCGATCAGCCGCCGCAGCCGCTCCGGCTCGGGAAGTTCGCAGAACCACACGTCGTCGAGCTCGGGGCGGACCCGGGCCCAGGCGCCGGTCTCCAGCAGGAGGTAGTTGCCCTCGGTCACGACGAGCCGGGCCGCCGGGGGCACCGGGATCGCCCCCGCGACCGGCTGCTCCAGGACGCGTTCGAAGTCGGGCGCGTACACCACGTCGTCCGTCTCCACCCGCAGCCGCCGCAACAGCGCCGCGTACCCCGCCGCGTCGAAGGTGTCCGGCGCGCCCTTGCGGTCGCGGCGGCCGAGTCGTTCCAGTTCGGCGTCGGCGAGATGGAAGCCGTCCATGGGGACGTGCGCCACCCACGGGTCGCCGGATCCGTTCAGTTCCCGCACCAGCCGCTCCGCGAGCGTCGACTTGCCCGCGCCGGGGCTGCCGGCGATACCGAGGATCGCGCGCCGGCCTTCCCGGGGCAGGACCCGGGCGCGGCGGACGAGGTCGTCGAAGGTCAGCGGCACACAGCAGAGTCTGTCATCCCTCGGAGTGTGGCGTGCGCCACTCACTGGACATCGCCGGCCGGGGAACCGGACCTGTATGACGCAGCTCGGTCTTCCCGAAGACATCCACGCCTGCCTCTTCGACCTCGACGGTGTCGTCACCAAGACGGCCGTCGTGCACGCGGCCGCCTGGAAGGAGATGTTCGACGCGTTCCTGCGCGAGCGCGACGGCGCGGACTTCCGGCCGTTCGACGCGTCCGACTACGACGAGTACGTCGACGGCCGGCCACGCGCCGACGGCGTGCGCACCTTCCTCGCCTCCCGCGGCATCGACCTGCCCGACGGCGACCCGGACGACCCACCCGGCGCGCAGACCGTGCACGGGCTCGGCAACCGCAAGAACGAGCTGGTCCTGGAGAAGATCCGCACCGAAGGCGTCGAGGCCTACGACGGCACCCTGCGCTACCTGGAGGCGGTCCGCGCCCACGGGCTGAGCACCGCGATCGTCTCCTCCAGCGCCAACTGCCGTGACGTGCTGCGCTCGATCGGCGCCGAGCACTTCTTCGACGTCCGCATCGACGGCGTGGTGGCCGCCGAGCGCGAGCTGCCCGGCAAACCGCACCCCGACACGTTCCTGGCCGCCGCCGAGGACCTCGGCATCGAACCGGCCGGAGCAGCCGTCTTCGAGGACGCCCTGGCCGGCATGGACGCGGGCCGCGCGGGCCGGTTCGGATACGTCGTCGGCGTCGACCGCGTCGGACAGACAGACGCGCTGTACGCACACGGCGCCGACGTCGTGGTGAAGGACCTCGCCGAACTCGGGGGCACGCAGTGATCACACAGCGGGCGTACACCGTCGAACCCTGGGCGGTGCGCGAGACGGAGCTCAACCTCGACCTGCTGGCCCAGAGCGAGTCCGTGTTCGCCCTGTCCAACGGCCACGTCGGCTGGCGCGGCAACCTCGACGAGGGCGAACCGCACGGCCTGCCCGGCTCCTACCTCAACGGCGTCCACGAACTGCACCCGCTGCCGTACGCCGAGGCCGGCTACGGCTATCCCGAGTCCGGCCAGACGTCCATCGACGTCACGAACGGCAAGGTGCTGCGCCTGCTGGTCGACGACGAGCCGTTCGACCTGCGCTACGGCCGCCTCGTCGCCCACGAGCGGACCCTGGACCTGCGGCGCGGCGTGCTGGAACGCGTCTGCGAGTGGACCTCCCCGGCCGGCTCGACGGTCCGGGTGCGCTCCACGCGGCTGGTGTCCCTGACCCAGCGGGCGATCGCCGCCGTGGCCTACGAGGTGGAGCCCGTCGACAGCCGTACCCGCGTGGTCGTCCAGTCGGAACTCGTCGCCAACGAGAGCCTGCCCGAGCCGGACGGCGACCCGCGCACCGCACGGGCGCTGAAGTCGCCGCTGGAACCGGAGGAGGACCTCGCCTCGGGCAGCAGGCTGCGCCTGGTCCACCGCACCCGGCGCAGCGGCCTGCGCGTGGCCGTGGCCGCCGACCACCTCGTCACCGGCCCGGAACGGACCACCACCAGCAGCGAGAGCAACGTGGACGTGGCCCGACTGACCATCACCTCCGTCCTGGAACCGGGGGAGCGGCTGCGGGTGGAGAAGCTCGTCGCGCACGGCTGGTCCAGCGCGCGCTCCCGGCCCGCGATGAGCGACCAGGTCGAGGCGGCCCTCGCGGCGGCCGCGCAGAGCGGCTGGTGGGGACTCCTGAAGGACCAGCGGGCCTACCTCGACCACTTCTGGGCGCGCGCCGACGTCGAGGTCGACGGCGACGAGGAGATCCAGCAGGCCGTCCGCTTCGCCCTCTTCCACGTCCTGCAGGCCGGCGCCCGCGCCGAACAGCGCGCGATCCCCGCCAAGGGACTCACCGGCTCCGGCTACGACGGCCACGCCTTCTGGGACACCGAGGCGTTCGTGCTGCCGGTGCTGACCTACACCGCGCCGGCCGCGGCCGCCGAGGCCCTGCGCTGGCGCCTGGACACCCTGCCCGCCGCCCGGGAGCGCGCGGCCCAGCTCGGCCTGCGCGGAGCCGCGTTCCCCTGGCGCACCATCGAGGGCTCGGAAGGCTCCGCGTACTGGCCGGCCGGCACCGCCGCCTTCCACGTCGGCGCCGACATCGCGGACGCCGTCGTGCGGTACGTGGCGGCCACCGGCGACGAGGAGTTCGAGCGCGAGGTCGGTGTGGAACTGCTGGTGGAGACCGCCCGCCTGTGGCGCTCCCTCGGTCACCACGACGACCGGGGCGTCTTCCACATCGACGGCGTCACCGGACCGGACGAGTACAGCGCGATCGCCGACGACAACACGTACACCAACCTCATGGCCCGGGCGAACCTGCTGGCCGCCGCCGACGCCTGCAAACGCCACCCCGACGAGGCGGCCCGGCTCGGCGCCGACGAGGAGGAGCGGGCCGCCTGGCGGGACGCCGCCGAGGCCGTGCACGTCCCCTACAACCAGGAACTCGGCGTGCACGAACAGCACGCCGGCTTCACCCGCTACCAGCGCTGGGACTTCGACCGCACCGGCCCGGACCAGTACCCGCTGATGCTGCACTTCCCGTACTTCGACCTGTACCGCAAGCAGGTCATCAAGCAGGCGGACCTGGTGCTGGCGATGTACACCTGCGGCGGCTTCTTCGAGGAGTACTTCGACGAGGAGCAGATCGCCCGCAACTTCGCCTACTACGAGCCGCTGACCGTACGGGACTCCTCCCTGTCGGCCTGCGTCCAGGCCGTCATGGCCGCCCGGACCGGCCACCTGGACCTGGCCTGCGCCTACACGGCCGAGGCCGCGCTGATGGACCTGGGGGACCTGGAGCACAACACCCGCGACGGACTGCACATCGCCTCGCTGGCCGGCACCTGGATGGCGCTGGTCGCCGGGTTCGGCGGTATGCGGTGCGCCGACGGCGGCCTGCGGTTCGCGCCGCGCCTGCCCGAGCGGTACAGCCGGCTGGCCTTCTCGGTGGGGTTCCTCGGCCGGTGCCTGCGGGTGGAGCTGACCGCCGGGCAGGCCACGTACACCCTGCGCTCGGGCCCGCCCCTGACGATCCGCCACCACGGCAGCGAGGTGACGGTGAGTGAGGACGCCCCCGTCACCCGCCCGGTTCCCCCCGCGCCCCGGCGTCCGGCCCCGCATCAGCCACCGCACCGCGCCCCGAACACCCGCTGACCTCCGGATCGCGTCATGCACTTGGCCGAATTCCGGTCTGCAGGTCTCCACCCCGCGGGTTAGCTTGGCCATGTTTTCCGATCATCGAACCTCCGCCTTCGGCCCGCTGGCCCTGGAGGTCGCAGCCGGCCTACGCGCGTAGGGGTAAGGGGTGGACGATGTCCGACGGAGCGAACGCCATTCTTGTTCGCAGACGAAGACGCACACAGACGGCCGCGTCGGCCACCGGCCGCAGGAGCCGCGTCGACGGACCGCTCGCCGCGGTGGCCGCCGTCTTCACCGTCGCGCAACTCGTCCTCGTCCGGCCCGTCCTCGGCCTCGGCTGGGACGAGATCGTGTACGTCAGCCAGGTCACCTCACACACCCCGGCGGCCTTCTTCAGTGCGCCGCGCTCCCGGGGCGTCTCCCTGCTCGTGGCGCCGATCGCGTCCTGGTCGTCGTCCACGCCGCTGCTGCGCGTCTACCTCGCCCTGCTGTCCGGCCTCGCCCTCTACCTGGCCCTGCGCGCCTGGCGGGGCCTGTTCCCGACCCGGGTCCTCGTCGTCGGCGGCGCCCTCTTCGCCTCCCTGTGGGTGACCCTCTTCTACGGTCCGCAGGCCATGCCCAACTACTGGGTCGCGATCGGCGCCCTGATCACCGTGGGCTGCTTCCTGCGGGCCCGGGCGGACCGTTCCGCCCGGGCGGCGCTGTGGGGCATCGCGGCGGGCGCCGCCCTCATGGCGTGGATGCGGCCCACCGACGCGGTCTGGGTGACCGTGCCGCTGCTCGTCCTCACCCTGGTCCGCCGCCACTGGCGGCTCCTTCTCGCGCTCGTGGCGGGCCTCGCGGCCGGCGCCGTCGAGTGGGTGATCGAGGCCTACCTCGGCCACGGCGGCCTCGGACAGCGGCTGTCGGACGCCTCCCGCATCCAGGGCGGGCTGGGCTGGCAGATCGCCGTCGACGACCAGTTGCGCAGCCTGGGCGGGCGGGCCCTGTGCAGGCCGTGCACCGTGCCGATGCCCAACCCCGTGGTCACCGTCTGGTGGTTCGCCCTGCCCGTCCTGGCGGGACTCGGCCTGCTCGTCGCGGCCCGGGCCCGGCGCCTGGGACGGACCCTGATCCCCCTGGCCTGCGCCGCCACGGCCGCACTGCCGTACCTGTTCATGATCGGCTACGCGGCACCCCGCTTCCTCCAGCCGGCCTACGCGCTGCTGGCGATCCCGGTCGCCGACGCCCTGTGGCACCTGGTCAGAACCCCTGGCCGGAAGTGGCGGCCGGTGGCCGCCACGCTGGTCGCGCTCGGACTGGCCGGGCATCTGGCGGTGCAGATCGCCGTCCTGGAAGGCGCCGTGTCCCGCAACACCGAGAGCCGCCGCGACTGGGACCGCACCGCCGAAGAGCTGCACCGCCTCGGCGTCCGTCCGCCCTGCCTGCTCACCGGCCACGAGGCCATCCCGATCGGGTACTACACCGGCTGCTCCTCGGGCGCGACCTCCGGCCACAACGAGAACACCACGGTGGCGGACATCCTGCGCACCGCGGACCGCCTGCCGGTCGCCCACATCACACCGGCCGGCGGCACCCCGCCCCGCTACGCCCGCACCTGGCCCGTCCACCGGATCTCGGACCTGGACGTGCGCGTCGCACCGCCGGCGCCGGGGAACAGCGGCCGCTGAGGCATCAACTCGCGTTTCCCGCCCACGTGGTCCAGGTAGGAGTCGGAAGACGAGGGTCACGACGAGGGGGGAACGCCATGACGGGGATCGACCACGAAGGCCGGCTGGGGGAGGAGTTCTTCACACCGGGCTCCTCGTCCTTCACCGAGTTCCTGGCGGCCCACCGCCCGGAACTGCTGGGCACCCGCCGGGTCCTCCCGGACGGCGTCCGCGCCGAGGGCGCCCCGCACGGCACGACCGTGCTGGCCCTCACCTTCGGCGACGGCGTGCTGATCGCGGGCGACCGGCGGGCGACGATGGGCAACCTGATCGCCCAGCGGGACCTGGAGAAGGTGCACCCCGCCGACGACCACACCGCCGTGGCCTTCGCCGGTTCCGTCGGGCTCGCCCTCGACCTGGTGAAGCTCTACCAGGTCGAGCTGACGCACTTCGAGAAGGTCGAGGGCATCCCCATGACCCTCGCCGCGAAGGCGACCCGGCTGGCCACGATGATCCGGGGCAATCTGGGCCAGGCCATGCAGGGCCTCGCCGTCGTCCCGCTGCTCGCCGGCTACGACCCCGCGGCTCCCGAGGGCGGGCGCGGCCGCATCTTCGGCTTCGACGTCGCCGGCGGCCGTTACGAGAAGTTCGGCTTCCACGCCGAGGGATCCGGATCGCCGTACGCCAGGGGCGCCTTGAAGAAGCTGTTCCGCCCCGGCATGACCCGGCGCGAGGCCGCCCTGGCCGCGCTCCAGGCGCTCTACGACGCGGCCGACGACGACTCCGCGACCGGCGGCCCGGACCTCACCCGCCGCATCTATCCCGTCGTGTCCGTCATCACCGAGGACGGCTTCGAGCGGCTGCCGGAGACGGAGACGGAGGAGCTCAGCCGCGAGATGGTCGAGCAGCGCCGCGGCCGGCCGGACGGACCGAACGCCGCCGTGTGATGCCCCCGGCCGCGGGGCGCCCGGCTCGACGGACCCTTCGGTCCCGCGGAGTTTTCGGTTCCATGGACAAGACCTGTCGCGGCCTTTACTGCACATGGATTGCAGGTACCGGAGGATGGCGCGAGGCTGTTCCCCGCAGCCGTCCGTCCGACAGAAAGACCATCCTCCCGATGACGGCCGCCCCTGAGTCCACTCCACCCCTCCCCGCCCCGGCTGCGGCCCAGCGCACGGCCCGGCACCGCGTCCGTACCTCCATGACGCGGCAGGAGTGGACCAGGGTCGGGGGGATGGCCGCCGTCATCGTCGCCCTGCACGTGATCGGCTGGGTCACCCTCGTCGCGATCGTCGCCCCCGAGCACCATGCCATCGGCACGCAGACCTTCGGCGTCGGCGTCGGCGTCACCGCGTACACGCTCGGCATGCGGCACGCCTTCGACGCCGACCACATCGCCGCCATCGACAACACCACCCGCAAGCTGATGGGCGAGGGGCAGCGGCCACTGTCGGTCGGCTTCTGGTTCTCCCTCGGCCACTCCAGCGTCGTCTTCGTCCTGGCCTTCCTGCTCACCCTCGGCGTGAAAACCCTGGCCGGACCGGTCCGCGACGGCGGCTCCTCGCTGCACGACGTCACCGGGCTGATCGGCACGACCGTCTCCGGGACGTTCCTCTACCTCATCGCGGCCGTCAACCTCGTCATCCTCGCCGGCATCTGGAAGGTCTTCCGCCGGATGCGCTCGGGCCACTACGACGAGGCCGCCCTGGAGGAACAGCTGAACAACCGCGGCTTCATGAACCGTCTCCTGGGCCGTGTCATGAAGTCGGTCTCCAAGCCCGGGCAGATGTACCCGTTGGGCCTCCTCTTCGGCCTCGGCTTCGACACCGCCACCGAGATCGCCCTGCTGGTGCTGGCCGGCTCCGGCGCCGCGTCCGGTCTGCCCTGGTACGCGATCCTGTGCCTGCCCGTCCTCTTCGCCGCCGGGATGTGCCTCCTCGACACCATCGACGGCTCGTTCATGAACATCGCCTACGGCTGGGCCTTCTCCAAGCCGGTCCGCAAGGTCTACTACAACCTCACGATCACCGGCCTGTCCGTCGCCGTGGCCCTGCTCATCGGGACCGTCGAACTCCTCGGTCTGCTCGTGACGCGGCTCGGCCTGCACGGCCCCTTCTGGAACTGGATCTCCGGCCTCGACCTCAACGTCCTGGGATACGTCGTCGTGGCGCTGTTCGTCGCCACGTGGGTCGTCGCGCTGCTGGTGTGGAGGCTCGGGCGCATCGAGGACAAGTGGACGGGTGGCCTGGCCCGGCCGGAGCGGGAAGGTTAGAGCCCGCGTAACGGGAAACGCGGAACGGGCACATGAGACAGACGAACGAGTCGACGCAGCGCGACAGGGAGGCAGAAGTGATGGGCACGGAACCGATGCGCCCCGAGCCGATGGCGGACGACGCGTACCAGCCCACCGGGAGCAACGAGGAGCAGGAGGACGCCGCGCCTCTGGACCTCCAGGACGCCGTCGACGAACGGACCTACGACGACACCCTCGACGAGGGCTACTCCCCGCCGGAGAAGCCGCTCGGCGTCACCAAGCGCGGCACGACCGCCGCCGAGCAGCACGAGGGCGAGACGCTCGACGACCGCCTCTCTCAGGAGGTCCCCGACGTGTCCGCCGAGCCCGTGGGGGACGGCGTGGGCGACACCCCCGACGGCGACGGCGAGCCGGTCGACCCCGAGGCGGGCACCGCCCGTGCGGGACGCCTGGTCGCCCCGGACGAGGGCGCCCACCCGGACACGACGAAGGAGACCGTCGCGACGGACATCGGCATCGACGGGGGTGCGGCCGGTGCGGAGGAGGCGGCGGTCCACGTGGTGGAGGACGACAGCGCCCTCCCGGAGGACGACGCCAGGGCGTGACCTCTGGCCGGGGGACTACGGCAGCAGCTTCTCCAGCGCGGCCGGGCCCTCCGCGGCCAGCTTGCGCCTGGCCCATTCCAGGGTGCGCGGGGTGAGGTCCTTGCCCGAGGCGAGGACGAGGTCCTCCGGCGACACGTCGGTGCCGGTGCGGGCGTGGAGCAGGCGGTCCGGGGTGGTGCGGTCCTCGGGCGGCCGGGACGCTTCGGGCTGTGAAGTCGACATGTTCTCTGCTCCTAGGGTCCGGATCGCTGGTGCGGCCCCGGTGCTGAAAAACGGGCCCAGGACCACCATTCAACGCGAGAGCCCACAGTGCATCCGGAGAGCCCGGCCCCCGACCCCGCAACCTCCGCGGCCGGCCGGCCGCGGAGCCTGCTGAGAGCCCTGCGCACCTCGGCGGACAGTCGGCCGCAGGGCTGCTGAGAGCCCTGCGGCAAGCGCGCCGGGCGCCGCCCGTCACCTCGCCAGGCAGCTTGCCGCAAGCGCGCAGGAAGCTTGCGGGAACCGGCCGCAAGCTCGCAGGAAGCCGACTGTTACCAGCAGGACCACCGGCCTCCCGGGCCCCGTTCACGCGCCTGCCGGGTCTCCCGCAGCTCCCGCTGGCGGCCTCCCGGCCTCCCGGCCTCTGGCTCCCTTGGCCTGCTGGGTCCCTGGACCCCCGCCCCTCCGTGGCAGGCCGGCCTCTGAGCCTCCCGGCCTGTGCCCGCCAACCCCACCTGTCCCGCCGGGCCCATCGGCCTCCGGCTCCCAGGCTCACAAGCCTGTCGGCTCCTTCGGCCCTCAGCCCTCCCGACCTCCGAGCCTGCCGGCCCCCTGCCCTGCCGGTCCCCGCCCACCTGCCCCGCCGCTCGCCGGCCCGCGCCCTGCCGGCCGGCCCGCTGGCCCCCGGTCAGCCAGTGGCCCGGAGCTGCCGGCCCGCCGGGCATCGAAACCTCCCGGCCCGGGAGCCCCCGAGCCCCCGCCGCCGTCAGGGCCCGCCCCGCGGACGGGGCGCGAGCACGAGCATCGTGACGTCGTCCCGCACATCCGGGCAGTGCCGGACGAGGTCGGTCAGCACCCGCTCCGCCAGCGCCGCCGGGTCATCGTCCGCGAGGCCCGGCAACCGCTCGGCGAGGGGATAGAAGACCCCGCCCGCGTCCCGGGCCTCGGTGACACCGTCGGACGCGAGGAACAGCCGGTCCCCGGGCCGCAGCCGCACCGAGACGACCTTCGCCGCAGTGGCCTCGGCCAGGCCCAGTCCCAGCGGCGTGCACGGCTCGACGTCCAGCTCGACGACCTGTCCGTCCCGCAGCAGCAACGGCCCGGGCTGCCCGCACGCCACGATCCGCACGACACGCGCGTCGGCGGAGAAGTCCATCAGCACAGCCGTCGCGAACAGCTCGGCATGCGGCTCGGCCGCGGAGTCCACCACCAGCCTCCGGTCGAGCCGGGCCGCCACCGCCTCCGGGTCCGGCTGGTCCAGCACCGCCTCCCGGAACGCCCCCAGCAGCGACGCGACCGTGGCCACCGCCGACAACCCGTGCCCCTGCACATCGCCCATGACCGCCCGGACGCCGTAGGGGCCCGCGCGTACGTCGAAGAAGTCGCCCCCGACCAGCGTCCCGCTCTGCGCGGCCCGGTACAGCCCCGCACACCGCACAGGCCCGACCCGTTCCGGCAGCGGCGGCACCACGGCTCGCTGCGCGGCCTCGGCGACGGCCCGCTCGGTGACCAGCTGCGCGTCACGCCTGCTGCGCACGTACGACAGCAGCACGCTCAGCACCGCGACGAAGCACACGGTCAGCAGATCGGTGCTGCCGGGGTCGTTCAGCCGGAACACCGGCACCGTCAGCACGACCACCGCCAGCGCGCCGAGCACCGCCGTCACGAGCGGACCGTGCGCCAGCACGGCCAGCGGCGGGATCGCACCCAGCAGGAATCCGATGTCGAGCGGTCCCGGACTGATCAGCTCAGCCGCGCAGACGACCGCCAGCAGTACGGACGGCAGCAACCGCGCCCAGACCGGCGGCGGCGCGCCCCGCAGCCAGCCCCGCCGGTCCAGGTCCCGGTCGCGGCCCCGGTCCCGGTCCAGTTCTTGGTCCCGGCCTCGGCCCCTGTCCCGGCGCGGCAGCCGGGCGTGCGCACCACTCACACCACCACGCTGCTACGCCCCACCCGGCACCGCACTCCGGGCCCGCGCCGAAAGGGCCTGCCGCCCCGCTAGAACGGCGTCAGCGTCAGCCGCAGGCCCGTCGGCGCCGTGTCCTGGATGTACGAGGCGAAGTCGGCCACGTCGTCGAAGGCGAAGCCGTACGCCTTGCCGTCCTGCGTGGCCGCGTGCATGGCCTTGGCGTAGTGGTTGGTGAGGCCGGCCCGGTAGAAGGACGCGGCGTCGGCCGTCGGCTGGGCCGCGGAGCTCACCAGCGTCGAGCGGTTGAACCCGGCGCCCAGGATCGCGGCGACCGGCCCCGTCGTCCCGTCGTTGGGCGCGGCGAGGGCACCGTCGCAGAACAGCACGTCCCGGGTGGACGGCTTGCCGAAGGAGACCCCGGCGGGCCCGGTGAACGACAGCCGCTCACCGCGCACCCGCCCGGTGAACGTACCGGCGTTGGTGGTCACCCTGAGGTCCTTGCCGGTGTACGTGCTCCACACCTCGTCGATGTAGGGCGCGAAATAGTCCGCGTCGAACAGACCGGCGTCCAGGCCGTGCCCGGGGGCGATGATCCGCGTGTCGTCCACGACGAGCCGCGCGAACTCCGGGACTTCCCGCACGGCGGCGAACGCGGCCGCCCGGCCTCCCTCGCGCAGCGTGCCCGTCGTCTGGTCCTTCGCGCCGGTCAGCCGGATGCTCAGCGGCACGCTGAACATGTCGACCATCGTGGTGTTGCAGAACATCCCCGACGCGTTGTACGTGAACTCGGCACAGTCGTGCAGCACCCCGTAGTTGGGGTCGGACGCCACCCAGCCGGCGGGGTACTGGAGCGCCGGCCGGCCCGCCCCGTCCGCGACGACCTTGAACTTGAGCTTCGCGCCCAGCGACACATAGATCCGGCCCGACATGTACGGCAGGGACAGCCGCGTCTCGCCGCCGCCGGCCAGGGAGATCGCGTAGTCGGTGAAGCCGTCGGGCCCGTTGTCCGACAGGGCCACCGGGGCCAGCGTGCCCTCCGGCGTCAGACGTACCTGCCGGCCGTCCGCGTTGCCGACGACGTAGACGTGGACGCTCGCGTTGCCGAAGGACCCGCTGTTGTTGACGAGTGTCAGCGGGAGGGGAGCCGCCGCCTTGGGCGCGGCCTTGTTTCCGGTCGTGCCGGTCGTGCTCCCGGTCGTCTCCGCGAGGGCGTGGGGAGCCAGTGCGGCGACGGCCGGAGCGGCGACCACCGCACCGCCGAGACCGGCGAGGAGCGTACGGCGGGTGAACGGGCGTCGGTGACGAGGAGTCATGTGGGGGGTCTCCTTGTGATGTGTTCCTGAGTGTCTTGAGAGCGCTCTCACGTCGATTCGTGTGACGGATGCTACGGAGGGGCCGTGCCCTCGCCAACCCGTCCGTCCCGCAGAAATCCCTTGCTGAAGCCGCCACTTGGGGACATCGTTGATCGCTTAACCGGCTCTTAGGGGTCACTTAAGGCACCTAGGAAAAGCGATGGACGGGGAATTCCGTGACCGATGTGGTCATCCGCGCGCTCGACGCGAGCGACGCCGAGCTCTTCGACACCCTGCCCGATCCGCTGGGCGCCCGTGAGGGCCACCGGCTGACCCGGCATCGTCCCGACTGGAAGCGGGTGGCCCTGCGCGACGGCAGGGTCGTGGCCCGCGGCGCCTGGTGGGGCGGCCCCGACGACACCGAGCCCGTCAACCTCAACTGGTTCGACGTGGCGGAAGGCGAGGAGGCAGCGGGCGCTGCCCTCCTGCGCTCCGCTCCCTGGCAGGTGGAACTGGAACTGAACCTGCCCGCGGGCTGGCGCGACGACCCGGCTCTGCGCAGCGCGGCCGAGACCCGTGTCGCCGCCGCACGGAAGGCCGGCTACGACCTTCTGGTGGAACGCCTGCTGTACCGGTGGACGCCCGACCGCGGTCTGCCCGAGCGGCCCGGCCGCCTGGTCTTCCGCGCCGAACCGGACGACGCCGTGTTCTTCGACGCGCTGCGCCGCATCCACTCCGTCACGCTGGACGCCCACGCGCTGAAAGCCGTCGAGCAGGGCGGACTCGACCAGGCGGCCCAGGAGGAACTCGACTTCTTCCACTGGTGCCCCTCACCCCGCGCGTGGTGGCAGGTCGCCTCCACACGGCAGGGCGAACCGGTCGGCATCCACATCCCGGCCCGCAACCCGTCGGGCCCGTGCATCGGCTTCATCGGGGTCCTGCCCGATCAGCGGGGCCGCGGCTACGCCTACGACCTGCTGGCCGAGTGCACCCACTTCCTGGCCGAGCGCGGCGCCGAGTTCATCGCGGCAGCGACGGACCAGGGCAACGTCCCCATGGCCGCGAACTTCACCAAGGCTGGTTTCCCGGTGGTCAGGGAACGACTCAACTTCGCACCGGCGTAGGAACCCGAACCTGCACCAGGACTAACGCGCGCCGTCGTTCAACAGGTCGTCGGCCGCCGTCAGGATCTCCGTGACCCGCAGGCCGAACGCCGCGTCGCACGCGTGCGGGCGGCCGGTCCGAGCCGCGGCGAGCAGGGCGTCCGCGGCCCGCGTCAACGCGGGGACCGCTCCGTCGGAGCTCTCCGGCAGGACCGCGACCCCGGCCTCCCCGAAGAGTTCCACGGCGGCACCGGACGCGGCGGGCGGCGCCGTCAGACTCAGGGTGAGCGTGCTGGACGCACCGCCGCTGTGGTCGAGGACGACATGGGCCGTGTCCCCGGGGCCGTACGCCGCCGCCGTCACGCGTCGTACGTCGCCGAGGACCGGCAGCAGAACGGACAGGGCGTGCGGCCCGACGTCCCACAGGGCGCCCTTCTCCCGCCGCCACGGCGTGGCGAACGGGCTCTCGCCGCTGAACACCGCCCCGAGCCACTGCGCACGCCCCGTGAACCAGCCCGGCACCGCCGCCTGTTCGGTGATCCACGCCGCCGGCTCGGGCTGGAAGCGGGTCGTGAAGAACACGACGGAGGCGACCCCCGCCTCCGCGACGGCCTCGACCACCGCCCGACCCTGCTCCACAGTCGCCGCCAGGGGCTTGTCGAGCAGCAGATGACACCCGGCCCGCGCCGCCCGCGCGGCGAGGCCGGCCTGCACCTCGGGAGGCAGTGCCACGGCGACCGCGTCCGCGTCGGCGAACAGCGCGTCCGCGTCGTCGTAGGCCCGGACGCCGTGCCGCTCCGCCAGCTCCTTCGCCGCCTCGGGGCGGCGTCCCCACACACCCGCGAAGTCGAGCTCGTCGTGCCCGCTGAGGGCGGGTGCGTGGGCCAGCTGCGCCCATGGGCCGGTGCCGAGCAGTCCTATGCGCATGCCGTCGCCTCTCCACGGTGCCGTGACGGCCGACGGCCGTTCCTCGGCCGCCCGCTCGCCGAAGAGCGTGTCACACGGAACCGGCCGCGGGGAGGCCAGGCCTCCTCGCATTTCAGTCGCCGGGAAGCGACTGTTCAGCCCAGATGGTCTTGCCGTTGGTCATCTGACGGGATCCCCAGCCCTGGGTGAGCTGAGCGACGAGCAGCAACCCGCGTCCTCCTTCGTCGAAGGTGTGGGCCCGGCGCAGATGGGGCGCGGTGCTGCTGCCGTCGGACACTTCGCAGATGAGGGTGCGGTCGTAGATCAGTCTGAGTTCGATGGGAGGCCGGCCGTACCGGATGGCGTTGGTGACCAGCTCGCTGACCACCAACTCCGTGACGAACACGGCATCGTCCAAGCCCCACTCCGACAGTTGCCGGCAGGCGGTCTTGCGCACATCCGCGACGGCGGCGGGGTCCGGCGACACCGGCCAGGTCGCCACGTGCGAGGCGTCGAGGGCTCGGGTGCGGGCCACGAGGAGCGCCACATCGTCGGACGGGCGATCCGCGATCAGGGTGCTCAACAGGGCGTCGCACACGGCCTCCAGATCCTGAGCCGGTCGCTCCAGCACCTCGCGCATGGCGGCGATCCCCTCGTCGACGTCCCGGCCGCGGACCTCGACGAGCCCGTCCGTGTAGAGGACGAGGAGGCTGCCCTCCGCCAGCTCCAGCTCCGTCGACTCGAAGGGCAGGCCGCCCAGGCCGAGGGGAGGGCCTGCCGGGACCTCGAGGAACTCGACCGTGCCGTCGGGCGCCACGAGGGCCGGCCCGGGGTGGCCCGCGCGGGCGATCGTGCAGCGGCGCGAGACGGGGTCGTAGACGGCGTAGAGACACGTAGCGCCGACGTCGCCGTCGAGCGGGGCCATGGTGTCGCCGCCGCCGGCGGCGTGGTTGACCAGGTCGTCGAGGTGGGTCAGCAACTCGTCGGGGGGAAGGTCGACATCGGCCAGCGTGCGTACGGCGGTGCGCAGCCGCCCCATGGTCGCCGAGGCCTGGATGCCGTGGCCCACGACGTCACCGACGACCAGGGCGACCCGGGCACCGGAGAGCGGAATGACGTCGAACCAGTCGCCGCCGACACCGGCCCGGGTGCTGGCGGGCTGGTATCGGGAGGCGACATCGAGAGCCGCCTGCTCGGGCAGACGCTGCGGCAGCAGGCTGCTCTGCAACGTGAGGGAGGTGTCGCGTTCGCGGGTGTACCGCCGGGCGTTGTCGATGCACACGGCGGCGCGAGCGGTGATCTCCTGGCCCAGCAGCAGGTCGTCCTGCTGGAAGCGCTGGGGTCGGCGATGGCGGGAGAACGTGGCCACGCCCAACGTGAGGCCACGCGCACGCATGGGCACCGCCAGCACCGAGTGGAACCCGAACCGCCGCATGCGTTCGGCCCGGTCCGGGGCCGTCCGGTCCAGATCCTCCAGGGCGGCGGGCGTGACGTGCTCGATGAGTGGCCGCCCGGCGGCCAGGCACTCCGCCGCGGTGGAGCCTTCGGGGTAGGGCGCCACGGTCCCGAACGGCACCACGGCTTCGGGGCAGCCCTCCAGCACCGACTGACAGGCGACCCGGCGGAGCATCACCGGACCGTGCGGAGAACCCTGCGGCGGATCCTCGCCCCCCTCGATCGCCGGCAGGAGATCGACCGTGACGAAGTCCGCGAACCGCGGGACGGCCACGTCGGCGAGTTCCTGGGCGGTACGGGGCAGATCCAGGGTGCTGCCGATCCGCACGCTGGCGTCGTTGACCAGAACCAGTCGCTGCCGTGCGAGGTGCTGCTCCGTCACGTCGTGTGCCGACAGCAGGACACCTTCGAGCCGGCCGTCGGAGCCCCGTACGGGGACGAGGGACACCGACCACACGCTCTCCCGTTCGTGGCCGGCGAGGTGCAGGGCGGCTCCGAGTTCCTGGAGGCACCCGGTCTCCAGCGCGGTGCGCATGCCCTGCTCGGCCCGTTCGCTCTCCGGGTCGAGGACGATCTCCGTGACCCGCAGGCCGCGCATCTCCTGCTCGGACAGCCCCAGCACACGTTCCATGTCCGCGTTCGCCCATCGCAACCGCAGTCCGGTGTCGTACAGGGCCATGGCATAGGGAGCCTGGGCGAAACTGCGCCGCACGAACGCATCGTCCTCAGGCGTCGGTGCCGGTCGGGCCACCGGTGCCACCAGCAGCCAGTCGCCCCCGTCGGCCGTCCGGTGATGGGCCAGCAGCCCGACGGTGAGGTGGTGGCCGTCCCGGTGCAGCAGCGTGGCCGTCCCGCTCCACCTGCGCAGGCCGGCCAGCGAGTCCACCACGTCGGCCGGAGCGGCGTCCGCGAGAAGCGCGGCCGCCTTCCGGCCGACCATCTCGGGGGCCCCGTACCCGAGCAGCCGCCGCGCCCCTTCGTTCCACGCGGTCACGACACCGAGGTCATCGACGACGACCCTGGCCGTCGCCGCACCGTCGAAACGCTCCTGCGACCCGGCGCCCGGGCCGTCGTCCGAGGCGGACGCGGATCCGGTCATGACGTCATCTGCCCTCAATCCCGCCCTGGCGGCCTTTCTGCCCAGGAGCGCCTGCGCCGGAGGTGCGTCGCACCTTCACTATTACGACACTAGACAACAAGAGTGACAGACAGGCGTGTATCGGTCCTCATGTCAGGACGGCGGCACCGATCCCGGACGGAGGGCGGCACCCATGGAGGGCAACGGCACGAGGTGGCCGGACCCGGCCGAATGGACCGGGAAGATCTACAGCGCGGGCTGGTGCGTGTCCGACGGCGGCACTCGCCAGGTGATCGAACCGGCCACGGGAGATGTGCTGGCCGAGGTCGGCGTCGCCTCCTCCGCGGACGTCGCCCGGGCCGGCGCACGGGCCGCCCGAGCCGCCGGAGACTGGGCCGCGGCAGCTCCTTCCGACCGCATCGACGTCCTGCTGCGCGCAGCCTCCGCGCTGCGTGAGCACAGCGCCGCATTCCGCGACTGGATCGTCCGGGAGTCGGCCGGCGTCCCCGCCAAGGGTGACTACGAGATCACCGCCGCCCTCGCCCAGCTGACGCACGCCGTGGGACTCGCGTCCCTGCCCAGGGGCGAGGTCCTGGCCCCGCAGGCCCCGGGCGGAACGAGTCTGGCGTGGCGGGTGCCCCTCGGCGTCATCGGCGTCATCAACCCATGGAACGCGCCGCTCCTGTTCGCCGTGCGCGCGCTGGCGCCCGCACTGGCGCTGGGCAACACCGTGCTGCTCAAGCCCGACCCCCTCACCCCGGTGTCCGGGGGCGTCCTCGTCGCGCGGCTCTTCGAGGATGCCGGACTGCCCGACGGGGTGCTGCACGTCCTGCCCGGCGGCGCGCAGACCGGGCAGGCGGTCGCGGCGGATCCTCATGTCGCCATGGTCGCCTTCACCGGCTCCGCCGAAGTCGGACGCCTCGTGGCCCGGGTGGCGGGCGAGGGGCTGAAGCGGGTCGCCCTGGAGCTCGGCGGCAAGAACTCGCTCGTGGTGCTCGAGGACGCCGATGTGGACGCGGCCGCCCTGGCCGGAGCCGTGAGCACCTTCGGATACCAGGGACAGGCGTGCGTCGCCGCCGGCCGCCACCTGGTCCATGCCGACCTGGTCGAGGCGTACACCGAGGCGCTGGTCGGACACGCGCGCACCCTGCGCGTCGGCGACCCTCGCGTGGCGGGCGTCAGCCTCGGCCCGATCATCAGCGAGCGGCTGGCCACCAGGATCGAGCACATCGTCGACGAGAGCGTGGCCGGCGGGGCGCGGGTACTCACGGGCGGCCGCCGCGACGGACTCTTCTACCCACCCACCGTCCTGGACCGCGTCGACCGGGCCATGCCCGCGTTCACCGAGGAGATCTTCGGTCCCGTCGCCCCCGTCATTCCCTTCCACAGCGAGGAAGAAGCCGTCGAGATCGCCAACGACACCGCCTACGGCCTGACGGCCGCCGTGCACTCGGGATCCGTACCCAGGGCGACCGCCGTCGCCGAGCGACTGCGCACCGGCATGGTCCACATCAACGACGTCTCCGCCAAGGACGCCGCGAACGCCCCCTTCGGGGGCATGGGCATCTCCGGCAACGGCTCCCGCATCGGCGGCACGGCCAGTCTGGAGGAGTTCACCCAGTGGCGCTGGATGACGGCGCCCGGGCCGGTGTGACCTCGCACGAACGGCGGCCCGGAACAAGAAGGGCAAGGCCCGAATGAAGAAAGGCAAGGAGTCCTCTCCTTGCCACTCTCAAGCTATAACACACAGGGGGTCTTGCGGCAAGGCCCCCCGTCTGCCGCAAACTGTCCGGCCTAGGCCCAGGACCTGCGGAAACGGGAGCATGACGTGACCCCCCTGACCACGAGCGCGTTCGACCTTCCCGACCGCCTCTCGCACAAAGCCGACCCGGCGCTGATCGCCGGGGACGAGCGGCACTTCGCCGCCGTCGCCGACTGCCTGGAGCAATCGATCGCCGAACTGTCCGAGCGTCTCGAAGCCGAACGCAAGGCCCCCGGCGGCAAGGGACGGCAGGCCATGGACCGGGACGCCGAGATCTACCGGCTGACCGCCCGCCTGCGCGCACTGCGCCGCTTCGGACTCGACCTGTGCCTCGGGCACATGGTCGCCACCGACGGCCCCGAGCCCGTGTACGTGGGACGGCTCGGCCTGACGGACCGTGAGGGGCGCCGCCTGCTGGTCGACTGGCGATCCCCCGCGGCCGAGCCGTTCTTCGGGGCCACCCACGCCAACCCGATGGGGCTCGCCAGCCGTCGACGCTACCGCTGGACCGGCGGCCGGGTCAGCGACTACTGGGACGAGGTGTTCACCGCCGACGCCTTCGACGGGCACGCCGCGCTCGACGACCAGTCCGCCTTCATCGCCAGCCTGGGCACCAACCGCTCGCCCCGGATGCGGGACGTGCTCGGCACCATCCAGGCCGACCAGGACGCCATCATCCGCGCCGGTTCGCGCGGCGCCCTCGTCGTCGACGGCGGGCCGGGCACCGGCAAGACCGTCGTCGCCCTGCACCGTTCCGCCTACCTCCTCTACTCCGACCCGCGCCTCGGGCAGCACCGCCGGGGCGGCGTGCTGTTCGTCGGCCCGCACCGGCCCTACCTGTCCTACGTGTCCGACGTCCTGCCCAGCCTCGGCGAGGAGGGCGTGCAGACCTGCATCCTGCGGGACCTCGTCGACGAGGGAGCGACGGCGGGGGAGGAGACCGACCCGGACGTGGCCCGGCTGAAGTCGTCCGCGGACATGGTGCGCGCGATCGAGAAGGCCGTCCGGTTCTACGAGGAACCGCCCACCGAGGCCATGACGGTCACGACCCACTGGTCCGACATCCACCTGAGCACCGCCGACTGGGCGGTGGCGTTCGAGGCGGCGGAACCCGGCACACCGCACAACGAGGCCCGCGACCAGGTCTGGGATGAGCTGCTCACCATCCTGGTGGACAAGCACGAGGGCGAGGTCTCCGAGACCCTGCTGCGCAAGTCCCTGGCACAGGACCGGGAGCTGCTCACGGCCTTCAACCGGGCCTGGCCGATCCTGGAGGCGACCGACCTCGTCGGCGACCTCTGGTCGGTACCGGCCTACCTGCGGATGTGCGCTCCCTGGCTCAGCCGCGACGAGGTGCGCACGCTGCAACGCGCGCAGCCCCAGGCCTGGACGGTGTCCGACCTGCCGCTGCTGGACGCGGCCCGGCAGCGGCTCGGCGACCCGGAGGCGTCCCGCCGCGCGCGCCGGAGGGAGGCCGCCGTCGCCGCCCAGCGCGAGCGCATGTCCGACGTCATCGACGACCTGCTTCAGGCCCACAGCTACGACGACGGCGAAGGCGTCCTGGTCATGCTGCACGGGCAGGACATGCGCAACTCCTTGGTGGACGAGAGCGCCCTGCCCACCGCCGACCCGGACCGGCTCGCCGGACCGTTCGTGCACATCGTCGTGGACGAGGCGCAGGAACTGACCGACGCGGAGTGGCAGATGCTGCTGCAGCGCTGCCCGTCCCGCAGCTTCACCATCGTCGGGGACCGGGCACAGGCCCGGCACGGCTTCACGGAGTCGTGGCGGGAACGGCTGGAGCGGGTCGGGTTCGACCGGGTCGACCTGGCCTCGCTGAGCATCAACTACCGGACGCCGGCGGAGATCATGGCGGAGGCCGAGCCGGTCATCCGGGCCGTGCTGCCGGACGCCAACGTACCGACGTCGATCCGCAGCGGCGGCGTTCCCGTCGCGTACGGGCCGGTCTCGGAGCTGAGCTCGGTCCTCGACACCTGGCTGGCCGCACATGCCGACGGGATCGCCTGTGTCATCGGCGATCCCGCCTTCCGCCCGGCGTCCTCCCGCGTGCGGTCGCTGACTCCGGAGCTGTCGAAGGGACTGGAGTTCGACCTGGTCGTCCTCGTCGCCCCGCAGGACTTCGGCACGGGCATCGAGGGAGCGGTCGACCACTATGTCGCGATGACCCGGGCGACCCAGCAGCTCGTCGTCCTCACGAGTTCCTGAGACGGGTTCCGGCCGGGACCCTCCCGCAGTTGGGGCCCCGGCCGGAGGTTCGAGGACGCCTCTCAGGCGGCGAGTTCCTTGCGGATGCGGTCCAGCATGAACGCCGACGACTCCCGGGCCCGTTCCTCCCAGGCGAAGACACAGGACGTGGCGACACCGTCGAAGCCCAGCTCGCGCAGCGTGCCGAAGAAGGCGTCCCAGTCCACTTCGCCCTGGCCGATGTCCAGGTGCTGGTGGATACGGGCCGGGGTGCCCGGGGGGTTGAGGATGTAGCGCAGGCCGGACGAGCCCTTGTGATTGAAGGAGTCCGCGATGTGCACGTGCTGGAGCTTGTCACCGGCGTAGCGCATCATCGCCGCGATGTCGGCGCCGACCTCGTCAGGCCCGGAGAGGTGGAAGGAGTGCGGGGCGCAGTAGAGGTAGTTCACCCACGGCTTGTTGATCGCGCGGACGAGATCGACGGCGGGGGTGTTCTCCTCGCAGAAGTCGTCCGGGTGCGCCTCCAGGTTCAGAGCGATGCCTTCGCGCTCGAACATCGGCAGCAGTTCCTCCAGCGAGCGCCAGAAGGCGGCCTCGCTCTCGGCGGCGCGCTCGGGCCGGCCGTTGAACTCCGAGTTCATCAGCGGGCATTCGAGCTCGACGGTGATCTCGATCATCCGCTTCCAGTAGCGTACGGCGGCCTGCCGCTCGGTCTCGTCCGGCGAGGACCACTTGTACAGCGGCAGCACCGAGGACAGGTGCACACCGTGCCGGCGCAGCGACTGCTTCAGCTCCGCCACCCGCGCGTCGTCAGCACGTGGGTGCAGGAAGAACGGCATGAAGTCCGCGCGCGGCGACAACTCGATGTACTCGTAGCCGAGTTCGGCCACCGTGCGCACCATGTCGTCGATCGGCAGGGAGCGGAACATATAGGGGTCGAGGGCGATCTTCACGCGGTCCCTCCGTAGAACGCGGGGCGGGGCTTCATGTCGGTGGTGACTCTCTCGCCGCCGGCCTCCAGGGACCGGACGGCCGCGTCGGTGATGACGGTGGCGGCGTAACCGTCCCAGGAGGACGGGCCGGTGGGCTCGGCGCCGGCGGCCACCGAGGCGACCCACTCGCGGAACTCGGTGTCGAAGGCCTCCGCGAACCGGTCCTTCCAGTCCTGGAGGACACCCGTGCCGTGCCGGGCGGCGGTGCGGACCCCGACGGCCGCCGGGTCGGGCAGCCGCACCAGGCCGTCCTCGCCGACGACCTCGCACTGGATGTCGTAGCCGTACTGGCAGTTGACGAAGACCTCCAGGTCGATCCGGACGCCCTCGGACGTCTCGAAGACCATGATCTGAGGGTCCTTGAGGTGCGCGAAGCGCTTGCTCGTGGCGCGCGGGGTGACCACCTGCGCGGAGACGATCTCGTCGTCGAGCAGCCAGCGCAGCACGTCGATCTCGTGCACGGCGGTGTCCTGGGCGGCCATGGCGGAGTGGTACGACTCCGGCACGGTCGGGTTGCGGTGGGCGCAGTGCACGATCAGCGGGGCCCCGAGCGAGCCGGTCGACAGGACCTCCTTCATCTGGCGGTAGCCGGCGTCGAAGCGGCGCATGAAGCCGACCTGCACCAGGCGGCGGCCGTGCGCCCGCTCGGCCTCCACGATCCGCAGACAGTCCACGGCGGTCGTGGCGAGGGGCTTCTCGCAGAACACCGGCTTGCCGGCCGCGATCGCGCCCAGGACGTGCTCGGCGTGGGTGGGCCCCCAGGAGGTGACGAGCACGGCGTCCACGTCGGGGGAGGCGATCAGCTCCGCGCCGGTGGGCAGCGCGATGGCACCCACCCGGGCCGCCACCTCGGAGGCGCGCCCGGCGTCGATGTCGGTCACGGCCGTGACGGCGGCCCCGGTGACGACCTCGGTGAGCCGCCGGATGTGGTCCTGGCCGATCATTCCGGCGCCGATGACGCCTACACGTACGGTCATGGTCGTTCCTTCGAGGGGAGGGTCAGGAGAAGCGGGTGCGCAGTTCGGCTTCGAGGGTTTCGAGGGTGCGGCCCTTGGTCTCGGGGACGTAGCGCTTGACGAAGGCGAGCGACAGCAAGCCCGCCACCACGAACAGGAAGAAGGTGTTGGAGATCCCGATCCCGGAGACCAGGGACGGGAAGACCAGCCCGATCACGAAGTTGGTCAGCCACAGCACCACGGCCGCGACGCCCATGCCGAAGCCGCGCATCCGCATCGGGAAGATCTCCGACAGCATCAGCCAGGTCACCGGCGAGATCGCGCCCTGCTGGAAGGCGAGGAACGTGACCGTCATGGCGAGCACCGCGAACGCCCGCGCGTCACCCGAGGGAAGCACCAGGGAGAAGACGCCGATCAGCAACAGGGCGGTGGTCGTACCGGCCTGACCGGTCATCAGCATCGGGCGGCGCGGTACCCGGCCCAGCAGCCAGATGCCGACGAAGGTGGCCAGCACCGAGATCACACCGTTGGCGATGTTCGCCGTCAGCGCGCTGTCGGCGGCGAAACCGGCGTCGGTGAGGATCTGCGTCCCGTAGTACATGATCGTGTTGACGCCGGTGATCTGCTGCACGATCGCGATGCCGAACCCGACGAACATCAGCTTGCGCACCCACGGCGTGCTCTTCATGTCCTGCCAGCCGCCGAGCTTGGCCTGCTCGTCCTTGACGGCGAGCGCGGACACCTCCTTCAGCTCGGCCTCGGCCCGGGCCTGGGACCGCACCTGCCTGAGGACGTCGAGGGCCTCCCCGAAGCGGCTCTGGGAGGCCAGCCAGCGCGGGCTCTCCGGCATCACCAGCATGCCGAACCAGAGCACCACCGCCGGCACCGTCGCGATGACCAGCATCCAGCGCCACACGCCACCGGACTCGCCGCCGACCTGGGCGATGATCGCGTTGAACGTGAAGGCCAGCAGCTGACCGCTGACGATCATCAGCTCGTTGCGGGTCACGAGGGCACCGCGCCGCTCGGCGGGCGACACCTCCGCGAGATACACCGGCACGGTCACCGACGCGCCGCCGACCGCGAGGCCGAGCACGAACCGCGCCACGATCATCACCTCGGTCGTCGGGGCGAGCGTGCAGCCGAGCGCGCCGACGAAGAACAGCACGGCCAGCAGCAGGATGTTGCGCCGCCTGCCGCGCGCGTCCGACAACCGGCCGCCGGTCACCGCGCCCAGCGCGGCACCCAGCAGCAGCGAGCTGGTGACCATGCCCTCGGTGACCGGGGTCAGACCGAGGTCCTCGGTCATGTAGGGCAGGGCGCCGTTGATGACGCCGGTGTCGTAGCCGAAGAGCAGACCACCGAACGTGGCGATGATCGTGATCAGCCTCAGCCGCCGCCTGACCGCCGGGGGAGCATCGTCCGCGACGGCGGTGGCGGGGGGCGGGACGGGGGCCGGTGTCGTGTCGTCCGTGACGTCCATGGGCCGTTCCTTACCTGTCGATGTTCGGGCGCCGGGTACCCGACAGTCCGCAGCCGGCCAGGTGTTCACGGGTGCTGACCGCGATCGGCAGCGGCACCCCGGGAGCACACGGGTACAGGTCCTGCTCGACGATCACGAACAACTCGGCGTCGAGCTTGGCGAGTTCGCCCACCACGTCGGCCGGCTTCGGCACCCCGGCCGGCGGTGACACGCACACTCCCCGCTTTACGGCCTCGCCGAAGGACAGGTCCTCGGCCGCGACCTGCGCCAGGATCTCCGGGTCCATCTGCTTGATGTGCACGTAGCCGACCCGCTCACCGAAACGGCGGATCAGATCGAGGTTGTCCCCGCCGCCGTAGGCGACGTGCCCCGTGTCCAGGCAGAGGTTGGTGTAACGGCTGTCGGACTCGTTGAGCAGCCGCTCGATCTCCGGCTGGGTCTGGATGTGGCTGTCGGCGTGCGGGTGGACGACCAGCCGTACGTCGTACTCCTCCAGCAGCAGCCGGCCCAGCCGGTCGGCGGCCCGGCCGAACCCGGCCCACTGCTCGGCGGTCAGCTCGGGCGACTCGGTGAACGCACCCGTCTTCTCGTCCCGGTACATCGGCGGGATGAAGACGAGGTGGTGTGCCCCGGCTGCGGCGGTCAGCTCGGCGACCTGCCGGACATGGGCGAGCATCTCGTCCCACGCCTCGGGCCGGTGCAGTGCGCCGAACGCGGTGCCGCCGGAGACCTTCAGCCCGCGGGCGTCCAGCTCGGCCTTCAGTCGCCGCGGGTCGGTGGGGAGGTAGCCGTACGGGCCGAGCTCCAGCCACTCGTACCCGGCCTGGACGAGCTCGTCGAGGAAGCGGGTGTACGACACCTGGTGCTCGTCGTCGGGGAACCACACGCCCCAGGAGTCGGGGGCGGAGCCGAGGCACAGGTTGCCGACGGTCGTACGCAGCGGGGCTGGCACCGTTGCCATGGTGAGAGTCCTTCGGGGAGCGGAAGGGGGCGTGACACTGATGCGCTCTACTAGCGCGCTCTAGTTCGAGTACGATGACCCCTGTCCAAATGTCATGTCAATAGGTTGTTGCCGGGAGATTGCCGAGTCCTGGTACGGGCCCCGTGCGGGGCACCCGTAAGGTGGTCGGCGTCGGAGGGTGGGTTCACACGTGGATGCATCGGGCAGGCAGCGGCCCACGATGGCGGACGTCGCCGAGAAGGCGGGTGTGTCCCGCGCGCTCGTCTCGATCATTTTCCGCAACCAGGCGGGGGCCAGCCAGGAGACCCGGGAACGGGTCCTGCGCGTCGCCGACGAGATCGGTTACCGGCCCGACAGTGCGGCCCGCCTGCTGGCCCGGGGCCGCAGCCGCACGCTCGGCGTGATGTTCACCGTGCACCAGACCTTCCACACGGACCTCATCACCGGCATCTACCCCGAGGCCGAGCGGCTCGGTTACGACGTCCTGCTCTCCGGTGCCACCCACGGCCGCAGCGAGGCGAAGGCGGTCGAGGCGCTGCTCAGCCACCGTTGCGAGGCGGTGATCCTGCTCGGCCCGGACGCCGACCCCGCCTACGTCGCCGGACTCGGACAGCGCACGGTCACCGTCTCGATCAGCCGCCGGGTGCCCCAGGCCCATGTCGACTTCGTGCACTCCGCCGAGGGCAAGGGCGTCCGGCAGGCCATGGACCACCTGGTGGAGCTCGGGCACCGCCGGATCGTGCACATCGACGGCGGGCGCGGCCCCGGGTCGGCGGAGCGGCGGCGTGCCTACCGCGCCGCGATGCGCCGCCACGGACTGCAGGACCGGGCGCGGGTGATCCCCGGCGAGCACACCGAGGAGTCCGGCATCGAGACCGGGCGGCTGCTGCTGGCCGAACGCGACGGCGGGCGGCCGCTGCCGACGGCGGTCCTCGCCGGCAACGACCGCTGCGCGATGGGGCTGCTGATGGCCCTCACCCGGGCGGGCATCGAGGTCCCGCGCGACCTGTCCGTCGTCGGCTACGACGACAGCCACCTCTCCCATCTGATGCCGATCGGTCTGACCACCGTCCGCCAGGACGCGGTCCTCATGGCCGAGCACGCGGTCCGCTTCGCCGTCGAACGGCTGGAGAACGGGGAACTGCCGCCGAGGGAGGCGGTGCTGGACCCCAAGCTGGTGGTGCGGGGAACGAGCGGGCCTGCCCCGGCGGACACCCCTTAGGTTCTGTCCGCCTAGCGCGTGCCCTTCTTGGCGAACTCGGCGACGCTGTCGACGTTGTCCTTCGTGACGAAGGCCGGCCCGGTGAGCACGGGAGCGGTGCTGCCGCCGCTGAAGTTGCCGTTCGTCCTGTAGAGCCACAGCCCGTCGACGGCGAGGTAGCCCTGGAGGTAGGGCTGCTGGTCGACGGCGAACTGGATGTCCCCGCCCTGGATGGCGGCGACGAGGTCCTTGTTGAGGTCGAAGGTGGCGATCTCGGCCTTGCTGCCCGCGTCCTTGACCGACTGCACGGCGGTCATGGCGATCGGGGCGCCCAGCGTGACCACCTGGTCGATGCTGGAGTCCTTCTGGAGCTTGGCCGTCAGGGTCGACTTCACGGAGGGCATGTCGGTGCCGTTGACGTACAGGTTCTCCGTCGTGCCCTTGAAGCCCTTCTTCAGGCCGGCGCAGCGCGCCTCCAGGGCGACCTGGCCCTGCTCCTGGATCACGCAGACGGCGTGCTTGGCGCCCTGCTGGTTGAGGCGCTCGCCGAAGGCCTGGCCGGCGATGTTCTCGTCCTGGCCGAAGTACTCGAGCATGCCGAGTTCCTTCCAGTTGTCCAGGCCGGAGTTGAAGCCGACGACGGGGATGCCGGCCGCCTTGGCCTTGGCCACGACCGCCTTCATGGCGTCGGGCTTGGCGGCGGTGAGCGCGATGCCGTCGACCTTCTGGTCGATGGCGTTCTGCACCAGGTTGGCCTGGTTTCCGGCGACCGGGTCGCTGGAGTAGACGAGCTTGATGTTGTCCTTCGCGGCCGCCGCCTGGGCGCCCTTGCGGATCAGGTCCCAGAAGGTGTCGCCGGGTGCCGCGTGCGTGACCATCGCGACGGTCATCCGCGGGGTGGTGGCCTTGCCCGCGGCGGCGTCGGTGCCGCCGGACTCGGACTTCTTCCCGCCGGAGCCGCTGGAGCAGCCGGCGGCGAGCAGGGCGCCCACGAGGACGGCGGTGGTCAGGGCGGCGGATCTGTGGTGTCTGCGCATGTCGGGTGCACCTCGGTGTGCTGGGGAGAGCGGGCCGTGCCCGGTCCGGGAGGCAACTAGAGCGCGTCACTAGCGCGCTCTAGTGGCAGGTACTATGCGGGCGCCTCCGGGCGATGTCAACAGCTTTGTCAGGACGTACCAACAAACGTGACGTTCCGGCGAACCGGACGTTCCGACCGGACGTTCCGACCGACCGGACGCTCCGGCACGGCGGGGCCGCCCGCACACACCGGCAGTGCACGGTGTGTGCGGGCGGCCCCGCGCTGTGGACGGTCCTTGACCGTCCGGTCGGTTCGGCTCAGCTCTCCGATCCGCTGATGTTGACCATCCAGGGAACGCCGAAGCGGTCGGTGCACATGCCGAACACGTCGCCCCACATCTGCTTCTCCAGCGGCACCGACACCGAGCCGCCCTCGGAGAGCTTCTCCCAGTAGCCGCGCAGCTCGGCGTCGTCGTCGCCGCTCAGGCTCACCGAGAAGGGCTGGCCCGGCGCGGACTCCATGCCCGGCGGGTTGTCGGCCCCCATCAGGGTGAAGCCGGTGGGGGTCTCCAGCATGCCGTGCATGATCTTGTCGGCGTTCGGGTCGTCCCCATGGCCGAAGTCGCCGTAGGTGTTGAGGGACAGGGTGCCTCCGAAGACCTCCTGGTAGAACTCCAACGCCTGCCGGGCGTCTCCGTTGAAGGACAGGTACGGGTTGAGACGCGAGACCATGGAAACCTCCGTGACGGGGCCGTTGTCATGGGACGGCGCTGCAGGCTCACGCCTCGTCGGACGACCCGTTGTTCCAGTCGTACGGGCCGCCGCCACGCCACTCGATCAGCTCGGTGTCGTCGACGGCCGTGTCGGTGGTGGGCAGGCCCTCGCGGTGCAGCAGGTCCAGCACGTCGAAGAGGCTGTAGGCGACGCCCATGCGCTCGCCGTGGATGGTCACCAGCCGTCCGCCGTCCGGCGCGGGCGGCTGCACGACCACAGGGGGTTGACCGTCCATAGCCCCACCATGCTCCCGAAACCGCCGGTTCGCAGCTCGACTGGCCCATAAGGGGTCCTGGTGCGGCGCCGGGCCCTGTGCGCCGGTGACAAGGCAGGATCCGGAAACTGAGTTCTCATCAGCACCCCCTGAGGGACCTCGCGCCGCAGCCCTAGCGTCCGTGGCATGGACATGAACCGTACGAGAAGAGGGAAGTGGCGCGGCGCCGCACTGGCGGTGCTGCTGACCGCAGGGACGCTCACGGCCGCCGCTCCGGGCGCCCGGGCCGACGGCGCGCGGACCGAGACGCCGGTCGCGTCGACGTCGCCGGTGACCGGGGTGACGGAGTCGGTGGTGCGGGTGAAGGTGCCGCTGCCGGAGTCGGCCGGGCCGCGTCCGGCCGCCTGCGACTGGCTGTCGTACCTGCGCTACCGCTCCGCCGACGGTCCGGCCGCCTCGGCCGACGCGGACCGGATCCTCGTCGCCCAGCCCGGCATCCTGGAAGGAGCCGGGGCGTTCGACAGCGTGGCCCGCAACACCGTGGCGCGCGCCGCCGAGCAGGGCCTGCACATCGAGTTCTGGGCGCTGGACCGGCGCTCCAACTGCCTGGAGGACCGTACCGGCATCGCCTCCGGCGACCAGCACACCGCCGTCGACTACTACTACCGCGGCAAGCAGGTCGACGGCCGGACCTTCGGCGGCTACGCCCGCAACGCGGAACTGGGGTGGATGGCGAAGCTCGGGATCGAGCAGACCGTACGCGACCAGTACGACCTGCTCACCGCCGAGTTGCCCTCCCAGGCGCAGCGCAAGCGGAAGGTGCTGTGCGGCGGGCACTCGCTGGGCGGCGTGATCACCGGGTACTTCGCCGCCGCCGACTTCGACGGTGACCGGGCGACCACGGCGGACGCCGGCTATAACCAGTGCGCCGGCTACTTCGCCCTCGACACGACCGTCTCCACCTCGCTCGCCGACCTCAGCGGCAGCCTGCCGGACGACACCAACCTGCCCGACATCGGCCTCGGTTACGGCGTGGTGCAGGCCGGGCTCGACACCGGGGTGCTGCCCCGCACCCTGTCCGCGCCGGTGCTGCTCAACCCCGAGACCATGACCCTGCTCGGCATCGCCGGGATGGGTGCCCTGAAGGACCCGGACGCCGAGGCCGACCTGCCCCGGTACCTGCCCTCCAACCTCAACATCGAGGCCACCCACCGCTTCCTGTTCTCCAAGGACACCGCCGCCTTCCTCACCGGCAAGCCCGCGGTGAAGGACTTCCGCCTCACCAACGGGGCGGTGCTCGGGGCACTGCTGGACGACAACTCCGTGCCGCTGGCGTTCCTCCAGACCAGCCTCGGCTTCTTCGACGGCGGGCCGATCGCCGACAAGAGCTTCCCCGTGGCCAACGGCGGTGACCAGCAGCCCGGGCTGTACGGCACCGCGTACAAGGCCATCCCGGACCGGCCGCAGGGACCGCTCTACACCTGGCGCAATTACGACCGCGTCGGAGACCCGGACGACCCCGGCCACCGGTCGGCCGACGGCACCCCCTTCACCGGCCCCGGCGAGGAGGTCACCGACGTGCGGCAACTGGCCCGCAGCCTGGCCGAGCAGCCGCTGGACTTCACCGAGCAGTACTTCCCGACCAAGCTGGTCACCGACATCCAGATGGCCGGCTCGCCCCAGGTCAAGAAGCTCGTCGTCCACCCCGGCGGGCTCACCGCCAACCCGGTGCTCACCGTCCTCGCCGGTGAGGGACTCCTGGCCGGCCGGGTCCCGGCCGAGCTCCACCCCGTGGTCGCCGACGGCTACCAGCACCTCGACGTCCTGACCGCCGCGCCCATCCAGAACAACGGCCGGCCCGAGATCGTCTCCACCAGTCTCGCCGGGTTCGCGCGGTCGCCGCGCTGACCCTCCGCTGTCGCACGCAAGGGGCCCGGGAGGAGATCCTCCCGGGCCCTTCGGCGTGCTGCCGGGGTCAGAGCCTGCCCGCGGCGAACGCAGCCGCTTCGTCCGCGTTGTCGCGGTAGCTCAGGTGCGCCCCGGTGTTGCCGCCGCCGCTCTCGCAGACCGGGTCACCCTTGGCGCAGATGTCCAGGGTGCGGCTCTGGTACGTGCCGGTGACGCTCTTGCCGATGGCGCGGATCGGGTTGCCGAACAGCAGCACCGCGGCGACCTTCGGTTCGACCGCCGCGGGCAGCGTGGCCACGATCGGGCTGCCGACCACCGCGCCCGCGCTGCTGATGCCGATCGAGTTGTCGACGACGTTCGCGCCCTGCGAATAGCCGACGAGAACGAACCGCTGATTCGGGCAGGCGGCGGCTTGGCTCTGCACGTGGTTCACCAGGTCCCTGTTGCCCTGCGCGGCAGACGTCAGGGAAAGATTGGCGGGGTAGTCCACGGCGTAGCTGGACAGGCTTTTGCCCGTCACTTTCTTCTTCAGTTCGGAAAACACCGGGTCGCCGACGATGAAGCCGAGCGTGCCCGGCTCGAAGGTGCCGCGCGCCGAGACGACCTCGACGTCCGAGCAGGCCGCGGCTGCTGCCGGGGCCGAGGTCGTGGCCGGGGGCGTGGCTGTGGCCGAGGGAGCCGAGAGAGTGGCCAGACCGGCCCCGCCGGCCAGCGAGAGCGCGGCGAGACACAAACGGATACGCATGGGGAATCCTCCGCGGGTGAGGCGCATGGAACGCCTGCGAAAAAGGACGGCCCGAACGTATTCGCTGTGTCTCCCGAAGTGTTATGGACGGGATTATGGAATCGCCGCGGTTTTTTATCACCGATTGAGTACGTCGCCGATTGTGCAGCGGTATTCAGTTCTGTGGTGTGCGCAATGACTCCGCACGCAACGCGAGAATCAGGTCGAGGCGGGTTTCCGGCTCGTGCAGGGCGTCGCCGAAGAGCTTCTCCAGCTGGCGCAGGCGGTAGCGGACCGTCTGCGGGTGGATGTGAAGCCGCGTGGCGACGTCCGGCACGTTGCTGCCGCTGAGCAGCCACGCCAGCAGCGTCTCGGCGAGCCTGTCGCGCTGCCCGGCCGAGACGGTGTCGAGCGGCGCGAGAACCCGCGCCTGGAGCCGTTCCAGCAGCGGCTCGTCGCCGTACAGCAGCAGCGTCGACAGATGGTCGGCGCAGCGCACCACGCCCTGGCGGGGCAGAACTCCGCGTCCCATCAGCCCGAGCGCCCGGGTGGCGAGCCGCAGCGACTGCGCGGCCTCGGTGACCGCGACCGTCGGGCCGATCGCGGCGGGCCGGCCGCGCAGCGCGAGCGTGAACGCCCGGCCGAAGCGGCCGGAGCCGTCCGGGTCGGGCACCAGCATGCGCGGCGGCCGGGACTCCATGTCCACCAGCGCGCCCACCGCGGCCAGCGGCCGGTCCTCCTCCCGCCGGTCCGGCGCCGCCGCGAGCGCCACGACCGCGACCGTCCGGGGCACCGGCCAGCGCGCGCCGTGCGCCAGGTCCTGCACGGCTTCGAGTGCCACCGGCCCGTCCTCCAGCAGCAGGTCGAGCAGCCGCCTGCGGCGCCGCTCCAGCTCGTCCGAGCTGCGCAGCTGCGCCTCCGCGTAACCGGCCGCTGCCGCCTGGGCGACCTCGTGCACGGTCCGGAACGCCAGCTCGCCGAGCGCCGCGACGACCGCGGAGTCCAGGCCGAGTTCCTCCGCCGTCCGGCCCATCAGCCGCCAGGCGTGCAGCCCCCCGACCCGCAGCGCGGACTGCAACGCGTCCAGGCTGCGGCCCTCCAGGGCCTCGCCGCGTCCCAGTTCGTAGTACGTCGCCGCGATCGCGCCCCCGTCGTCGCGCGGGTCGGCGATGTGGTCGACGAACAGGGTGAGCGCCTGCACCACCCCGGCCCGCAGGTTCCTGCCGTACGCCCCGTCGGCGGGCCGCGCGTACTCGGGAACCTGACGGCGGACCTCCTCCTCCACCTGGTCGGCGACGGCCGCCAGCTGGGCGCGCAGCAGCTCCGCCAGCTCGGGCGGCATCGGTGGCATACCGGGGCGGTCCGGCACGCCGTGCGGGGCGGGCACAGCCATCACGGACACTCCTTTCGACCGGAAGCGGCTCGCCCGCGGACTGTGACCGCTGGGACGAGAGGGAAGTCCTGTGTTGGACGGACGACCCCTGCGCTCCGTTCCGTGCCCCGACGGCACCCCCGTCACTCCGGCACGCCCAGCGTCTGGGCGAGCATCGGCCACGCGGCGGTGAACTCCCGCTTCCAGTAAGGCCAGTCGTGTCCTCCTCCCGAGTACAGGTGCGTGGTGGCCCGGATGCCGAGGCGGGCGAGCGTGCCGGCGAAGCCCTGCGCCGAGGGCCACAGGGCGCTCTCCAGGACCCCGGGCAGCGGATCGCCGCCGCTGCCGCCGCCCACTCCGCTGCCCTGCGAGACGTACAGGGCGGTGCCGCGCAGCCCTGTGGCGCGGGCCCGCGGGTTGAAGTCCCGCCAGGTCAGCAGGTTCAGCAGCGGATGACCCCACAGGGATGCGGCCGGCAGGTTCTCTCGGGCCACGATGGCGTCCATGATGGCGGGAACGCCGGGGGCGGTGGTGTCGAGGATGCCGCTGAACGAGGCCGCGGCCTTGAACGCCCCGGGGTGGCGGGCGGCGTGGGCCATCGCGCCGTAGCCACCCGTGGAGACCCCGGCGACCGCCCGTACCCCGGAGGCCCGGTAGTCCCGGGCGAGCAGCGCCGGCACTTCCTTGACCTGGAACGTCTCGTAATCGGGGCCGTCGCGCCAGACGCTGGGGATGCCGGTGGGGCCCGCGTCCGGCATCGCCACGATCAGGTCGCGGCCCTCGGTGAAGGCCTCGATGTCGGTCTCCCGGGTCCAGGACGTGTAGTCGTCATGGGCACCGTGCAGCAGGTAGAGCACGGGATACGTCCGCTCCGGCCGCGCACCGAAGTCCGACGGCAGGATCAGCCGGACCGGCGCGCTGCGGCCGAGCGCGGCGGAGGGCACGGACACGTCCAGCGTGCGCGGTCCGAGCCGGGTGGCGGCCGCGGCACGGGCCGTGCCGCCCGCGGCCCCGAACAAGGCGGCGAGGCCGGCGGCGGCCGTCGCTCTGGCTACAGTGCGCCGGGACACTCCGGCAACGGGCTTCGGCGGCAGGTCGGGCATGGCGGCTCCTCGGTCGGCGGTTCAGGGGGCCCGTTCGGCGAGCACCCGGCTCAGGTGGGCGGCGATCTCGTCGACGTGCGGCGGATCGAGCAGCGACAGATGGTGACCGGGCACCGGCACGACCTCCAGGCGCGGGCACACCTCGTCCCAGCCCAGCGCCTCGTCGTCGCGTTCGTACGCCGGGTCGCGCACCGTGTGGGGCGCGGGCTCGGTGGCGCGGTAGAGCACGACCGGCCCGTCGTGGCCGCCGGGACGGTGCGCCTCCCCGATGCCCATGTCCAGGTAGGAGGCGCGCTGGTGCTCCAGCGCCGCGGGCGGCACCTCGGCGGCCTCGCGCAGCGCCCGCAGCACGGTGTCGATGCGCTCCCGGTCGTCGTCCATGGCCACGAGCTCGTCGTACGGCAGCTCCAGGCGCACCCCGTAGGCGTCGGCGACGTGGTCGGCGAAGCCCTCGAAATGCGCCCGGATCCGGTCGGCGCGCGTCAGACCGGGCCGGGGGAGGGGGCGTACGGAATCGAGGAGCACGACCAGCGGCACGTCCCGTCCTGCGGCGGTCAGCTGCCGCGCGGTCTCCTGGGCGACGAACCCGCCGAAGGACCAACCGCCCAGCAGGCAGGGCCCGTCGGGGTAGGCGGCGGCGATCGCCTCGGCGTACCGCCGCGCCTTCTCCGGCACGGTCCGGGCCTCCTCGATCCGCTCCAGCCCGTACACCGGCCGGTCCGCGCCGAGCCGTTCCGCGAGCGTCCGGTAGACGGTGACCGGGCCGCCCGCGGCGTGCACGAGGAACAGCGGGGGCCGGGAACCGGTGGCACGCAGGGGGCGCAGCGGGGTGTTCTCGCGGGGGAGGGCGTGCCGGATCCGGGCGGCGGCGTCCTCGACCGTGGCGGCGGTGAACAGGTCGCGCAGGGGCAGTTCGACGCCGAACTCGCGCTCCACGGCCGTGCGGACGCGGACGGCCATCAGCGAGTCCAGGCCCAGATCGGCCAGGGCGGTGCCCGGGGTGACACGGGCGGGCGGGTGGCCGCTGACGGCGGCGATGTGGTGGGTCAGCCGGGCCAGGACGGACACTTCGGCGGGCGGTTCCTCCGGCTCCGTCTCCGGCACCGGCTCGGTGCGGGCCCGGCCGTCCGTCCACCAGTGCCGTACGTGCCGCCACCGGGGCACCGGCAGGTCGACGACCCGGCCGGGCGGCGCGGGCAGCCGCAGGCCCGCCACGTACAGGGCGCCCAGCTGCCCGGCGAACGCCTCCGCCCCGTCGCCGTCGCGGCGCAGGGTGGCCAGGGCGAGGGCATCGGGCACGGTGTCGGCGACGGGCCCGGTCAGCACCGGGTGCGGCGAGATCTCGACGAACGCGGTGTGGCCGTCGGCCGCGGCCGCTGCCAGCGCCCGGTCCAGGCGGACGGGCCGCCTGAGGTTGGCCGCCCAGTGGGCCGCGTCGAACACGCAGTCGCCGCGCGGGTCGTCGAGGACGGTCGAGTACACCGGGACACGCGGCCGCCGGCCCCGGACGCCGGACAGCGCCTCGGCGAGCTCCGGCAGCAGCGGGTCCACCTGGGGCGAGTGCCCGGCGCCGACGACCCGCATGGCCCGTGCCGCCCGGCCCTGCCCTTCCAGCCGGCGCACGAGCCCGGCCACTGCGGCCTCCTCACCCGTGACGACCTTCTGCCGGGGCGAGGAGTGCACGGCGACGTGCACCCCCGGGAAGTCCCGCTCCAGGGACTCCAGTTCGGTGTCGTCCAAGTCCACGACGGCCATCGCGCCCCCGCTCAGCCCGCTCAGCAATCGGGCCCGTACGGCGATGACACGCGCCCCGTCCGCCACGTCCAGCGCGCCCGCACACACCGCCGCCGCGACCTCGCCCATGGAGTGGCCGATCACGGCGGTGGGTTCGACCCCGTACGCACGCCACAGCTCGGCGAGGGCCAGCTGAAGGCCGAACAGCACGGGCTGGGCGACGTCCAGGCGGTCGAGACCGGCCCCGGAGGACAGGTGGTCGTACAGGGACAGGCCGCACTCGGGGGCGAGTTGCGGATCGAGTTTCTCCACGGCGGCGGCGAACGCGGGTTCCTCGGCCAGAAGTCTGCGCCCCATGCCCGGCCACTGGCTGCCGTAGCCGGAGAAGACCCACACCGGGCCGTGCCCCACCCGGTCGTGCTCCCCGGTCGCCACCCGTGCGTCCGGGCGTCCCGCCGCCAACGAGCCCAGGGCATCGGCGAGTTCGGCGCGATGCCGGGCGACCACGGCGGCACGTACCGGACCGCGGCCGGTGCGCCCGGCCAGGGTCCGGGCCACGTCCGCGGGGTGCGCGGTGCTCTCGCGCAGCCAGTCGGCGAGCCTGCCCGCCGTGTCGCGGACGCGCCCGGCGTCGAGGTCGGACAGCACATGCAGACGGGCGGTGGGCTCCTCGGCCGGCCGTACGGGGACCAGGCCGGGCGGCCCCTCCTCCAGCACCACATGCGCGTTGGTGCCGCCGAAGCCGAACCCGGAGACGCCCGCGAGGGCGGTGCCGCCGTAGCGCGGCCAGGGCTCCGGCTCGGTCACCACTCGCAGCCGCTCGTCGGCGAGGGACGTGCCCTGCGCGCAGTGCAGGGACGGCGGAATGCTGTCGTGGTGCAGGGCCAGCACGGTCTTCACCAGGCCCGCGATGCCCGCGGCGGACTCCAGATGCCCGAGGTTGCCCTTGACGGAGCCCAGCAGCAGCGGCTGGTCCGGGTCCCGGCCCGCGCCGAGCACCGCGCCCAGCGCGCCCGCCTCGATCGGGTCGCCCAGCGGGGTGCCGGTGCCGTGCGCCTCCACGTAGTCGACCTGCGCCGCGGCGAGCCCCGCCCGCGCGTACGCGCGCTCCAGCAGCGCCTGCTGGGCGGCCGGGTTGGGCGCCATCAGGCCGTTGGAGCGGCCGTCGGAGTTGACGGCGGTGGCCCGGATGACGGCCAGCACGCGGTCGCCGTCCCGCTCGGCGTCGGACAGCCGCTTCAGGATCACGGCCGCGCAGCCCTCGCCGCGCCCGATGCCGTCGGCCGCCGCCGAGAACGGCTTGCACCGCCCGTCCGGCGCGAGCGCGCCCGCCCTGCGGAAGGCGACGGTGACGGACGGCGACAGCAGCACGTTCACCCCGGCGGCGATCGCGAGGTCGCTCTCGCCCGTGCGCAGGCTGACGCAGGCGTGGTGCACGGCGACCAGCGAGGACGAGCAGGCCGTGTCGACGGCGAGGCTCGGGCCCCGCGTGTCCAGGACGTAGGAGAGCCGTCCGGCGGTGACGCTCAGGGCGCCCCCGGCCGGCGCCCAGGGATCGACGGCGGCCGGATCGGCGCCCGTGAGCTGCCCGTACTCGGGGGCCGACACCCCGACGAACACCCCGGTGGCCGTGCCCGCCAGGGACCCGGCCGGCACGGCGGCGTGGTCGAGCGACTCGTGGACGACCTCCAGCAGGATCCGCTGCTGGGGGTCCATCACCGCCGCCTCGCGCGGGGTGATGCGGAAGAAGTCCGCGTCGAACCCGGCGATGTCGTCGAGATAGCCGCCGTACGGATGCGCGTCGGCGGGCGGGAAGGCGGTGAAGTCGCGCCAGCGGTCCTCCGGGACGCGCCGGATCGCGTCGACGCCCTCGCTCAGCAGCCGCCAGTAGTCGCCCGGGCCGTGCACCCCGCCGGGCAGCCGGCAGCCGACCCCGACGACGGCGACCGGCTCGGCCGTCCCGCCCGCCAGTCCGGCGCGCGGGGCCGGTGCCGCCTCGGGCGCTCCCGGGCTTCCCGGGGCCTGCGTGCCGCACAGCCGTGCCACCAGGGCCTGACCGGTGGGCGTCTCCCACAGCAGCGTCGTCGGCAGCTCCCGGCCCGTTGCCCGGGACAGTTCACCGGCCAGGGCGACGGCGTCCCGCGAGGACATGCCGAGGTCGGCGAGCGGCCGGTCCATCGGAACGTTCTCGGGTGAGGCGCCGTACCAGAGCGCCACCCGTTCGGCGATCAGCCGGCGCAGCGCGCCCTCGTCGATTGGGCTCATCCCGCGGTACCCGCCGTCGCGGCAGGGGCCTGCCCGCCGTACGCGCCCTCCAGATACCGGGCCCGGGTCAGGGCCCGGGAGACCTTCCCGCTGGAGGTACGCGGCACCGTGCCCGGCGGCACCAGGACGACGTCGGCGAGCCGCAGGCCGTGCCGGGCGGAGACGGCGCCCCGCACGGCCCGCGCCATGGCCGGCACGTCGAGCTCGGCGAGCCGCACGGTCCGCGCGTGCTCCGCCACGATCACCACCCGCTCACCGGCGCCGCCCGGCACGGCGAACGCCGCGAGCCGGTCCCGGCGCACCGCCGGGTCCGCGTCCTGGGCCGTCGCCTCGACGTCCTGCGGATAGTGGTTGCGGCCGTCGACGATGATCAGATCCTTCAGCCGCCCCGTGACGACCAGTTGCCCCTCCAGCACCGTCCCCAGATCGCCGGTCCGCAGCCAACCGCCCGGAGCGGCCTCGGCGTCCGCGAACGTGGCGCCGAACACGTCCCCCGGACCCCGGTTCCAGTAGCCCCGGCCGACATTCGGCCCCTGCACCCAGATCTCGCCGACCTCGCCCTCCGACAGCAGGGCTCGCGTCACCGGGTCGGCGATACGGACCCGCTGGCCCGCCGGAGTGCCACAGCCCGCCAGCAGCACCGCCCGGGGATCGTCCGCCCGGGCCGGCAGGGCCTTCCCGGCGGCCAGGGCGTCACGGTCGAGCGCGAACCGGCCGATCGGCTCACCCGGCCGGGCCGCGCAGACGAACACGGTGGCCTCGGCCAGGCCGTACGACGGGCAGTGGGTCTCCGGTGCCAGGCCCTGAGCGGCGAACGCGGCGTGGAAACGGTCGGCCGTGCCCGGGCGGACCGGCTCACTGCCGTTGATCAGCGCCGTGACCCGGTCCAGCCGCAGCCCCTCCTTCTGGTCGTCGGAGACGCTCGCGGCGCAGTAGTCGTAGGCGAAGTTGGGCGCGGCGCTCACCGCGTTCGGGTGCGCGGTGAGCAGCCGCAGCCAGCGCACCGGCTCCTGTAGGAAGGCGGCCGGGTCCATCAGCACCGACAGCGCCCCTCGTGTCACCGGGGCCGCGACGCTGAGCACCAGCCCCATGTCGTGGTAGAGCGGCAGCCAGCCCACGCAGGTCACCGGGCGGGTGTCGGCACCGTAGGCGGCGAGTGCCTGGCGGGCGTTGGCGACGACGTTGCCGTGGCTGATCTCCACACCGGCCGGGGCCCGGGTCGAACCGGAGGTGTACTGGAGATAGGCGATCGCCCCGGCGTCCGGCGGGACGGGCCGCCAGTCCCCGGCGGCGTCGTCGGGCACCTGGTCCGCGACCACGATCCGCGGTCCGTCGGGGCCGAGGAAGTCACGCACCTCGTCCCGGCAGCGGCTCGTGGTCACGACGGCCGAGCACCGCGCGTCGGCCAGCACACCCGCGAGCCGGTCCGCGTGCCCGGGCAGGCCCGGCGGATACAGCGGCACGGCGACCAGCCCGGCGGCCAGGGCGGCGAGGAAGGCGGTCACGTACTCCGTGCCCTGCGGGCACAGCAGCGCGACCCGGTCTCCCGGGCCGGCCTGGTCGGCGAGCCGTGCGGCCAGCGCCCGCACTCGTACGTCCAGACGGCGCCAGGTCAGGGTGCGGTGGACGCCGCGCGAGTGCGGTGCCGGGTGCTCGACGAAGGTGAACGCCCTGCGGTCCGGAGTGTTTTCGGCCCAGTGCCGGACGTACTCCAGCAGCGTCGGGCACACGGGCGCGAGCGGGGGGCGGCGGCTGTCCATCAGGCGGGGCTCCTCACGGCGCGGATCGGCCTAGGGGTCGCAAAGGGGGAGATGGGGCGGCTAGAGGGGGAGAGGGGGCGGCTAGAGGGGGATGTTGCCGTGCCGGCGTTCCGGCATCGGCGCGCGTTTGCCGCGCAGGGCGCGCAGCGCGCGGCAGACCTGCTCCCGGGTCTCGCGCGGCGCGATGACGGCGTCGACATAGCCGCGCTCGGCGGCGAGATAGGGCGTGCCGTGGGTGCGCTCGTAGGTGCTGAGCAGGCGGGCGCGCAGCGCCTCGGGGTCGTCGGCCGCGGCGAGTTCCCGCCGGTGCAGCACGCCGACGGCCCCCTCGGCGCCCATGACGGCGATACGGGCGGTGGGCCAGGCGAGGTTCACGTCGGCGCCCAGGTGCTTGGAGCCCATCACCGCGTATCCGCCGCCGTACGCCTTGCGCACCACGACCGTGACCTTGGGGACGGTGGCCTCGGCGTAGGCGTACAGCAGTTTCGCCC
Source organism: Streptomyces sp. NPDC006235 (assembly GCF_040613735.1). NCBI lineage: Bacteria > Bacillati > Actinomycetota > Actinomycetes > Kitasatosporales > Streptomycetaceae > Streptomyces > Streptomyces sp. NPDC006235. Next base: position 82,275 of record NZ_JBEXSR010000010.1, read on the forward strand.
CGCGCCGGATGATGCCGGCCTGCTCCTGCCGTACCCCGGACAGATACCCGGGTACGTCGGCGAAGGTCAGCAGCGGGATGCCGAACGCGTCGCAGAACCGCACGAACCGCGCCGCCTTCTCCGAGGCGTCGATGTCGAGGACCCCGGCGGCGTGCAGCGGCTGGTTGGCGACGACACCCACCGAGCGGCCCTCGATCCGGGCCAGGGCGCAGATGATGTTCGGTGCGAACAGCTCCTGCACCTGGAGGAGTTCGCCGTCGTCGACGACCGCGTGCAGGACCGCCCGCATGTCGTACGCCTCGCCCAGCCGGTCCGGGACGACCTCGTCGAGGCCGGCGCCGGGCGGCGGGTGCCCGGGGGCGTATTCCGGGGGCCGTTCCAGGTTGTTGGCCGGGAGGTACGACAGCAGGTCGCGCACGGTGTCGAGGGCGTCCTCCTCGTCGGCGGCCAGGAAGTGGGCGTTGCCGTTGACGGTGTTGCTGGTGCGGGCGCCGCCCAGCTCCTCGGCCGTGGTGCGTTCACCGGTGACCGTCTCGATGACGTCGGGGCCGGTGACGAACATGTGCGAGGCGCCGTCCACCATCACGGTGAAGTCGGTGATCGCCGGTGAGTACGCGGCGCCGCCCGCGCACGGCCCGAGGACGACCGAGATCTGCGGGATCACCCCGGACGCCTTGACGTTGCGGCGCACCAGCTCGGCGTAGAGGGCGAGCGAGGCGACACCCTCCTGGATACGGGCCCCGCCCGAGTCGTTGAGGCCGATCACCGGGCAGCCGGTCTTCAGGGCCAGCTCCATCAGCGCCACGGTCTTCTCGCCGAAGGCCTCGCCCATGCTGCCGCCGAACACCGTGGAGTCCTGGGCGAACACACACACCGGGCGGTCGTCGACCGTGCCGTACCCGGTGACCACGCCGTCGCCGTAGGGGCGGCGGGCGTCCTCCCCGGAGTGCCGGGCCCGGACGAACAGGCCGGTCTCCGTGAAGGAGTCCTTGTCCACGAGCCGTTCGATCCGCTCCCGGGCCGAGAACTCCCCGCGTCTGCGCGGTGCGTCCGGGGCCACCGCCTGCTCCCTGCGGCGTTCCAGGCCCGCGACGCGCTCCGCGGTGCTCCCGGGCATGTGCGCCGCCGTTTCCCCCCGACCGGATGCTGTCACCTCTGTGCTCACAACCACCTCCGAAGCGGTTCTCGAATATGGCAGCGAGGCGGGGGAGTGCCGGGCGGATCGCCGGTCTGTGTGGGGGAATTGAGTCCTCCGGTGCGGGCTTTCATCCCCGCGTGACAAGGGACCGCCGACCCGGCCGCACAGGGGCGTACGCGATTCAGCTGCCCGAGTGCTGAATGCGTTCTCCTTCTTCTATTGGACCTTGGGGCCGTTCGGTGTCCAGGCTGGAGTGCACCATCGCCAGACAGCCTCAGCGACAGCCGGAAGAGGTCACGAGCACATGCACACCCGCCGCATCGGTGATGTCGACGTCAGCGCGATCGGCCTGGGCGCGATGCCCATGTCCATCGAGGGACGACCCGACGAGGAACGCTCCCTCGCCACCATCCACGCCGCGCTCGACGCCGGCGTGACCCTGATCGACACCGCGGACGCCTACCACCGGGACGCCGACGAGGTCGGTCACAACGAGACCCTGATAGCCAAGGCCCTCGCCTCCCACGACCGTGGCGGCGACGTCCTGGTCGCCACCAAGGGCGGCCATCTGCGCCCCGGTGACGGCAGCTGGACGCTGGACGGCAGCCCCCGCCACCTCAAGGAGGCCTGCGAAGCGTCCCTGCGCAGGCTCGGCGTCGAGGCCATCGGGCTCTACCAGTTCCACCGCCCCGACCCGCGCGTCCCCTACGCCGAGTCCGTCGGCGCGATCCGGGACCTGCTGGACGAGGGCAAGATCCGCATGGCCGGCATCTCCAACGCGAACCCCGAGCAGATCCGGCAGGCCAATGACATCCTCGGTGGCCGTCTGGTCTCCGTGCAGAACCAGTTCTCCCCGGCCTTCCGCTCCAGCGAGCCGGAACTGGACCTGTGCGACGAACTCGGCATCGCGTTCCTGCCGTGGAGCCCCCTCGGCGGGATCTCCCGGGCCGGCGAACTCGGCTCGGGGCACGCGGCGTTCGCCCGGGTCGCCGAGGCTCACGGGGTGAGCCCGCAGCGGGTGTGCCTGGCGTGGATGCTCGCCAAGTCGCCCGTGGTGGTCCCCATCCCGGGGGCCAGCCGCCCCGAGACCATCCGCGACTCGCTCGCCGCGGCCGATCTCTCCCTGACGCCGGAGGAACTGGGGGAGCTGGACGCGGCCTGAGCGGACCCCGATCCGAGATCAGAGACGATCAATTTTTCGTCACATCCGCCCCTGGTGAGAAAAACGTGTGAATGTTTCCGCGTGGTTCGGGCATACGCAGCGAAAACAGAGAGAGGGGCGCTACGTGCTCGTACCGGACCGGAAGGTCGTCAGGGAGTTGCTGACGCGGTACGCGTCGCTGAGGATCGCTCAGGCGGAGAGGCACGTGCCGACGGCGGCACGCGAGCTTGAGGACGTCAGCTACACGCTGTGCGTGATGATGGGAACATCCGACATCACGGACGCCATCGCCAAGGCCGACGCCCTGCTGCTCACCAAGGAGCGGTCCGAGGAAGCGGACGCGGACGGGGAGAACGGGCTGACGCTGGTCGGCTGACATCTCGTGGGCCCCGGTCATGAACCGGGCAGCGCCCCGGCGGCCTGTGAACGGGCCGCCGGGGCGTTCGGCTTCCCGTTCGCCGTCCCGTTCGCCGTCCCGTTCGTCGTCCTGTTCGTCTTTCCGTGGAACGCCGTGCGATACGCGTACGGCGTCGTGCCCACCACCTTGCGGAACCGTTCCCGGAACGCCGTCGGCGAGCCGAACCCCGCCTGCCGCGCGATCCGTTCCACGGAGTGGTCGGTGTTCTCCAGCAGGTACTGGGCGCGCCGCACCCGCGCCCGCAGCAGCCACTGCAACGGCGTGGTCCCGGTCTGCTCGCGGAAGCGGCGGCTGAACGTCCGCTCGCTCATCCCGGCCCGCTCCGCCAGCGCGCTCAGCGTCACCTCGTGCGCGAGGTTGTCCTCGATCCACTCCAGCAGCGGCTCCAGCGCCGACCCCCGGGGTACCGGCGGGTGCTCGTGCACGATGAACTGGGCCTGCCCGCCCTCCCGTTCCAGCGGCATGACCGACATCCGGGCGATGTTCGCCGCGACGGCCGAGCCCAGGTCCCGCCGGATCATGTGCAGACACAGATCCAGCGCGGCGGCCGCACCGGCCGAGGTGAGGATCTGCCCGTTGTCGACGTACAGCACGTCCGGTTCCACCTCGACCCGGGGGAAACGGCGGGCCAGCTCGCCCGCGGCCACCCAGTGCGTGGTGGCGCGCAGCCCGTCCAGCAGCCCGGCCTCCGCCAGCACGAAGGCGCCCACGCACACGGACGCGATCCGGGTACCGGCCTCGGCGGCCTGCCGCAGGGCCTCCAGGACCCGGGCGGAGGGTGGCGGGGCCTCGGGGGAGCAGCCCGGCACGATGATCGTGTCGGCCTCCGCCAGCGCCTCAAGACCCCGGTCGATGCGCAGGGTGAAACCGCCGTCCGCACGCACCTCCGGAGTCTCGGCACACAACCGGACCCGGTAGGCCGGCCGCCCGTCCGGCATATGGGTCCAGGCGAACGTCTGCTGGGGGGCCGCCATGTCGAACGGCACCACTCGGTCGAGAACCAGGATCGCCACGGAGTGCATGACCGCCACCCTAGGTGCATTCCCGCCAGGCGCACGAACCGCCCGGGCGCCGGCCCACGGCACAAGGGCGCAGGTCACACGAGTTGGCGGGAATCCGTTGGAAGCTGTCGTTCCAGCCCATGGGCGATCATCCCCGGGCTCCCTAACGTGGGCTCGCCACCGTCGAACGCACCACGGAAAGAGTCCCGGTGACCAAGATCCTGCTGTCCCTGCACGTACTGGCCGCCATCGTCGCCATCGGTCCCGTGACCGTCGCGGCCAGCATGTTCCCGCCCGCGGCACGCCGCGCCGTCCCCGCGGGCGGCCACGCCCCGGACCCGTCGGCGGTGAGCGCGGTCGCGCTGCTGCACCGCATCTGCCGCGTCTATGCCGGTATCGGACTGAGCGTCCCGCTCCTCGGGTTCGCCACCGGTGCCGCGATGGGTGTCCTGGGCAGCGGATGGCTCGTGACGTCCATCGCACTGACGGCCGCCGCGGCGGGCATCCTGGTCGCCTTCGTCCTGCCCCGTCAGGAGGAACTCCTCGGTCAACTGAACGGCGAACAGGCCACCGAGCACCGAAGCACCGTTCAACTCGCCATGTTCACCGGCATCTTCAACCTCCTGTGGGCGACGGTCACCGTCCTGATGATCGTCCGGCCTGGCTCCACGACGGGAGCCTGAGCCCCGGCCGGCCGCATGTCACCGATGTCCGGTCTGCGTCAAGTCCACCCGGGTAATTCACACTCCGGGACACCTGTCCGCCTACACTCGGCTCTCTCGCCCCCGCTCGGGGCCGACGAGCAGAAAGGCGCGTTGACGGGTGTTCCAGGATTCCCCCATCTACGACCGACTCATCGCGGAGTGCGGCGATGTGCCCACACAGGTTCGCCGCGAGGCCGAACGCGTGAGCAGGGAACTGGAGCTGGTCATGCGGCCCGCACAGTCCCCCGGCTACGACCGCCCGCACTCCCCGGGCACCGGATGGCAGCGTACGGCCATGCTGCCCGGGCCGCGGCCGCAGTGAACCAGGACCGGTGGACGGCCGGCCCGGTTCTCAACAGGCCGTCCGATTCGCGCCGTTGACGCGCGACGGACCCTCGGGGACGGGGCGGGCCAGCCACTCGGCGATGGTGCGGGCGATCGGCTGGCCCGTCTCCACCTCGACGAACCCGAACTGTCCCGACTGGTTGCACTCCAGGAACCACCAGGTCCCGTCCGCGTCCTCGACGAAGTCGAAGGCGCCGTATGCCAGTTCGGCCTCCCGTAGATAGCTCAGGACGCCCGGCGTGATGCACGACGGCACGTCGGTGGGCCGCCACGGCTCGCCGGGCGCGGCGAACCGCACGTCCACCTCGTCGGGGTCCGCGTCCGGGGCCGCGGCCTTGCGGGCCGCCAGCATCCGGTCGCCCACCACGGTGAGACGGATGTCGGCCTGCTTGGAGATCCGCCGCTGGAACAGCGTCGGCCCGAACGCGACGGCGGAGAAGTCCGTGTCCGGCGCGACCCGGCTGGTCGGCACGGCCCGGGGCGGGTCCTGCGGATGCGCGCCCGACACCGGCTTGACCACCAGGTCCGGGTAGCGCTCGGAGAACTCGCGGGCGGCGCGCGGGAAGGTCGTGATCAGCGTCGCCGGCACGGGCAGGCCGCACCGCTGGGCGAGGCGCAGCTGCCAGGGCTTGTGCCGGGCCCGGCGGGCCGCGTCGGGGTGGTTCATCCAGCGCGCGTCCGAGCCCCGCAGCATCCCGTAGAGAGCCTGGGCGGCCTCCTCGGTCAGCCATGCGGACGGCTGGGCCGCCCGCACCGCCGGTGTGCCCGGCCGGCGGACCCATACCGATCGCAGCCCGCCGATGCTCACCAGCCGCCCCCCGGCGGACAGGTGGCCGCGGAAGCGACCGTGGACGTACTCCCCGGACAGCGAGACACCGCCGGTCAGATCGGCGGGGTCGACGCGGACCACCGGAATCCCGGCCGCGTTCAGGTGGACGACCACCATGTCCGCGGTCACGTCCTCCTCACAGGTGAGGATCAATACCGTCATCTTCGGCGGCCCGCGGTCAGTCGTCGAAGTGCGTCTTGGAGCCGGCGGTGGACGTCGTGGTGCCGACCTCCCTCAACAGAGCGAAGTCGGAGGCGGCCACCCGGCCGTCGTGGAGCACGTTCAACTGCTGTCCGGCGTCGTACACGTACGGAATGGCAGCTTCCAACTCCACTGCCGGGCGCGCGTAGTTGAGCGCGAACGGTTGCATCGTCTCTCCCTCGTCGGTGCTGCGCCGATCGAGCCGGATCCAGGGGCACGGCCACCCGGTCCGCCGACTCGTTTCGGCTCCCAGAGACTTATACGAATCGAACGGGTGGTTGGTTTCCTTACTTTCCGTAGTCATTGGGCCGGTTGGCGGTCCGGCCGGTCTGCCGACTCGCGCTCCCGCTCGCCGAGGGAGCCGCGGACGGTGCGCAGAGCGAGCAGCAGGACGCCGATGTCGTCCAGGTACACCGGATCGGGCAGCACGTCGACGGGCAGCACCACATAGAGAACCGCGCCCCAGAAGACCCAGCGCGGACCCGTGGGCAGCCCCGCGCGACGCAACTCGCGCCGGGTCCTGACCAGTCGCACGAGAATGCCGACGGCGAACACGAGAACGACGGCCGCGACAATCGCGGCCAGGGTGATCACCGTTGTGGTCGTATCCACGGGCTGCCCTCCTCCTGGCGTCCGCGACACGGGGTGTCCCTTCCTGGATTCCCGTTTCCGGCGGCTGTATTGCGGCCGGGGCCCGACATGTCGGCGCGTCGGCGGATTTTCCGTACCGCCGCACGTGCGGGTGGTCATCCCGGTGGCTCACCCGAGTGGCACGGTGTGACGGGGGCGCCTAGTAATGGTCGGCGTAACGTCGCTCGTCACACGACGGGGGCGCAGGAGCGGCCGCACTCTTCCCCAGGGAGGCGAGTATGACCACCTGCTCTTCATCACCCCGCTCGAACGAACCTGCCATACCGAACGAGCCGAACGGGTCCGCCCAGCCGTCCGCCGAGACCACCGTCGCCACCGGCACGTACCAGGTGGAGCAGACGAGCAGGCAGCCCGCCGCCGGTTCGCACGAGAGGTACGGTTCCTCCGACCGGCCGCCCGAGCCCGGCGCCCTCGGCGACCACCCGGGTACGAGCGCCCGCCCCGCCGCCCCGGACCGGCCTGCCGCCCCGGACTCTGACGAAGCGGACATGAGCTTCGCGTCGCCCTACGCGACCGGCTGGGACCAGCCGGACCGGGCGCACGCGCGCGCTGCCGCCCCCGGCTCCGGCCGGCCGGGCGAGGCGCAGGCCGCTGCCCCCGGCTCCGACCAGCCGGGCGAGGCGCAGGCGCCGGCCGCTGCCCCCGGCCTGGACCCGGCGGACCCGGCGCCCCGGCCCGCCGACCCCGGCTCGCGCCCCGCGACCGACTGGTCCGCCGCCCCGGCCCTGGGCGACGCGCCCCGTAGTCCGCTCCCTCCGGCTCCCACCCGGCGGTCGAGCCCTCCGCCGCGCCGGGCCAGGACCGGACGGACCCCGCGCAGGCACACCCCGCCCCGCCCGCACAGGACTGGCTGGATCCGGCCGAGGCACGGCCTGCCGCTCACGCCCCGGACCGTACGGACCAGGCACCGGCCGGGCCCGCCGCCCCCGGCCCGGACGAGGCCGTGCGGTCTCCCGAGCCCGAGCCGGGCGACCCCGCCGCGTCCGCCGCGTCCGGCCAGGACGAGACCGACCAGGCGGGCGCCCGGCCGTTCGTCATCCGCTCCCTCGACGACAACCCGGTGGAGCTCCGGCCCGGCACCGCGCAGGGCGTCGCGGTGCCGTACGGCGACGCCGTCAGCGACCTGGTGCACGCCGCCGTGGCGGACCGGCCCGTGGAGGAGGTCGTCGCCCTCATCACCTCGCCGGAGGAGTCGCCCGACCACGCGGAGGCGAAGGTCGACGCGCTCCGCCCGGCCGGAGTGGACCGGCCCGTGGAGGACGTCTCCCGGCTGATCGCCCTGCTGACGAAGCCGCCGCGCGACGCCGACTGCGCGGACGAGGCCATCCGGGCCGCGGCCGCCCACCGCCCGGTGGAGGAGGTGACCCGGTTCGTGACCCTCCCGCACAAGGAGCCGCAGATGCCCCACGTCCGCGAGGAGGCGCTCCGGGCAGCCGCCACCCGCCGGTCCGTCGGGGAGCTGGTCGAGCTGATCAACCGCCTGGGCCTCGAGCGTCCGGACCGCAACGGCCGCCTGCCGGCCGGGACATCGCGTCCGGACGACGCAACCGGGAAAGCCGAGAAGCCCGGCCGTCCCGGCAAGCGCCGTGCGGCACGCCCGACCTCGGCCCCTGAGACCCGCGTGACCCGTGAGACCCGCCGGACGCTCGACGACTCGCCTGCGGACCGCGTCCGTGCGACGGACCGGCTCGCCAGGTCCGCGTCGTGGTCGGGCTGGCTCGCCGCCCTGGCGCCGGCCCTGTGCGCGGTGGCCCACTTCCCGCTGCAACGCGGCGGAGCGTCCCTGCGCCTGCACGCGTTCGGCCTCGGACTGTCGGTGCCGTGCACGGTCCTGGCCCTGCTGCCGGCGCTGCGCCCCGTCGCGGTGGTGCTGGCCGGCGCGGTGATGGTGCCCACGGTGCTGGCCGCGGCCCAGGCGTACGGGAATTCCTTCCCCTGGGCGTCCCTGTCCCGGGCCGTGGACCTCGCCCTCGCCCCGCCGTGGCTCGCCGCCGCGTCCGCCGTCTGCGCGCCACTGCTGGCCCTCGTCGCGCTGGTCTTCCGTATGGTGGCGCCTCTAGCGGGCCGGCAGTGGGCGCCCGCAACCACGCCCGAGGCACGCCAGACGGCGGAGTGACGCCACGGCGTGTGGCCAACTGGCCCTAGACGCCCCGCACCGGACCGGATCCGCCCCCTGCGGAGCCGGTCCGGGCGTCGTTCGCCGTCCGGCCGTCGAGCAGTCCGGCCAGGACCCGGTCGGGCGTCAGCGGGAGTTCGCGCAAGCGGACGCCGGTGGCGTGGTGGACCGCGTTGCCGATCGCCGCGGCCGTCCCGACGATGCCGATCTCCCCGATCCCCTTGCTGCCCATGGGGTTGAGACGGGAGTCGTCCTCGTCCAGCCAGTGCGCCTCGATCTCGGCGACGTCGGCGTGCACCGGCACGTGGTACGACGCCAGATCCGACTCCGTGAAGTCACCGAACGCGTCGTCCATCGTGCTGCCTTCGGTCAGCGCCATACCGAGACCCATCGTCATGCCGCCGACGAACTGGGAGCGTGCCGTACGGGCGTTGAGGATGCGCCCTGCGGCGTACACCCCGAGCAGCCGGCCGACCCGGACCTCGCCCGTGACCGTGTCCACGGCGACCTCGGCGAAGTGTGCCCCGAAGGCGTGCCGCGCCCAGTCGCTCTCGGCGTCCGCCGTGCCCGTCGTGTCCGCGCGGGCGTCGAGGCCCTGCTCGGGCAGCGGCCCCGGGTGCTCCGCCAGCCGGCGCGCCAGCCGGACACCGGCCTCGTGGACCGCCCAGCCCCAGGAGGCGGTGCCGGAGGAGCCGCCGGCCAGCGGCGCCGGCGGGAGTTCGGTGCTGCCGACCTCGATCCGCACCCGCTCCAGCGGCACTCCGAGGGCGTCGGCACCGATCTGCGCGAGCACGGTCCGGGCGCCCGTACCGATGTCCGTGGCGTTGATCCGCAGCAGGAACGTTCCGTCGGGCAGTGCGCGGGCCGACGCCGTGGCGGGCGACGCCATGACGGGATACGTCGCCGCCGCCACGCCCGTGCCCAGCAGCAGGGACCCGTCCCGGCGGGAGCCCGGCCGGGGATCGCGCCCGCCCCATCCGAAGCGGCGGGCGCCCTCGCGCAGACACTCCACCAGATGCCTGCTGCTGAATGGCCTGCCGCTGTCGGGTTCGACGTCCGGTTCGTTGCGGACGCGCAGTTCGATCGGGTCCATGCCCAGCTCGGAGGCGAGTTCGTCCATGGCGGACTCCAGCGCGTACATGCCCGGTGCCTCGCCCGGCGCCCGCATCCACGACGGCGAGGGCACGTCCAGCGCCGCCACCCGGTGCTCCGTACGGCTGTGGGGCGACACGTACATCACCCGCGCCGGGACCGCCGCCTGCTCCACGAACTCCTTGATCCGGGAGGTGTGCGTCGTCACTTCATGCACGAGGGAGGTGAGGAGTCCGTCGGCGTCGGCGCCGAGCCGCAGCCGGTGCAGGGTGGGCGCACGATGCCCGACGACGGCGGGCAGGTACCGGCGGGGCAGTGCCACCGTGACCGCCCGGCCGGTCTGCCGTGCCGCCATCGCGGCGAGCACCACGTCCGGCCGTGGCGTGCCCTTGGAACCAAAGCCGCCGCCGACGTGCTCGGCGGTGACGACGACCCGCTCCTCGGGAACGCCGAACAGCCCGGCGAGCACGCCCCGCACGGCACCGGCGCCCTGACTGGAGGTGTGCACGGTGAGCCGTCCGTCGTCCCAGCGGGCGGTGCTGGCGTGCGGCTCCATGGGGTGGTTGTGCAACGGCGGCACCCGGTAGGCGACATCGACCCGGACGGCCGAGGACCCGAACGCCCCGTCGGCATCGCCCCGTTCGCGGACGGCCGGATAGTCGGCGTTGGCGTCGTCGGGGACGTACACACCAGGGTGCGATGCCGTGAGGGTCACATCATGTTCCTCGGCGGCGTAGTCCACACGGACCGCGTCGGCACCGGCCCGCGCCGCCTCCAGGGTCTCGGCCACCACCAAGGCCACGAACCAGCCGCGGTGCGGAACCCGGGGGTTCTGGAGCACGGCGAGCGTGGCGTCGTCCGGCTCGGCGAGCCGCGGCGCGTTCTCGTGGGTGAGGACGGCGAGCACCCCGGGCACGGCCAGGGCGGCCGCCGTGTCGACGCCGGTCACCCGGCCCCGGGCGACGGCCGCCGGCACGGGCCAGGCCTGGGCCAGGCCGGGGTAGTGGTACTCGGCGGCGTAGCGGGCGGTGCCGCCGACCTTCTCCCGTCCCTCCCGGCGCTCGGCGGGGGCTCCCAGGCTGCCGGTCATGAAGTCCTCCTCGCCGGCGCCGCGTCCGCGAGCCGGGACAGCACGTCCAGGGCGATCCCCCGGGCCAGCGGCACCTTGTAGGCGTTGTCGCGCAGCGGCTGCGCCGCGGACAGTTCCAGGTCGACGGCGTGCTCGAACGCGGCGGCGGTCGGAGCAGCGCCCAGCAGCGCCACCTCCGCCCGCCGGGCCCGCCACGGCCGGTGCGCCAGCGCCCCGAACGCGAGCCCCACCTGGCCGACCACACCGTCCGACACCCGCAGCACGGCCGCGACGGACGCGAGCGCGAAGGCGTACGAGGCGCGGTCGCGGGCCTTGCGGTACGCCGACGGCAGCCCGGCCGTCGCGGCGGGCAGCACCACGCCGGTGACGAGCTCGCCGGGCCGGATCTCGGTGTCCTGCTCCGGCCGGTCCCCGGGCAGCCGGTGGAAGTCCGCCGCCGCGACACTCCGGGCGCCCTCGGGACCGCACAGCTCGACACGCCCGTCCAGAGCGGCCAGCGCCACCGCCATGTCCGACGGATGAGTGGCGATGCAGTGCGCGGAGTGTCCGAGCACCGCGTGATCACGATGGACGCCGTCCCGCGCGCCGCAGCCGCTGCCCGGCTCCCGCTTGTTGCACGGCTTCGACAGGTCTTGGAAGTACGGGCACCGGGTCCGCTGGAGCAGGTTGCCGCCGGTCGTCGCCGCGTTGCGCAACTGCCCCGACGCCCCCGCGAGCACCGCCTGCGACAGCACCGGGTACCGGTCGCGCACCAGCGGATGGGCCGCGAGGTCGCTGTTGCGGACCGTCGCCCCGATCCGCAGCGCACCGTCCGGCAGCTCCTCCACCGCGTCCAGCGGCAGCCGGGTGACGTCGACGAGGGCGGCGGGCCGTTCGACGCCGAGCTTCATGAGATCGACGAGGTTGGTGCCGCCGCCGAGATAACGGGCGCCGGCGTGGGAGGCGTACGCGGAGGTCGCCTCCTCGACGCTCCCGGCGCGGACATAGGCGAACTCCTTCACGGGATCACGTCCTCCACGGCCTCGGCGATCCGCGGATACGCACCGCACCGGCACAGGTTGCCGCTCAGCCGCTCCCGGATCTCCGCCCGGTCCAGCGGCACCGGCCCGGCCGAGGGCGTCGCCGGGTCGGTGACGTGCGAGGGGTGACCGGCCGCCGCCTCGGCGAGCATGCCCACCGCGGAGCAGATCTGGCCCGGGGTGCAGTAGCCGCACTGGAAGGCGTCACGTTCCAGGAAGGCCCGTTGCAGCGGGTGCGGTCCCTCCCCGTCGCCGGAGAGGCCCTCGACGGTCGTGACCTCACAGCCGTCCAGGGCGACCGCGAAGAGCAGACAGCTGTTGACGCGCCGCCCGTCCACCAGGACGGTGCAGGCGCCGCACTGGCCGTGGTCGCAGCCCTTCTTGGCGCCCGTGAGATCCAGGTCCTCCCGCAGGAGGTCCAGCAGGACCCGCCGGTGGTCGACGGTGAGGGCGTGGGGTTTGCCGTTGACGCGGAGCGTCGTCTCCGAGTGGTGCTGGTCGTTGCCCATGGCGTGGAGGACCTTCCCGGACGGACCGTACTGCCGTAGGGAACCGCGTATCCACCAGACCACGACTGACACGTGCGCCCCGTCAGGACGGGCCTCTAGCCCTCGTCCCGGGACGGGGCCACGGGACGCTGGCCCTTGCCCTTGAAGCGTTCGAACGTACGGGTGAGCTGTTGCAGCGGAGACGCCAGGGGAGTGTCGGAGGGCCGTTGCCGTACGGGAGCTGCCCCGGCGGACTCCTGGTAGGCGGCCAGGGCCTCGTGGGCGCGTTCGGCGGCCTCCCGGTACAGGTCCCGTGACTTCGTCATGGCCTCCAGCGCCTCGGCGTACATGGCCACCAGCCCGCGCTGGCGCTCCAGCTCCTCCTGGAGGGTCAGCAGGTGCCAGTCCTCCCGCAGCGCGGTGAGGGCGTCCTCGGCTCCCTCGGGCAGCGGTCTCGGCAGCGCGGCGTACCGCGTCACCGCGTCGACGAGGTCGGTGGGCTCCGAGCCGTCCAGGAAGACCGCGCGGACGGAGAAGTCCTCGGCGACGTAGCCCTCCGGCGCCGGGGTGCCGGGCAGCACCGCGGCACCACCGCGCGGCACCTGGACCCCCAGGTCGCGCAGGGCCCAGTTGAGGCCCCGGTGCTGCTGGGGTGCGGCGCGGTGCTCCACCACACGGTGCCGCAGGCTCGGCGGGAGCCACCGCGCCACCGGCAACCGGCCCCGCTCGTCGGTGGTCATCGCCTCGTGGACGACCACGTGGATGTGCCACCCGCCGCGCACCGCGTTCCTGAACAGGCGGCGCGAGTCCTTGTCGTCTTGGGGGAGTGGATTGACTTTCCGCAGGGACAGCTCCGCGGCGCCGTCCCGGTCCCAGGCGAGGTCCGGCTCCTCCGGCCAGAACAGCGCGGCGGGCGACGGCCAGTCGTTGTTCCACGGCCGCTCGGCCTCCGCGACCAGGATCCACTCCTGCCCGCCGTCCGGCCCGGGCGTCACGCCGATCCGGGCCCGCACGGTCACCGTCTCCTCCACCCGCCAGCGGGCCTCGAAGACCCGCTCGGCCGGGGCCTCCTCGGTCCCGGCATCGGTCCGGGCCTCGGTGTCGGCCTCGGTCCCGGCTTCGGTTCCGGTTTCGGGCAACTCGAGGAAGTCGTCGATGGCCCGACTTCGCTTGCGCTGCTCCAGCGAGCGCCGGAGCACGTCTTCCGCGGCGCCTTCGGCATGGCGGCCGCGAGCCAGCCACACCGTGGCGGGAGTCATGGGGCGGACGGTGGGGGAAGTCGGCATGGGTCCAACTGTGAACGGGGGCAGGGGCTCCCGCCAGTATCGTCTCCGCAGGCCGACGGGCATAACCCGGGGTCACACACGGGGCAGCGCCCTGCCGCACCCGGCGGCGCCAGGGGGCAGCACCGGGTGCTCGGAGGCACGCGGCGCGCACGGGGTGTGCGCGCCGCGCGCACACCGGCGGATCACACTCGTGGCCCCACCGGCACCAGATCCCGACAATGGTCCGCACGAGCAGGGCCCGCCCACCATCCGCATCGGGGCGGGTCCTGCTCGCCGGCCGCCTCGCTCGCCCTCGCCACCGTCAGGGCGTCACGGCCGAAACCCCGGGCCCCGTCACCGGTTTCGTGCGAAGATCTTCTCGCCCTATCGGGCTCCACCCTGCCGCAGCGACGATTCCTCGGAGAGCCCATGCGCCGCGCCTCCCTCCTCTCCGCCGCTGTCCTCCTGCTCTGCACCGCCTGTTCCGGCGGTCCGGACAAGGACTCGGGGGAGAGCGCGAAGAAGACCGTGGATCACGGGGCGGCCGTGCGTGCCGCGATCGAGAGGACGAGCGCGGACAGCGCCCGCGTGGACGAGAAGATCGAACTACGATCCGCCGACAGCCCCACGACGTACGTGTTCACGATCGCCGGCGCCTTCGACCTGGCGGATGACAGGGGCCGGCTGACGGTGGAGCTCGAGGACAGCGGCATGGACCCCGTCGAGGAGGTCTTCGTCGGCGACACCGTCTATGTGCGGGGCTCGCGGGCGGTGGGCGGGAGCGAGTGGGCCTCGGCCGTCCGGAGCGAGGCCCTGACCCGCTATTTCCTGCGGGCGCCGCTGAACGACCCCGAGCACCTGCTCCGCCAGACGAAGGCGATGCGGCAGGTGTCGAACGAGGGCGAGGAGCAGGTGAACGGCGCCCCCGCGGTGCACTACCGGGGCACGATCGACCACGCCACCGCGACGCTCCGGATGACGGCGGAGACGCAAAAGGGGCTGGACGACCTGCGCGAGAAGCTGGGTGACGACATGCCCGTCTTCGCGGACGTGTGGGTCGACGGGAAGGGGCGCGCCGTCCAGGCCCGGCTGTCCTGCTTCGGCGGTGTGAAGGCCATGACGACGATGACGCTGTCGGACTTCGGGACGTCGGTGAAGGCCGAGGCACCGTCCGCCGAGCAGGTCGTCCCCGTGACAGCGGGCGAGGACGTCCTGCTGGCCTGAGCGCGCCGGGCCGTTGCGTCCCGTCGGCTTCAGCCGAGGTCGGTGGCGGGCTCGGTCGCGTAGCGGCTCATCGTGTCGATGTTGGCCTGCGGCGTCAGCGGCCGGCCGTCGGCGAGCGCCTCCTGGAGGTCCCGGAAGTACTGCACGTACAGGTCGGGGGTGAAGGTGCTGAGCATGACGGCGGGTTGGTCGGTCAGGTTGGCGAAGGTGTGCGGGGTACCGGGCGGGACCATCACGAGCGTGCCCGTGGTGGCGTCGTGGTCCCTGTCCCCAACGGTGAATCGTACGGTGCCGCCGAGGCCTGGATTCGGTTCAGGTCGCCGTGGATCAGGTCCGGCCGCCCGCCCCGGGACACCACGGCCGAGATCCGTTCCGGCCGTTCAGCGGCGGCCGGCAAGACCGCCGCCGCGGCTGTCTCGGCGCCGAACAGGCACACCGGGAGGTTCGCCGTGTCCGGCCGCTGTTTCAGCCAGTCGATGGCGGACACCAGCCGCCGGGCGAGGAACGGGATGTCGAAGCGGTGCCGGGCCGAGCGCGCGTCGTCCCGCTTCTCGCGTGCGGTGAGGACCCGCCGGCCTTGGTGTCTCGGGGCGAGCCCGCCCACCGGGGCGGGCTCGGCGGTGTGGACAGGGCGTGGGTCAGCTGGTGATCTCGATACGCCGCGGCCTGGCCTTCTCCGCCTTCGGGACGTTGACGGTGAGCACGCCGTCGGTGAGTTCGGCGGTGATGTGCTGTTCGTCGGTGTCCTGAGGCAGCGTCACCCGGTGGTCGAACCCGCCGGTGCGCCGGGTGTGGCTGCGGAGCACGCCGGTGCGTTCCCTCTCCTTGATCTCGCCGTGCACGGCGAGATCGCCGGCGTTCAGCTCGACGGTGATGTCGTCCTTCTTCACTCAGGGCAGCTCGATTTCGACGACGTAGGCGTCGTCGGTCTCCTCCAGGTCGGCCAGCGGCGCCCAGGTCTCACTGAGCAGGCCGCCACCGCCCGGAGCTGCGGACTGCCACAGCTGCCGCATCCGCTGATACAGGTCCTGGAACTCCCTGAAGGGAACAGGACGGCCGCGCCGTTAGCGGCCGCCGACCCTGCGGTGTAGCGTCGATATTCAGCAGTCGTGGTTCCGAAGTCCCGTCGCCCGTGATCACGATCATGGGCGTTCTCGCTGTTCAGCGCCTCTCCGGACCAGGGCGATCACCTCCCGGGCCCGCACAGTGCGAGCCGGGTTTCCGCGAAGGAGCAGGCCATGGCCAAGGGCACCGTGAAGTGGTTCAACAGCGAAAAGGGCTTCGGCTTCATCGAGCAGGAGGGCGGCGGACCCGACGTCTTCGCCCACTACTCCAACATTGCCGCTCAGGGCTTCCGTGAGCTGCACGAGGGGCAGAAGGTCGAGTTCGACGTCACGCAGGGCCAGAAGGGACCGCAGGCCGAGAACATCCGACCGGCGTAACCACAGCGCACCATCGGCGCTTGGGGGAGACACACTCCCGGTCACCAGTGCGCTGTCACCGAGGCCATGCCTGCACCGTCTGGAGGTGCTTGCCCGGTCAGGGAGAAGGTGTTAAATCAGGTGTTGGCACTCTCCGGTCGAGAGTGCCAACGGCTGGGTCGGGTGGCGGGCTCGTGCGGAGGCCGCAACGTCGCCTGGACAAGAAGTGGGGCGCCCCCACGATCACCAACGACGGTGTGTCCATCGCCAAGGAGATCGAACTCGAGGACCCGTACGAGGAGATCGGCGCCTAGCTGGTCAAGGAAGTCGCCAAGAAGACGGACGACGTCGCCGGTGACGGTACGACCACCGCGACCGTTCTCGCCCAGGCCCTGGTCAAGGAAGGCCTGCGCAACGTAGCCGCCGGCGCCAACCCGATGGCCCTCAAGCGCGGCATCGAACTCGCCGTCGAGCGGGTCAGCGGCGAACTGCTCGCGCAGGCCAAGGAGTTGGAGACCAAGGAGGAGATCGCCAACACCGCGGCGGTGTCGGCGGGCGGCGACCGGGTCATCGGAGACATGATCGCCGAGGCCATGGACAAGGTCGGCAAGGAAGGCGTCATCACCGTCGAGGAGCCCAACACCTTCGGTCTGGAGCTGGAGCTCACCGAGGGCATGCGCTTCGACAAGGGGTACATCTCGCCGTACTTCGTCACCGACCCCGAGCGCATGGAAGCGGTCCTGGAAGACCCGTACATCCTGCTCGTCGGCTCCAAGGTCACCGCCGTCAAGGACCTGCTGCCACTGCTGGAGCAGGTCATGAAGGAGAGCCGGCCGCTGCTGGTCATCGCCGAGGACGCCGAGGGCGAGGCCCTGGCGACCCTGGTCGTCAACAAGATCCGCGGCACCTTCAAGTCCGTCGCCGTCAAGGCCCCGGGCTTCGGCGACCGTCGCAAGGCCATGCTCGGTGACATGGCGGTCCTGACCGGCGCGACCGTGATCTCGGAAGAGGTGGGCCTGAAGCTGGAGAACGCCACGCTCGACGTGCTGGGCGGGCACGCAAGGTGGTCGTGACCAAGGACGACACGACCATCGTGGAGGGTGCCGGTGACGGCAGGGCGATCGAGGGCCGGGTGCACCAGATCCGCGCCGAGATCGAGCGCACGGACTCCGACTACGACCGCGAGAAGCTCCCCGAGCGCCTGGCGAAGATGGCCGGTGGTGTCGCGGTCATCAAGGTTGGCGCCGCCACGGAAGTGGAGCTGAAGGAGCGCAAGCACCGCATCGAGGACGCGGTCCGCAACGCCAAGGCGGCCGTCGAGGAGGGCATCGTGCCCGGCGGCGGGGTGGCGCTGCTGCATGCGGCCGAGACCGCGTTCGACAAGCTGGACGTGGAGGGCGAGGAGGCCACCGGCGTGGAGATGGTGCGCCGGGCGCTGAGCGCCCCGCTGCGTCAGATCGCCGCCAACGCCGGGCTGGAAGGCGGCGTGGTGGTGGAGAAGGTGCGCTCTCTGCCGCAGGGCCGCGGCTTGAACGCCGCGACCGGCGAGGTACGTCGACATGCTGGCCGAGGGCATCATCGACCCGGCGAAGGTGACCCGCTCCGCCCTGCTGCCTCCATCGCGGGCTTGTTCCTCACCACCGAGGCGGTCGTCGCCGACCAGCCGGAGGAGGAGAAGGAACCGGCGACCGTGGGAGCCGGCGCCGACTTCTGACAATGCCGGGCGCGGCCGCGCCCGGCATCATCGAGCCAGGACTGCCCAGGGGGAACGGCTTCGGCCGTTCCCCCTGGGCAGCAACGCGTGTTGTGGCAGGTGGCGGGATCATCGGCAGTCCTGGCCGCCGGACCGGCCTGACCGTCGGCCCTGGCTCGTCCGCCACCTGGCCGCGGCTGCAAGCTCGCGGACGCCGTCGGCCGACGACTGCAGCCCCGCGCGAACGCACCTGGACCTCTTGTTACTGCACCGGCGTCTGGTCCGCGACGACGCACTCGGCACGCCCCGGGCGCCCAGCGAGACAGCCAGACGATAGATCCACATAATTTTTCTCGCAATATGTGTTAACAGTAGCGCTGTCTTCTGATAATAATTCCGACATCGATACTGCGCCCCACACCCCAGGGACGAGTTCACCCCCGATGGGCCGCTGTTCCCCACGCATGGCGCGCGGCGCCGCCGTGGGAGCCCCTGCGCCGTTTCCCACCCCACCCGCACGAGAGGTCCCCGACCCATGCGATCGACCAGACATGCCCTCATCGCCGGCGCCGCCGCGACCGCCCTCCTCGCCACCGCCTGTTCCGGAGCCGGAGCCGGCGGATCCTCGGGCGGCGGCCAGAGCATCAACGTGCTGATGGTCGGCAACCCGCAGATGGAGGACATCGCGAAGCTGACGAAGGACAGCTTCACGAAGGAGACCGGCATCAAGGTCAACTTCACGGTGCTGCCCGAGAACGAGCTGCGCGACAAGGTCACCCAGGACATCGCCACCCAGGCCGGCCAGTACGACGTCGCCACCATCGGCGCCTACGAGGTGCCCATCTGGGAGAAGAACGGCTGGCTGCACGAGCTCGGCTCTTACGCCGACAAGGACAAGAGCTTCGACGAGGCCGACCTGCTCAAGCCGATGGTGCAGTCGCTGTCCGGATCGGACGGCAAGCTCTACGCCCTGCCGTTCTACGGCGAGTCGTCCTTCCTCATGTACCGCAAGGACGTCTTCGCCGAGAAGGGCCTGACGATGCCCGAGCACCCCACCTGGCAGCAGGTCGCCGACCTCGCGGCCAAGGCCGACGGCGCCGATCCGGGCATGAAGGGCATCTGCCTGCGCGGTCTGCCCGGCTGGGGCGAGCTCGGTGCGCCACTGACCAGCATGGTCAACACCTTCGGCGGCACCTGGTTCACCAAGGACTGGAAGCCCCAGGTCAACACTGGCGGCTTCAAGGAGGCCACGAAGTTCTACGTCGACCTGGTGCGCAAGCACGGCGAGGCGGGCGCACCGCAGGCCGGGTTCACCGAGTGCCTCAACGGGATGAGCCAGGGCAAGGTCGCCATGTGGTACGACGCCACCAGCGCGGCCGGTTCCCTGGAGGACCCGAGCAGCAGCAAGGCCGCGGGCAAGATCGGCTACGCCTACGCGCCCACGGTCAGGACCAAGAGCAGCGGCTGGCTGTGGGCCTGGGCGTGGGCGATGCCGAAGACCACCAAGAAGGCCGACGCCGCATCGAAGTTCATGCTCTGGGCGTCCAGCAAGAAGTACGAGAAGTTCGTCGGCGAGAAGCTGGGCTGGGCACGGGTGCCCGCCGGCAAGCGGGCCAGCACGTACGACATCCCCCAGTACAAGAAGGCCGCCGCCTCCTTCGGTGACATCACCCTGAAGTCCATCCAGCAGGCCGACCCGTCCGACCCCGGCACCCAGCCACGGCCCACCGTGGGCATCCAGTTCGTCGCCATCCCCGAGTTCCAGGACCTCGGCACCAAGGTGACACAGGAGATCTCCGCCGCCATCGCAGGCAAGACCAGCGTGGACAAGGCCCTCGACGACGGCCAGAAGCTCGCGGAGGACGTCGCCGAGAACCACCGCTGAGCCACACCGCCCCGGCCGGCCGCACCGTCGGCCGGGGCGCCGTCCCCGCACACGCACCGCCTCGGCGGAGGAAAGCCACGCCCATGACCACGCTCGCCCATCCCCCGAAGAAGACCATGCGTCCACCGGCCCACCGCGGCCCCAAGTCCCCAGCCGGCCGCAAGTGGCGCCGAC
The DNA here is from genome assembly GCF_040613735.1 of Streptomyces sp. NPDC006235. Taxonomy (NCBI): domain Bacteria; kingdom Bacillati; phylum Actinomycetota; class Actinomycetes; order Kitasatosporales; family Streptomycetaceae; genus Streptomyces; species Streptomyces sp. NPDC006235. The sequence continues at coordinate 102,191 of NZ_JBEXSR010000010.1, forward strand.
GCTTCCCGCTGCTGCCGGCGCTGATCTTCACCATCGTCGTCACGCAGCTGCCGTTCGTGGCTACCCTGGTCATCTCGACGTTCCAGTGGAACATCCTTCGGCCGGACGACCGTCACTTCACCGGTCTGTCCAACTACACGTTCGTCTTCACCGACGAGCGGCTGCGTTCCGCGGTGGTCAACACCGTGGTGCTCACCGCGTCCGTCGTCATCCTCAGCGTGCTGCTCGGACTCGGCCTGGCCCTGCTGCTCGACCGCCGCTTCCTCGGCCGCGGTCTGGCGCGCACCCTGCTCATCGCCCCGTTCCTGGTGATGCCCGTCGCGGCCGCGCTGCTGTGGAAGCACGCCCTCTACAACCCCGACTACGGGCTCCTCAACGGCATCCTCAACGCCGTGTACCGCCTGTTCGGCGCGGACAACGGCCCCACCGTCGACTGGATCTCCACCTTCCCCATGCCGGCCCTGGTCATCGCGCTGGTGTGGCAGTGGACGCCGTTCATGATGCTCATCCTGCTGGCCGGCCTGCAGGCCCAGCCCGGTGACGTCCTGGAGGCCGCCCGCGTCGACGGGGCCTCCGCGCTGCAGACCTTCCGCCACATCACGCTTCCCCACCTGCGGCAGTACATCGAGCTGGGCATCGTGCTCGGCGCCATCTTCGTGGTGCAGACCTTCGACGCGGTCTTCACCATCACCCAGGGCGGCCCCGGCTCCCAGACCACCAACCTGCCCTACGAGATCTACCTGACCATGTTCCGCAAGTTCGAGTACGGCCAGGCCGCGGCCGCCGGCGTCGTCGTGGTGATCGGCTCGATCGTCATCGCCACGTTCGCCCTGCGGGTCGTCGCCTCCCTGTTCCGTGAGGAGGCGTCCCGATGAGCGCCCACGCAGCCACCCCCGCGACCTTCGTACAGCGGCTCCGCCGCCGTAGGCAGGACCTCGACCCCGGGCAGTCCCCGCGCCTGTCGCCGCTGTGGACCTTCGCCGCCTGGCTGGCCACCCTGGCCTTCTTCGCGCCGGTTGCCTGGATGGTGCTCACCGCCTTCCACCAGGAGGCCGACGCGGCGACCAACCCACCCAGCCTGCTGGCGCCGCTCACCCTGGACCAGTTCTCACTCCTTCTGGAGCGGGACATCACCCCGTACCTGCTCAACTCGGCCATGGCCAGCGTCTTCTCCACCCTGCTGGTCCTCGCCCTGGCGGTGCCGGCGGCCTACGCGCTGTCCATCAAGCCGGTCGAGAAGTGGACCGACGTGATGTTCTTCTTCCTGTCCACGAAGTTCCTGCCGCTCATCGCGGCGCTGCTGCCGATCTACATGATCGTCAAGGACATCGGCATGCTCGACAACATCTGGACGCTGGTCCTCCTCTACACCGCGATGAACCTGCCGATCGCCGTGTGGATGATGCGCTCGTTCCTCGCCGAGGTGCCCAAGGAGATCCTGGAGGCCGCCGAGGTCGACGGCGCCGGACTGCCCACCGTGCTGCTGCGCGTCGTGGCGCCGGTCGCCATGCCGGGACTCGCCGCCACCTCGCTGATCTGCTTCATCTTCAGCTGGAACGAGTTCATGTTCGCGGTCAACCTCACCGCCACCCAGGCGTCCACCGCACCGGTGTTCCTCGTCGGCTTCATCACCAACGAAGGCCTCTTCCTGGCCCGGCTGTGCGCGGCGGCCACGCTGGTCTCCCTGCCCGTGCTCATCGCCGGTTTCGCCGCCCAGGACAAGCTGGTGCGCGGCCTGTCGCTGGGAGCGGTCAAATGAGGGCCGCCGCCGACTGCGTGGCCCTTCTCGACGGCGTACCCGCCACCGCCGTCCAGGACGCCCTCGGTGCCGCCGACCCCTTCGCCACCGCCTGAACGCCCCGAGCCGAACGGAACCCTCCATCATGACCGAGCAGATCCGCCGCGTCCTCGTCCGCTCCCTCGACGACATCACCATCGAGCACGTGCCCGCCCCCGCCCCAGGGGAGGGCGAACTGCTGGTGCGCACCACGGTTGTCGGCGTCTGCGGCTCCGACACCCACGCCGCGGCCGGCCACCACCCCTTCATCGACCTGCCCTACCGCCCCGGCCACGAAGCGGTCGGCGTCGTGGCCGCCGCGGGGCGCGGAGCCGAGGAGTTCACCCCGGGCGACCGGGTGATCGTCGAACCCAACCTGTACTGCGGCCGGTGCGCCCAGTGCCGTTCCGGCCGCTACAACATCTGCGAGGAACTCAAGGTCTTCGGCTGCCAGACCCCCGGCGCCATGGCCGACGTGTTCACCATCCCCGCCGGCCGCGTCCACCGCGTCCCCGACGGCATGACGGACCTCCAGGCCGCCCTCGTCGAACCGTTGGCCACCCCCGTGCACGCCGTGGCCAAGGCCGGCGACCTCACCGGCCGCACGGTCGCCGTCCTCGGCGCCGGCCCCATCGGACTGTTCACCCTCATCGCCGGCCGGCACGCGGGCGCCGCCCGGATCGTCGTCACCGACCTGCTGGAAGGCAAGCGGAAACGCGCGCTGCGCCTCGGCGCCGACGCCGCCCTGCCCGCCGACGCCCCCGGCCTGGTCGACCGGGCCCACGCGGCGCTCGACGGCCCGGCCGACGTCGTCTTCGACTGCGTGACCCGCGAACAGTCCATGGCGCAGGCCACCGACCTGGTCGCCAAGGGCGGTCACATCGTCGTGGTGGGGGTGGGCGCCGCCGGCGCCACCCCGATCCGCCTGGACCTGATCCAGGACCGGGAGATCCGCGTCGAGGGCACCTTGATGTACACCGCCGACGACTACCGCACCGCCATGTCCCTCATCGCGTCGGGCGCCGTCCAGACCGCCGAGATCGTCACCGCCACCTACCCCCTGGACGACGCGGCCAAGGCGTTCACCGCCTCCGTCGACCCGGAGCAGGTCAAGGTGCTGGTCACCGTGGAAGGTCCGTAACCGTCCGTGTCGTACCTGATACTCGCCGCCGCGCGGGCGGCCCCGGGGCCGGGGACCGGACAGCCCCCGGCCCTCGCTGCCCCGTGTGCGAAACTGCGAGACCGGAGCCACCCGGAAGGAGGGGCGCAGTGACCGCCCGTACGCGACTGTCGCAGGCCGCCGTCGAGGAGCGCCGGCAGGCCGTCCTGCGCTACGTCGCCGACCACGGCGAGACCCGCATCGACGACCTCGCCCGGCACTTCGACGTCAGCTTGATGACGATGCACCGGGACCTGGACGACCTCGCCGGGCGCCACCTGCTGAGCAAGGAGCGCGGACGGGCCGTCGCCTTTCCCGCCCTCACCATGGAGACCGCCACCCGCTTCCGGGAGAACAGCGCCCTGGAGGCCAAGAACGCGCTGTGCGCGGCCGTCGCCGACCGGATCAGGCCGGGCAGCACCCTGCTCATGGACGACTCGACGACCCTGTTCCCCCTCGTGCCCAGGCTGGCCGAGCTGGACCAGCTGCACGTCGTCACCAACTCGGTCGGCCTCGCCCAGCGCCTCGGGTCCGCGCCGACCGTGCATGTCACCCTGCTGGGCGGCCACTACCGCGGCGACTTCAACTCGTGCACCGGTCCCGCGGTCACCCGCGCGCTGTCCCAACTCCACGCGGACCTCGCCTTGATGTCCGCCACCGCTGTCCTGGACGGCCGCCTCTTCCACCCCTTGAACGACTACGTCGAGGTCAAGCTGGCCATGCTCGCCGCCGCCGAGCAGGCACTGCTCCTGGTGGACCACTCGAAATTCGGCAAGACCGCCACCTACGCCTACGGCACCGCGGCCGACTACCACGCCGTCATCACCGACACCGGCACCCCCGAACCAGAACTCGCGGCCATCCGAGACCTCCACGTCCCCGTCGAGACCGTCGCATCCGAAGAGCAGCCCACCCCGTGATAGAGACCCTGTTCAAAACGCCCAGCGCCTACCGCCCCACGGACGCCGAGATGGCCGCACCCGTGCCACCGGTCGAAGCCGTCCTGTTCGACTTCAGCAACACCATCTTCCAGATGATCGACCTGGAGACGTGGCTGCGCCGGGTCGGCGCGGCTTCCGGCCGCCTCGCCCGACTCGACGAGCCGGGTGTGCTGGCAGAGACCTCGCAGCAGTTGCACACTGCCTTCCGGCTGCCCGCTGTCGTCGCCCTGCAGGAGGGCCGGGACCTCTCCTCCGAACGGCACCGCCGTGCCATGCGGGGATGGTGGGAACGAGTGGACTTCCTGCGCGGCGTGGAGGACACGGCCTACCGGGAGCTCATCGCGGCGGATGCCTGGATCCCCTACCCCGACACCGAAGCGGTGCTGCGCGCCCTGCGTGACCGCGGACTACGGATCGGCATCGTGAGCGACTTCGCCTGGGACCTGCGCACCCACCTCGCATACCACGGCCTGGGCACCCTGATCGACACGTGCGTCATCTCCTACGAACACGCCCGCGAAAAGCCCGACCCGCAGCTGTTCCTGAAGGCCTGCGCCGACCTCGGCGCCGACCCCCGCGCCACGCTCATGGTCGGCGACAACCCCGTACGCGACGGTGGCGCGACCGCCTGTGGCCTGCGCACCTACATCCTGCCCGCCGAACACCGCACGGGTGACCGCGGCCTGACGGACGTGCTCCGCCTCGTGGCCTGACGACGGCCGGGACAGACCGGTGGATGTGTTCACGCTGTGGATCCTGGCCACGGCCGGTGTCGTGTCGTGGGGCGCATCTGAGCGTTTGCTCGTTGAGTGAGCGTAACTCGATCCGTAGCCGGTAGGCGGCCGTGATGCCTGCATCCCTCGTCGACGGCCGATGCCCGGAGACCGGGCATTCTTGCGGGCGACCCGCAGGATCAACCGGACGTTGCTGCCCGTCGTCGATTCGGCCCGCCGCGAGGTGCGGCAGCTGGTCTTCACCCAGCAGGTGATGGCCGAAGTGATGCGGCTGTACTCGATGGCGTGGGCCGTTCCCCGGGTCGCCAGGAAGGACGATCATGTCGGCGAGGTGCCGGTGCCGGCCGGGACCACGCTGGTCATCTCCCCGTATCTCACCCACCGGCTCGCCGAGTTCTGGCCCGACCGCTGCGGTTCGATCCCCACCGGTTCGACAAGCCCGCCGTACGCGCGCGGCACTCCATGGCTTACCTGCCCTTCGGGGACGGCGCCCACCAGTGCGTGGGCCAGGCGTTCTTCACCATGGAGTCGGTGCTCGTCCTGGCCACCGTGCTGAGCCGCTATGACGTGCAGGTGCACGGCAATCCCCGCCCACGTCTGGGCCGTGGCCCTGGCCGCCGCGCGACCGCCTCGGCCTCACACTGACCCCGCGCAGCCGGTGAGAACCGCCCCTCTCCCGCACCGCCCCAGGAACCCGGTGACGACCGGGACCGCTGACGCCCCGTCGCGCCGGCTGGACGGCCTTCCCGTTCCGCCTGGACGGCTGCACGTTCGCCGAGTGTCGTCCTGCGGGTGAGGTCGTCATCCCGGTCGCCGGCCTGCGCCCGGCCTTGCGTGCTGCGCCGCTTCCTGTTCGATTCCGTCCGACTCTGATCACCTCTCGCTCACTTCCGGCACATTCCCCTGGAAAATGCCAAAGCCTTCACCTGGGCCGAGCACGTTCCGTAGTGTCGTGCTCACGTTCGCGGGAACGGCCGTGCAGGGGAGGGGGATTCGGCGTGCCCGGAATCGACGAGAGTCTGCTGGAGGCCATGCGGCTGCCCGGTGCGCGAGGGGCGGCGGTGGTCGACTGGATCAGTGGTCTCGCCCTGGGCGCGGTGGGTGACGCACCGGGCGGTGACCTGGAGGCGGCGGCCGCGGAGACCGCCGAACTCGCCCGTCTGGCCACGGAGAGCGGCGTGCTCGCCCCGGCCGGCGGCGACGCGGGCGGAGCGTCCGGCAAGGAACCACCCGTACAGGACCTGATCATCACGAACACCGACGCGTACCACCTGCTCAGGTTCGTCACCACGACCTTCGACAGCACCGTGTTCCTGCACTTATGGCTCGACCGCGGCGAGGGCAACCTCGCCCTGGCCCGCCTCCGGCTCGCCGAGATGGCGGACAGACTGGTGCTCGGATGATCACGCCGACCCGGACCGCACGCATGGACGAACCGGCCTCGGCCCTGCTCGGCACCCTCGCCGCCCAGGGCGCGAGCGGCGCCCTCTCCACCGAGGCGGGGATCGTCTACCTGGCCGCGGGACACGTCGTCCATGTCGAATCCGCCCTCACCCCCGACCTCGGCGATCTGCTCACCCACAGCGGCGCGCTCGCCCCGGACGGCTGGTGGGAGGCCATCGACGAGGCCGGCCGCGAGTGCCGCGTCGGCCGTCGGCTGGTGGACAACGGCCACCTCGCCGCGGGCGCGCTCGAACTGTGCCACTTGGGCGCCCTCTTCGACGCGGCGTACTTCGTCCTCGCCCACGACGGACCGGCCCTCCGCTTCCGCCCCGGAGCCGCGCACTGGCTCGGCGCGGTCCGTCCCGTGCCGGTGGACAGCGTCCTGCGCGAGTCGAGACGCCGCCGTGAACTGCTGCACCGCATATGGCCCGAGCCCGCCGTCGACCTCGCCCCGCTCGCCCGCGTCCCCGACGCCGGAACCGACCCGGCTGACCTGCCGGCCCGCCGCAGCCGCACCCTCGCCCAGGTCGACGGTGTCCGCACCGCCGCCCAGATCGCCACCGCCCTCGCCAGCCGCACCTTCCACACCCTCGTGGAACTCCGCCGCCTGGCCGCCGCCGGGCTGGTCGTGCCCAAAGTCCCCGTCCCTGCTCCAGCTTCTGCCCCCGCCCCCGCCCCCGCACCCGTGTCCGCCGAGCCGGGCCCCGCGCCTCGTCCCACGGCACCGGACGAGCCCGACACCGCACTGCTGCGACGGCTCCTGCACGCCTTGGAGGCACTGTGATCCGCGCGCGACGACAGCGTGCCGAAAGGAGACTGCTCATGGCCGTCGAGACCGACGTCCTCGACGAACTGCGTCGGCTCCGCACCCGCATACCCCGCCTGACCGGTTCGCTCGCGGCCACCGTCGACGGACTCGTCCTCGCCCACGACGTCCCGGACACCGAACCGGAGGGACTCGCGGCGCTCACCGCCGCCGCCCTCGGCGTCGCCCACCGTATGACCGACGCCGCGGCCCGCGGCGACTTCCGCGAACTGCTGGTGCGCGGCTCCGGAGGCTACGTCGCCACCTACGCGGCCGGGACGACCGCCGTCCTCACCCTCCTCGCCGAGGACCGCGTCAACGTCGGCCGCCTCCACCTGGAGGGCCGGCGCGCCGGCGCCCGGATCGCCGACCTGGTGGCCACGCACGTCGAGCCGGGCACCGGCCGCCACGCCGACCGGCCCGCGCCCGCCGAACACCTCGCGGCGGCGCCCCCGGTCACGGCCCGCCCCATCGGCACCCTCCCGGTACGCACGCCGCAGCGGCCCACCCACCAGCCGCGCCCGCAGACCGGCATCTGAGCCACCCGAGCCACCCGACCAACTGAGCCACCCGCCCCACTGAACCACCCGAACCACCGCAATCACCGACCCACCGAAGAAACACCGGACGAAAGGAACCGCTCGCATGGCCAACACGGAGACCGCGCTGAAGGAATGCCTGAGCTCCATCGACGGAGCGACGGCCGTGGCACTCGTCGACTACACCAGCGGCATGGCGCTCGGCACCCTCGGCGGCACCAAGGACTTCAACCTGGAAGTCGCCGCCGCCGGCAACACCGACGTCGTACGGGCCAAGCTGCGCACCATGGAACTCCTGGGCCTGAAGGAGGAGATCGAGGACATCCTGATCACCCTGAACTCCCAGTACCACCTCATCCGCCTGCTCAAGGGCCGCGGCGGCAGCGGACTGTTCCTCTACCTCGTGCTCGACGCGAGCCGAGCGAACCTGGCGATGGCCCGCCACCAGCTCCGCCGGATCGAAACCGACCTGGAGGTCTGAGCCGGCACCACCGGACGGGAGCCCTCCGCCGCGGACACGTCGTGGAGGGCCCCGGCATGCCGGGAGACGGGCCTACGGTGGGTCCCATGACGGCACCCCTGGACGTGCTCGTGGTGGGCGCGGGCCCGACCGGACTCGCACTCGCGACCCAGCTCCGCGCGTACGACACTCCGTTCCGGATCGTCGACCGTTCACTGGACCGTGCGCGGGAGTCACGCGCCCCCGCCATCCAGCCCCGCACCCTGGAAATGCTGGCCGGGTTCGGCGTGACGGACGAACTGGTCGACAGGGGGAACGCGGCGGTCCGGCTGCACCTGCACCTCCCCGGACGGGTGCTGCACCTGCCGGTGTTCGACGTCGGCTGCGACGACACGCCCTATCCCTTCCTGCTCTTCCTCCCGCAGTCGGAGACGGAGGCGGTCCTCACGGCCGGTCTCGCCGCACGGGACGTCACCGTCGAGCGGGGCACGGAGCTGGTGAGCGCCGAGGCGGACGGCGAGTTCGTCACCTGCCGCCTGCGCCACGGGGAGGACGGCGAGGAAACGGTGCGGGCCCGCTACGTCGTCGGCTGCGACGGCGCTCACAGCACCGTGCGCGACCAGGCGGGCATCGCGTTCGAGGGATACGCCTACCCGCAGACGTTCCTGCTGGCCGACCTGGAGGTCGACGGACTGGAGCCGGGCGCCGCGCACACCTTCATGACCGCCTCCGGCCTGCTGTTCTTCTTCCCGCTCGGCACCCCGGCCACCTGGCGGATGATCGCCACGCACCCGCCGGGAGCCCGGTCCGACGACGTGCCCCTGGCCCTCCTCCAGCAGATCGCCGACGACTGGACGACCGACCGGCTGACCCTGCGGGACCCGGTCTGGACGACGACCTTCCGCATCCACAACCGCGGCGCCGCCCACTACCGCAAGGACCCCTTCTTCCTCGCCGGAGACGCCGCGCACATCCACAGCCCGGCCGGGGGACAGGGCATGAACACCGGCATCCAGGACGCGCTCAACCTGGGCTGGAAACTCGCCCTCGTCTGCCGCGGCGCGGCGCCGGAGGGCCTGCTGGAGACGTACGAGGCGGAGCGGGCCCCGGTCGGCCACCGCGTACGGCGCCTCACCGACCGCGCCTTCACCGTCGGCACGAGCAGCCACCCGGCCCTACGGCTGGCCCGCACCCACCTCGCCCCGCTCTTCGCTCCGCTGCTCCTGCGGGTGACCGGCCCCCGCGCACGCCTCTTCCGCACGGTGTCCGAACTCGGCATCCACTACCGTCGCGGCCCCCTCTCCACCACCGGCCCGGCCCGGCCGGCGCGCGGCCCCCGGGCGGGAGACCGGCTCCCCGATGTCCCACGCGGCCTCCAGCAGCGGACCGCCGGCCCGGGCCACCACCTCCTGCTCACCGGCGCCTGGCCCGGGATGCCGCCGCTGCACGACCTGGTCGGCGTCCACCGCCTCGGCACGGAAAGTCCCTGGCCCGGCACCACCCACGCCCTGGTGCGACCCGACGGATACGTGGGTTATGTCGCCCGAGGCACCGACCTCACGGGCTTGCACACCTACCTCGACCGCTGGCTGCCCGGCTCGAAAACCTAGGCGGGAAGACCCTTCAGCCACTCGATCAGCAGCCGGTTGATCTCGACGGGACGCTCCTGCTGGAGGAAGTGCCCGCAGCCGTCGAGGATGTGAGAAGCCGTCAGTCCGGGCAACGTGGTCGGGTACGCCGCGATCGCGTCGGACAGCCAGGTCGTGGACGCGTCCAGACCGCCGCCGATGAACAGCGACGGCTGCGTGACGGGGGCGCCGGCGAAGTCCGCCAGGTCCTGCCAGTCCCGGTCCATGTTCCGGTAGCGGTTCAGGGCGCCGGTCATGCCCGTGCGTTCGAACTCCCCGGCGTAGAGGTCGAGATCGGCCTCGCTCAGCCAGTGCGGCAGCCGGCCGACGGGGAAGCGGTCGCGCAGCCGGCCTCCGCGCGCCACGAAATGCGGGTCGGCCTCCGGCATGGTGTCCGGGGACAGTGCCGCGTAGAAGCCCCCGAGCCAGCCGCGCACATCGGGCTCGATCTCCGCCTCGGCCCGGCCGGGCTCCTGGAAGTAGGAGACGTAGAACTCCTCCTCGCCGCCCATCCGCGCGAAGACCTCGCTGGGCCTGGGCCCGCCGGGCGGGGTGTACGGCACGCTCAGCAGCGCGACCGCGCGGAACATCTCCGGCCGGACCAGCGCGGACGTCGCGGCGATGGTCGCGCCCCAGTCGTGCCCCACGAGCACCGCGGACCGCTCGCCCAGCGCCTCCACGACGGCGACGTTGTCGGCCACCAGCTCGAGCATCCGGTAGGCGTCCACCTCCGCGGGCCGGGACGAGCGCCCGTAGCCGCGCACGTCGACGGCCACCGCGCGGTAGCCCGCGGCGGCCAGGGCCGGCAGCTGGTGACGCCAGGCGTACCAGGACTCGGGGAATCCGTGCAGGAGCAGGACCAGTGGCCCGTCACCCTGCTCGACGAGGTGAAGGCGGCCGGCCGGTGAAGGCACCAGGCGATGGGTGTGGTCGACGGCGGACGTCTGCGGCATGGATCCTCCCGCGTTCCGGAAAGGGGCGCTCGGTCCACCGATCATGCAGCGCCCGCCGCGACGCACACCAAGCCTGTTGCCGGTTCGGCAAACGGCTCAGCCGTGGTACGTGATGTACCCGTTGCCGTCCGGGTCGGAGCCGCTCTTGGTGTACGAGTGCACGTCGGCGCGGCTGCCGGACGGCTTGTACACGTAGATCGTGTCCTTGTCGTTGTTCCACATGAAGTTGCAGTTGTCGCGGTACACGACGTTGTTCGTGTCGGAGTCGGTCCCGTTGCCGCCGCGCAGCTTGACGTAGTCACCCGGCTGAAGGGTGTGGCTCGCCGTGAAGGTGAACTTGTTCCCCGCGGCGTCCTTCACGACGTAGCCCTTGAGGTTCACCGTCGTCGACCGCGAGTAGTTCTTGATGGTCAGGTACTCCTCGTCGGTGTTTCCCGTCGAGCAGCGGTTGGAGTCGCTCCCGGGCGCGTCGTACTGGATACCGCGGATCTTCAGCGCGGAGTCGTACTCGGCGGCCTGGGCCGGAACCGCCGTCAGGGCGGTCAGTGTTCCGGCAGCGACGGCCGTGGCCGCGACAAGGCGTATACGCATGGACGTTCGTCCCCCCTGCATGGCCCTCTGGTGAAGGCGATGTGATGGTTCGGTGAAGCATCCGGATCGTACACGGTTCAAGCACGCAAAAGGGCGGGTCCGGTGACATTGCCACCGGACCCACCCACGGGGTGGAGGAGACGTCAGGCGCCGCTGGCCCGCAGCATGTCCGCACGCTCCACGATCTTCACGCGCTCGCGCCCCTCGGGCTCGCCGAGCGCCTTCTCCGCGGCGTCCAGCTTGTACCAGCCGTCCCAGGTGGTGAAGCGGATGTTCCGCTCGGCGAGGAACGCGTCCACGGCCTCCAGGCCGGGAGAGGCCGGCGTGTGCAGCCGGCCGTTCGCGTAGTCGTCCAGCAGGTTGGACACCGTCTCGTTCGCGTCGCCCTTGGTGTGGCCGATGAGGCCCACCGGGCCACGCCTGATCCAGCCGGTGACGTACGTGGACTGCAGGTGCTCGCCGGTCTCCTGCATGACCCGGCCGCCCTCGTCGGGGACGGTGCCGGAGTCCAGGTCCCAGGGCAGCTTGGGGAGTTTGTCGGACAGGTAGCCGACGGCACGGTAGACCGCCCCGACATCCCAGGTCTTGAACGTGCTCGTGCCCTTGACGTTGCCGGTGCCGTCGAGTTCCGTGCGCTCGGTGCGCAGGCCGACGACCTTGCCGTCCTCGCCCAGGATCTCCACCGGCGACTCGAAGAAGTGCAGGAAGAGCTTGTGGGGCCGGTCGCCGACGTCCCGGATCGCCCAGTTCTCCAGGGTCTTGGCGACCATGTCGGCCTGCTTGTTGCCGCGCCGGGTCGCGATCGAGCCCTCGTCGTAGTCGATGTCCTCGGGGTCGACGATGACCTCGATGTTGGGGGAGTGGTCCAGCTCCCGCAGCTCCATCGGGCTGAACTTCGCCTGCGCCGGGCCGCGGCGGCCGAACACGTGGATCTCCTTGGCCCGGTTGGCCTTCAGACCCTCGTAGACGTTCGGCGGGATCTCCGTCGGGAGCAGCTCGTCCGCCGTCTTGGCGAGGACGCGCGCGATGTCGAGCGCGACGTTGCCGACGCCGAGCACGGCGACCTTCTCCGCCTCCAGCGGCCAGGTGCGCGGCACGTCCGGGTGGCCGTCGTACCAGGACACGAAGTCCGCGGCGCCGTAGGAGCCGTCGAGGTCGATGCCCGGGAGGGACAGCGCCCGGTCCGCCGTCGCGCCGGTGGCGAAGATCACGCCGTCGTAGAACGCGCGCAGGTCGTCCAGGCTGATGTCGGTGCCGTAGTCCACGTTGCCGAAGAGCCGGATCTGCGGCTTGTCGAGGACCTGGTGCAGGGCGGTGATGATGCCCTTGATCCGCGGGTGGTCGGGCGCGACGCCGTAACGGATCAGGCCGAACGGCGCCGGCATGCGCTCGAAGATGTCGATGGACACGCCGGGTTCGGCGGCCACCTGGGACTTGAGCAGGGCGTCGGCGGCGTAGATCCCGGCGGGGCCGGATCCGACGATGGCTACCCGCAGGGGGCGGGGCATGGTCAGGTTCCCTTCGAGCGGCGACAAGTGATCTCGCCGTGAAGCCTAAACTGAGGCATGCCTAAGTTGGTACGCGGGTCCGGTCTATGAGCTCATAAGGCGACTTTATGGCCGACCTCAGGCAGCCTTATGGCCCGCTCACGGCAACGGCTGCTCCGCCCAGATCACCTTCCCCGCGGGCAGATAACGCGTCCCCCAGCGCTCGGCGAGCTGCGCGACCAGGAACAGACCTCGCCCGCCCTCATCCGTCATCGTCGCGTACCGCAGACGCGGCGACGTGCTGCTGCTGTCGGACACCTCGCAGATCAGGTTGCGGTCGCGCAGCACCCGGACGTGGATGGGGCCGCCGCCGTACCGGAGCGCATTGGTGACCAGCTCGCTGAGGATCAACTCCGTGGTGAACGTCAGCTCGTCCAGTCCCCACTCCGACAGCTGCCGGGTGACCGCCGCCCGTACCTGGCCCACGGCCGCCGGGTCGGCCGGCACCGGCCACTCGGCGACCCGGTCGGGGGCGAGCGCCCAGGTGCGGGCGACGAGCAGGGCGATGTCGTCGCTGGAGCGGGCCGTGAGCTGCGAGTCGAGGACGGTCCGGCAGGTGTCCTCGGGGGACTGGCCGGCCCGGCCCAGCGCGTCGCGCAGCATGTCGAGACCGACGTCGATGTCCCGCTGCCGGTCCTCGACCAGCCCGTCGGTGTAGAGGACGAGCCGGCTGCCCTCCGCCAGCTCCAGTTCCGCCGTCTCGAACGGCAGACCGCCGAGCCCGAGCGGGGGACCGGCCGGCACGTCGGGGAACTCGACACTGCCGTCGGGGTGGATCAGCGCCGGCGGGGGATGCCCCGCCCGTGCCACGGTGCAGCGCCGGGAGACCGGGTCGTACACGGCGTACAGACAGGTCGCGCCGGTGACCGGGGCGCTGCCCTCCGCCTCCGTCTCGTCCTGGTCGATGCGGCCGACGAGCTCGTCCAGCAGGGCGATGAGTTCGTCGGGCGGCAGGTCGAGAGCGGAGAAGTTGTGCACGGCGGTGCGCAGCCGCCCCATGGTCGCCGCCGCGTGCAGCCCGTGCCCGACGACGTCCCCGACCACGAGCGCGACCCGGGCGCCCGACAGCGGCAGCACGTCGAACCAGTCGCCGCCCACCCCGGCCTGCGCGGGCAGATACCGGTAGGCGATCTCCAGGGCGTCCTGCTCGGGCAGGTTCCGCGGGAGCAGGCTGCGTTGGAGCGTCACCGCCATGCTGTGCTCGCGGGTGTAGCGGCGCGCGTTGTCGATGGAGACGGCCGCCCGCGCGACCAGCTCCTCCGCCAGGGCCAGTTCGTCCGTGTCGAAGGGCTCCGGCTTCTCGCAGCGCCAGAAGCTGACCACGCCGAGCAGCAGGGAGCCGGCCCGCAGCGGCACGGTGATCAGGGAGTGGATGCCGTACTCCACGATCTGCGCGGAGCGCTCGAAGTCCTGTGCCTGCCAGCCGGGGGCCTCGCTCAGCCGGGGTTCCAGCACCGGCCGGCCGGTGTCGAGGCTGCGGCCCTGCGGAGAGGACTCGACGAACCTGATCCGCTCGCCGACCGGGTAGAGAGGAGCGTCCTTGCGGATCCCGCTGAGCGCCGCACGGCTGAGCGCGGTCGCCGCGTCCGGCTGCCCGCCGCCCAGGACGGCGTCGAACAGGTCGACCGTGGCGAAGTCGGCGAACCGGGGCACCGCCAGCTCGGTCAGCTCCTCGGCCGTGCGGGTCACGTCCAGGCTCGTCCCGATGCCCACCCCGGCGTCGTACAGCATGTTGAGCCGTTCCCGCGCGGTCTCGGCCCGGCCGGACAGGGCGCGCAGCTCGGTGGAGTCGCGGAGCGTGGCGACGCTGCCGGGCGGGACGCCGGCACGGTCCGTGGTGCGCTGGTTCACGGCCAGGAGCCGGTCCCCGACGCGATGCACCTCGTCGGTGGCGTCGCGCCCGGAGGCCAGCAGCTCGGCGGTGCCGGGGTCGAGCCCCAGGCTGAGCACGTGTCGGCCCTCGGCGTCGGCGGGCAGCCCGAGCAGCCGGTGCGCCTCGTCGTTGGCGAGCAGCAGGGTGCCCCCGTCGTCGACGATGAGCACGCCCTCCCGGACGGCGTGCAGCACGGCGTCGTGGTGCTCGTACATCCGGGTCATCTCGTGCGGCCCGAGCCCGTGCGTCTGGCGCAGCAGCCGCCGGCTCACCAGCGCGGCACCCGCCGTCGCCAGGGCGAGCGCCGCCGCGGCGGCGGACAGCACGAGCGGCAGCTGACGGTCGGCGGTCCCGCCGATGTTCTTGGTCGTGACCCCCGCGGACACCAGCCCCACGACCTGCCCGTCGGGGTCCTTCACCGGCACCACGGCCTGGACCAGGGGGCCGATGGTGCCCTCGATCTCCTCGGTCACCGCCTTCCCGGCCAGCGCGGGCGCGATCGTCCCCACGAACTTCTTCCCGATGCGGTCCGGCTTGGGGTGCGAGTAGCGGACCCCGTCGGTGTTCATGACGACGATGAAGTCGACCTTCGACTGCTCACGTGCGGCCTCGGCACGCGGCTGGAGCACCGCCGTCGGATCGGGGCCCTCCAGCGCCTCGACCGTGCCCGGCGCGTTGGCGAAGGTCTCCGCGACGGCGAGGGAACGGTTGCGGGCTTCCTGAGTCGTGTCGTGCCGCACCTGGAGGACCAGCGCCACGACGGCCGCCACCACCAGCAGCAGCACGATCACCACGACGAGCAGGAACACCTGTCCGGCGACGCTGCGTCCGCCCAGCACCGACCGCAGTCCCGCCACCGGTTGCCACCGTGACGGGCCCGCCTCCCGCCGCTGCCGAGCGGACGGCGCAGCGCCGGGCCGCAGGGGCGATCGAGTCCCGGATCGACCCAAGAGTCGGACCATGTGCCATGTCTACACTGCCCGGCCGCGCGAGGCGAGGGGCGTCACCCATGGTGACAGGGGGCCCTCACCGTTTCGTCACGACTCCCGGCGCCCGGGCACCGGCATACCGTCAGGCGCTCAGGGAACGGGCGAGCTCGGTCGTGGCCCGGGCGATCTCCGTGTCCTCGTCCGCCATCAGCCGGCCGAGCTCGCCGCGCCGGGCCCGCACGGCCTGGCGGGCCGCACGCTCCCACACCACCGGGTTCTCCCGGCGGTTCAGCAGCTTCGGATAGACGGCGGCGGTGCTCTCCCACTGCCGGGCGTCGGCAATGCTCTTGAGCAGCCGGATGATCTGGGCACGGCAGGTCACCTGCGGCAGTTTCGCCAGCTCCCACAGGAAGGGAACCGTGGCGGCCGTCGCCTGCTCCACGACGAAGCCGAACTGGCAGATCCGCCTGCGCAGGTCGTCGAGAGCCGAGCGGGCCGTGTCGGCGTCACCCCAGGCGATGCCGTTGAGCAGGAGGGGAATGGCCGCCGCCGAACCGGTGGAGTCCTGGATGTCGCCCCAGGGCACTCGGTCCAGGGCCGTGAGCGGCGTGGTCCGGGCGACCCCGGACGGGGCGTCGGGGCGCTGTGGGCGCTCGCTGCTCGGGTGTTCCGTCGAAGCGCTGCGCATGGCGAGGGGCCTTTCCGCGGCAGTCGTGTCAGATGGGTGGACAGGTCGACAACCTGGCCCAGACCGTCTTGCCCGCCGGAGGGCGGGGGGTCCAGCCCCACTCCTCGGACAGGACGTCGACGATGCCCAGACCCCTGCCGTGCTCCGCCAGGGCGGAGCCGGTGGGGGCGTACACGGGCGGGTGGTCGTCGGGGTCGGAGACGGTGACCAGCAGGTGTGTGGGGTCCAGGCGGAATCCGAGCCGGATCTCCGGCGCGGCCGGAGCGCCGGTCGTGCCCGCCGTCCCCGGCGCCGCGTGCGTCGCGGCGTTGGCGGCGAGTTCGGTGATGACGAGGGTCGTGTCGTCGCAGCGGTGGTCGAGCGACCAGAAATGCAGCGTCTCGCGCGTGAAGGACCGGGCGCGCGCGAACCCTTCCCTGCTGCACTCGACGCGCAGGGCGGCCGAGGCGGCCAGGGCCCCGGAGGGCTGCGGCATCGTCTCCGGCATCGGGGGCAAAGTCCCGTACGGCATCGCCTCGTACGGCGTCACCGCGGGCGGACCGGGCGGGAATCCGGTGCTCGTGGCGGGTGCGGCTGCCTGTGCCGCAGCCCCACTGGGCGGCCGGAGCACGTGGTGCGCAGCTGATGACACGGCATCTCCCCGATGCGAGGTCAGGACGCGGCGTCACCACAGGGGTTGACGCCGCGGCTATTATCCACGCTGAAGGCGCCCCCGTGCAATTGCACGCGAAATTGCGTGAGAATCAAGCCGTGTTGGGTACCCAAGCCGGGACGTGAACCAGAAACAGCAAGGAGACCGCGGTGCCACCAGTGCAGAACGGAGTGCAGGCAAGCTCGTTGGACGCCTGCTGGATCAAGAGCCGGCACAGCAACGCCGAGGGCAACTGCGTCGAAGTCGCCCCTCTC
This sequence comes from Streptomyces sp. NPDC006235, assembly GCF_040613735.1. Classification (NCBI taxonomy): domain Bacteria; kingdom Bacillati; phylum Actinomycetota; class Actinomycetes; order Kitasatosporales; family Streptomycetaceae; genus Streptomyces; species Streptomyces sp. NPDC006235. Next base: position 119,164 of record NZ_JBEXSR010000010.1, read on the forward strand.
GTCGACGGCGGGATCGCAATGCGCAACTCCCGTGACCCCGACGGGCCCGCGCTCGTCTACACGGCGGCGGAGGTGGCGGCGTTCCTGGCCGGGGCGAAGGACGGCGAGTTCGACCACCTGCTGTGAAGCCGCGTGGTCTGCCGTGATGGTCTGCCGTGAAGCCCGCGCGGTGAAGCGGAGCTCAACTCCCCACTTGCATAGGGCTGCTCTGAGGGATGCGAGCGCGCCCGGCGGAGTGCGATAGTGTAAATCGCCCTTGTGCCGGTCTGCTGGGAGTCAGGATGTCCGCCGCGTCGCGTCGCATCTCCCGTCTGGAACCCTACCTGGACAGGCCCGAGCCTGCGCCGACTCTGCTGAAGATGCTGGTCGGCGTACAACTGGCCGGCTTCCGTGAGGACGCCGGGCTCGCCCAGGACCAGGCGGCGCGCGCCGTCGGCTTCAGTGCCGCGAAGCTGTCCCGCATCGAGTCCGGCAAGGGCCGCCGCCCGCCGACGGAGAACGACGTCCGTGCGCTGCTCCAGCTGTACGGCACCGACGACTACGAGGCCTCGGTGCTGCTCAAGCTGTTGCAGCGCGCCGGCGAGCCGGGCTGGTGGCAGCGGTACGACAAGCGGCTGATGCCCGAGTGGTTCGACCGCCTGGTCGGACTCCAGGAGGCCGCCGCCACCATCCGTACCTTCGAGATCCAGTACGTGCCCGGCCTGTTGCAGACACCCGCCTACACCAGGGCCGTGGTGGAGCGCGGCCTGCCGAACGCGCCGTCCGGCGAGGTGGAGCGGCGCGTCGAACTCCGCAGGCACCGGGCACGGTTGCTGTTCCGGCCGGACGCACCGCAGCTGTGGGCGGTCATCGACGAGTCCGTGCTGCTGCGCGTCCTGGGCAGCACCGAGGTGATGCGGGAGCAGCTCGCGCACCTCGTCGAGATGGCCGAACGCCCCAACGTGACCCTGCAGATCGTCCCGCTGAACGTCACGAACGCCTCGGCGCCCGCCATCCCGGTCACGTATCTGCGCTTCGGCGGCCTCGACCTGCCCGACGTGGTCTACCTCGAGCACATCAAGAGCGCGAACTTCCTCGAGGACCGCGACGAGACGGAGGAGTACCGGATCGCGCTCGACCGCCTCGCGGACGAGGCGCTCAAGCCCCGTGACTCCCTGGAACTGCTGCGCACGACGATGGCACAGCGCTACGCCTGACACGCGAGTGCCGCGTGCGGGACGACCGGCGTCCCGCACGCGGCAGCTGCGTCACTTCTCCGGGCACCACTGCCGCAGGGAATCAGCGTCACCCCTCCAGGGGAATCCGCCCCACACCGCCGAACTCGATCCACTCGTGCGTGAGCTGACGGGGTGCCACCTCGGTGTCCGGACGCCACGTGGACACCTCCACCAGCCCCGGCTCCAGGATCTCCAGACCCTCGAAGTACGTGGCGACGTCCTTCTCCTCACGCACGCGTCCCCAGTGCCCCTGGGTCGCCTGGTCCATGAAGTTCGTGACGAAGGCACGGACCTCGGGGTCCTCGCTGACCAGCTGGCACATCACCAGGAAACTGCCGGGCGCGAGCCGCTCCCGTACGCGGCGGGCCACCGCCAGCGGTCCGTCGGTGTCGCTGTCCGGGATGCAGTGGAACACCGAGTTGAACAGCACGCACACCGGCTGGGAGAAGTCGATCAGCCGCTTGGTGTCGGGGTGGTCGAAGATCAGGTCGGTCTCGCGCATGTCCGCGTGGATGACGCTGGTGCGCTCGTCCTGCTCCAGCAGCGCACGGCCGTGGACCAGCACCATCGGGTCGTTGTCGACGTACACCACGTGGGTCGAGGGGTCGATGCGCTGGGCGATCTGGTGCACGTTGTCCTGCGTCGGCAGGCCGGATCCGTGGTCCAGGTACTGCCGGATGCCGTACTCCTCGGAGAGGGTCCGCACGACCCGCTGGAGGAAGCGCCGGTTGTTCAGGGCCAGACGGCGCGTGCTGGGCACGACCTTGTCGAGCTCCTCGCACGCCGCGCGGTCGGCCGCGTAGTTGTCCTTGCCGCCCAGGTAGTAGTCGTACATGCGCGCTGCCGTCGGCACGCTCGCGTCGATCTCGGTGGACAACTGCTTCTCGGAGTGCATCGTTCCCCCTGCGTGGTGCCGCGCCAACGGACTGGCTGGACAGGAAGTACATCCTAGGGAGGGGGAGTTGGCGGCTGCCAGCCCAGTGGCGAAGGTGCCCGCGATCGAACGACCGGGTGATCGTCTACCGCGACGGTGCGTGCCCTCTGTGGCATGCGTGTGTACTCAGCGTCACCGGAGTTGCGGGGTCACTGCGGGGTACTCGTCACGGACGTTCTCCCGTGGGAGGTGGGACCATGGACACCTCGGCCGACCGGATCGCGGATCCCTGGGGTGTGCGCACCCCCTACGCCCCCGGCACGCCCTGGCCTTCGCGGACGGACACGCACCTGCGGGCCGGGGTCGCCGAGCAGGACGTGGAGCGCTGGGTGCAGTCCGCCTCGCTGCTGCACTCCAACGGGGACGCGATGGACATCGCGGTGCGCGAGGGCCGCATCGTCGGAGTGCGCGGCCGGGCCGCGGACCGGGTGAACCGCGGACGCCTGGGCCCCAAGGACCTCTACGGCTGGCAGGCCAACGCCTCCCCGGACCGGCTCACCCGGCCCCTGGTCCGTGAGCACGGCCGGCTCGTGGAGTGCGACTGGGACACCGCCATGGACCGGATCACCGCCCGGACCCGGGACCTCCTGGACGACAAGGGCCCGGGGTCGATCGGCTTCTACACCACCGGGCAGCTGTTCCTGGAGGAGTACTACACCCTGGCCGTCCTGGCCCGCGCCGGCATCGGCACCAACCACCTGGACGGCAACACCCGGCTGTGCACGGCGACCGCCGCCGAGGCGCTCAAGGAGACCTTCGGCTGCGACGGACAGCCCGGCTCCTACGAGGACATCGACCACGCCGACACCATCGCCCTGTTCGGGCACAACATGGCGGAGACGCAGACCGTTCTCTGGATGCGGCTCCTGGACCGCCTGGAGGGAAGCGCCCCGCCCCGGCTCGTATGTGTCGATCCGCGGTACACGCAGGTCGCCCGGCGCGCCGATGTCCACCTGGCCCCGCGAGCGGGCACGAACGTCGCACTGCTCAACGCGCTGCTGCACGAGATCATCCGCACCGGCCGCGTCGACCGGGCCTACGTCGACGCGCACACCGTCGGCTTCGAGGAACTCGCGGCCATGGTCGAGGAGTGCACCCCCAGGTGGGCGGCCGGGATCTGCGACGTGCCGGCCGCGCAGATCGAGCGGGCCGCGGAGGTCCTCGGCACCGCCGAGCGTCTGCTGTCCACGGTCCTCCAGGGCGTCTACCAGTCCCACCAGGCCACCGCTGCCGCCGTCCAGGTCAACAACCTGCATCTGATCCGCGGCATGCTGGGCCGCCCCGGCCGCGGACTCCTCCAGATGAACGGGCAGCCCAGCGCCGAGAACACCCGCGAATGCGGCGCGGACGGCGACCTGCCGGGCTTCCGCAACTGGCAGAACGGCCAGCACGTGGCCGAACTGGCCGCCGTATGGAACGTGACGCCGGAGACCATCCCGCACTACGCACCGCCCACGCACGCCATGCAGATCTTCCGGTACGCCGAGCAGGGCTCGATCGGCCTGCTGTGGATCACCGGCACCAACCCGGCCGTGTCCCTGCCCGAGCTGTCCCGCATCCGTTCGATCCTCGCCCAGGAACGGCTGTTCGTGGTCGTACAGGACCTGTTCCTCACCGAGACCGCGCAGCTCGCCGACGTGGTGCTGCCCGCGGCGACCTGGGGCGAGAAGACCGGCACCCTCACCAACGCCGACCGCACCGTGCACCTGTCGGAGAAGGCCGTCGAACCACCCGCAGAGGCCAGGGCCGACCTGGACATCTTCCTCGACTTCGCCCATCGCATGGACTTCCGTGACAAGGACGACGGGCCGCTGATCACCTGGCACGACCCCGAGTCGGCGTTCGCGGCCTGGCAGCGGTGCGGCGCCGGCCGCCCCTGCGACTACACGGGCCTGAGCTACGACCGGCTGCGCGGCGGCAGCGGCATCCAGTGGCCCTGCACCGAACAGGCCCCCGACGGCACCGCACGCCTCTACACAAACGGCATCACCCACGCCCACCCCGACACCTGCGAGAGCTACGGCAGGGACATGGTCACCGGGGCGAGCGTGGAACCCGTGGAGTACCGGTCCCTCAACCCGGACGGCAAGGCCGTCATCAAGGCCGCGGAGTACCTGCCGCCCCACGAGGACACCTCCGCCGACTACCCCCTCCAGCTGATCACCGGCCGGACCGTGTACCACTTCCACACCCGCACGAAGACCGCCCGCGCTCCCGAGCTGAACGCCGCCGCGCCGGACGTCTGGGCGGAGATCTCACCCGCCGAGGCGTCGGCCCAGGGACTCGCCGACGGCGACCTCGTGCAGGTCACGACCCCGCGCGGGGCGGTGCGCGCCCGCCTGCGCACCACCGCGATCCGCGACGGCATGGTGTTCCTGCCCTTCCACTACGGCTACTGGGACACCCCGGCCGGCCACCACCCGCCCGACGACGGCCCGGGCCGCGCCGCCAACGAGACCACCGTCACCGACTGGGACCCGGTCTCCAAACAGCCACTGTTCAAGACCGGCGCGGCCCGTGTCACCCTCGTCGCGCGGCGCGCGAGCGACACCGGCGCCCGGACCGAGACGGCGCGGAGCAGCACATGACCGGCATCAAAACCACCCTCCGTCTCCTCCACGACGGTGAAGGCGACCTGGAGCAGGACCTGCTGGCCGCCGCCGCACGGCACCACACCGACCACGAGTTCCACCATGTCGCGCTCGACGTCGCCCGCTGGTCGCGCGAGCACGCCGCCCGCCTCGCGGACGCGGGCCGCGACCGCGGCCTCGATCTGTCGGGACCGCGCGGCAACTCGTCGCCGGGCGCGCTCGCCACGCTCCGGGAGAAGGCGTCGGAAGCCCTCGGGCGGCGCCCCGCGACCGGCCTGCTCCTCCTGCACGACCTGCGTGATCTGCACCTGGCCGCCGCGCGGAACTCCCTGCACTGGGAGATGCTCGCCCAGGCGGCGCAGGCCAGCCGGGACGAGCGGCTCCTGGCGCTGGTCACCGACTGCCACCCGCAGACGCTCCGGCAGCTGCGCTGGACCAACACCCAGATCAAGATCCTGGCGCCGCAGATCCTGACCGGCGTCTGACCCGGCTCCCCCTCCAGGCGTCCTCCCGCCGCCCGAAGAGGCCCACTGATTAATCTGGAAATGCGAGAATTCATCGGTGAATGAGGGTGTGTCCGCAACCGCTATTCTCACGGCTCCCGGCCGCTTTCCAGGAGAAACCATGGGCGACTATTACGACCTCGGCACGCACAGCCGTCCCGTCACCACCTCGTCGGCCGAGGCCCAACTCTGGTTCAACCGCGGCCTGGTGTGGACGTACGCCTTCCACCACGAGGAAGCCGTCGCCTGCTTCGAAAAGGCGGCGGAGGCTGATCCTGAGTGCGCGATGGCCTATTGGGGCATCGCCTACGCGCTGGGCCCGAACTACAACAAGCCCTGGGAATTCTTCGAGGGCGAAGAACTGGCGCGGACGGTGGAGCGTACGCACGCCGCGGTGGAACGAGCCCATGAGAAGGCCGTCCGGGCCACCCCGGTCGAGCAGGCTCTGATCGGCGCGCTGCGGGCCCGCTACCCGCAGCCGGAGGCCGTCGAGGACTGCTCGGTGTGGAACGAGCCCTACGCGGACGCGATGCGCGCGGTCTACGAACTGGCGCCCGACGACCCGGACATCGCCACCCTGCACGCCGACGCGCTGATGAACCTCACCCCCTGGCAGCTGTGGGACCTGATCACCGGTCAGCCGGCCGAGGGCGCACGGACCGCGGAGGCCAAGGCCGTGCTGGAAGGCGCGCTCGCGACCGACGCCGGCGGTCGGCACCCCGGCGTCCTGCACCTCTACATCCACCTGATGGAGATGTCCCCGACACCGGAGCAGGCCCTCACCGTCGCCGACCGGCTGCGCGGCATCGTCCCCGACGCCGGGCACCTGCTCCACATGCCCTCGCACCTCGACGTCCTGTGCGGGGACTACCGCCAGGTCGTCGCGGCCAACAGCGCCGCGATCGCCGCCGACGAGAAGTACCACCGGCGGGCCGGCGCGATGAACTTCTACACCCTCTACCGGGCGCACAACTACCACTTCAAGATCTACGGCGCCATGTTCCTCGGCCAGTCACAGGTCGCCCTCGACACCGCCGCCCAGCTCGAAGCCGCCATCCCGGAAGACCTGCTCCGCGTGCAGAGCCCCCCGATGGCCGACTGGCTGGAGGGCTTCCTCGCCATGCGCGTCCACGTACTGATCCGCTTCGGCCGCTGGGCCGACATCCTCGACCTGCCCGCCCCCGCCGACCCGGAGCTCTACGCGGTGACCACCGCCATGCGCCACTACGCTCGCGGCGTCGCCCTCTCGGCCACCGGCGAGGTCGCCCGGGCGGAGGCCGAACGGGAGCTGTTCCGCGCGGCGGTGAGCCGGGTGCCCGAGACGCGGATGCTGTTCAACAACACCTGCCGGGACATCCTCGCCGTCGCGGCGGCCATGCTGGACGGAGAGCTCGAATACCGCAGGGGCAACCACGACCTCGCCTTCGCCGCCCTGGAGCGGTCCATCGAGTTGGACGACGGCCTCCCGTACGACGAGCCGTGGGGTTGGATGCAGCCCACCCGCCACGCCTACGGTGCCCTCCTGCTGGAACAGGGCCGGGTGGCGGAGGCCGAGGCCGTCTACCGCGCGGACCTGGGCCTCGACGACACCCTGCCCCGGCCCCTCCAGCACCCCGGCAACATCTGGTCCCTGCACGGCTTCCACGAGTGCCTGCTCCGGACGGGCAAGACCGCCGAGGCGACTCTCGTGGCCCAGCAGCTGAAGATGGCGACCGCGCTGGCCGACGTCCCGGTTCAGGCGTCGTGCTTCTGCCGCCTGGACACCGAGCCGCCCGGCCCTCGGTCCGCCGACGGGTGTTGCCACTGACCCGCAGCCCGGTGGTCCCGCGGCCGGTGTGCGCGCATCAGGACGACGCCGTACACGACGATCCACACCACCCACATCAGCCAGCCGACGAGGCCGAGCAGACCGAGCGGGCCGGTGTGGTCGACGACCAGCGGGGTGAGCACGGCCGAAGCGGACAGCGGCACCGCCGCCACCAGCCCCCACCTGCCGTGCCAGGGCCGGATCAGCCCGGCACGCAGTCCGCCGACGGACAGGCCGACGAGCGCGAGCGCCAGGAAGGTGCCGTTGAGGGTGAACAGTGCGTCGTGCAGCGCCCAGAGGCTCGTGTCGGCGCCGACCCCGTCCGCAGTGGTCGACGCGAGCGCCAGCCGGATCGCGACCACCGCGGCGAAGACGGCGTTCTGCAGAACCAGCCCGGCGAATCCGACCAGGGCCCACGCCTCGCCCCGGTCCCGCTCGGACTGCCACAGCACACTCACCGCGCCCGCGCCGAACAACGTGGCCATGATCCACGCCGCGGGTGTGAGCGCGGAGCCGAGGCCGACCAGGTCCCCGTGTGCGCGGAAGAATCCGTCCACCTCCCCGATACCGGCGCCCGTACGCGGCAGACCGGCCGGGACCAGGACCGCGTTCCCGGCGACGATGAGGAAGGCGAAGGTGACGGCGGCGAGACCACCGATCCGGGCGAAATCCATGGTGGCCGGGCCGGTCCCCGGCTGTTTGCGTAACATATATTGATTATAGGCAGCGTTAAACGAATAATGAGAAGGGCAGGGCATGAGCGAGGAGCCGGGGCGGCGGCGGTACGACTCGTTGCGCCGCACAGCGCAGGCGCAGCAGACCCGTGCGGAGATCGCCCGTGCCGCGCTGGAGCTGTTCGTGTCCCGCGGGTGGACCGCCACGACGGTGCGGGACGTGGCGCGCGAGGCGGGCGTGTCCGTGCCGACCGTGTACGCGGCGTACGGGAACAAGACGGGGTTGACCCGCGCGCTGGCCGACGCGGCCGATCTCTCGGCGGATGTGCCGCAGTTGATCACGGAACTGGAGTCGTCCACGACGGACCCGGCCGGGCAACTCGCCGCGATGGCCGGCTACGACCGGCGTCTGTACGAACGCGCCGGCGAGGTCATCACGCTCGTACGGGAAGCGGGCCGCTCTGATCCCGAGCTGGCCACGCTCTACCACGACAGTCGCGTCCGCGGCGACCGGACCCGGGTGCAGGTCTTCTCCTCCTGGCCGGCGGGCGTCCTGCGCTCCGGCCTCGACGTGCCGTCCGCGGTCGATGTCTACGCGGCGCTCTGCAACATCGACGTCTACACCGTGCTGACCGGTGAACGCGGGTGGTCACCCGACCGGGTGGAGCAGTGGTGGTGCGGGGCGCTGGTGCGTGAACTCCTGAACTGACCGGGGCGTCCGAAACCCACGTGGTGGAACGGGACTGGCAGAATCCCTGATTGTCCACCGCCGAGGGCGGGACGAGGATGGCCGGACATGGGGAGAGAGCGTCCGTTACCGCAGGAGGCGCGCAGCGCCGCCGAGTTCGTGGCATGCATGCGACGGCTCAAGGAACAGGCCGGCCTGACCTACCGCCAGTTGGAAGCGAGCGCGGAACGGCGCGGGGACGTGCTCGCGCGCAGCACCGTGGCCGACGCGCTGCGCCGGGACTCGCTGCCGCGTGCGGCGGTGGTCGCCGCGTTCGTCCGTGCGTGCGGGAGGGGTGAGGACACCGACACGTGGCTGGAGGCCAGAGACCGGCTGGCCGCCGCCGAACCGCCGCCGCGGGCGGAGGACGGACCGAGGCCTGAGGGTGAGGGCCCGAGGCCTGCCGGTGAAGGGTCGAAGCCTGACAGTGAAGGGCCGACGCCGGCCGACGAAGGGCCGGAGCCCGAGGGGCCGCCGGAACACTCTGCCCTGTCAACAGCCGAGATCCTGGCCGCGAACCCGTCCCCGGCGCCGGTCGCAGGCCCAGTGCGAAGCCGACGAACTCTCGCCGCCACCGCCACCGCCGGGCTGCTGCTCGCCGCTGTGGGGGCCTGGGCGCTGCTGCCCGGCGAGGAGGGCGGCCGGGACGCGGCGGCGCGTGGGGCCGGGGTCGCAGCGGGCCTCGCTTCCTCCTCGGCGTCCACCTTGACCACCGGCATCGACAGCCCGGAACCAGGTCGGTCCAGGATCCGGCCCGCCCTGGGGCCCAAGGAGCCCAAGGGGAACGGATACCGGATTCACGTGGTGCACAACGGGATGTGTCTCGGCGTCAACGGCGCCGACGACCGTGCGGCGGGCGCCGAGATCGCCCAGCAGCGCTGCACGGGGTCACGGGACCAGGAGTTCCTGGTGGATCCCGTCGGCTGACGACGGCGCCGCCCTCACACAGCCACCGGTGGTGCCTCCTCCAGAGGGAAGTGGCACGCCGCACCGTGCGCGGAACCCGGGGGCGGCGGCGCGGGGACCTCCTCGGCGCACAGGTCCCGTACCTGCCGGCACCGGGTCCGGAAGCGGCATCCGGACGGCGGGTCGGCCGGGGAGGGGATCTCACCGGTGAGCAGGATGCGCTGCCGTTTGCGCCCGCCGCCGGCCACGGGGGAGGGGGCCGCCGACAGCAGCGCCTCCGTGTACGGGTGGCGTGGCCGCTCGTAGACCTCCTCCGTCGGGCCGGTCTCCATGATCTTGCCCAGATACATCACGGCGACCCGGTCGGCGAGGTGCCGCACCACGGACAGGTCGTGCGAGATGAACACGTACGACAGTCCCAGCTCGTCCCGCAGGTCGCACAGGAGGTTGAGCACCTGCGCCTGCACGGACAGGTCCAGGGCGGAGACGGGCTCGTCGCAGACGATCACCTCCGGCTCCAGCGCCAGGGCGCGGGCGATCCCGATCCGCTGCCGCTGCCCTCCGGAGAACTCGTGCGGGTGACGGCTCGCGTCCGAGGCACGCAGGCCGACCATCTCCAGCAGCTCGGCCACGCGGGCCGCCCGCTTCGACGTGGGGACGAGACCGCGGTGGGTCAGCCAGGGCTCGCCGATCAGATCTGCCGCGCACAGACGGGGGTTGAGCGAACCGAACGGGTCCTGGAACACCATCTGCACCTTCCGGCGCCAGGCGAGCAGCTCCGCACCCGACAACGTGAAGGGATCGACTCCCTCGTACCGCACGGTGCCCGCGTCGGGCCGCTCCAGCCGCAGGAGGACCCTGGCCAGCGTGGACTTGCCGCACCCGGACTCGCCGACCAGGCCCAGGGTCTCCCCGCGCCCCAGGGTCAGGTCCACCCCGTCCAGTGCCCGCAGCCGGGTGCCGCCCCGTACGGTCCGCCGGACCGTGAAGGTCTTGGTCAGCCCCGCGGCCTCCAGCAGTGGCCCGTGGTCAGGCATCGGCCAGCTCCTTCCCGAAGTGGCAGGCTGCCGCCCGGCCGGGCCTGGTGGCGGTCAGCGCCGGACGGTGGGTTGTGCAGCGCTCCCGGGCCATGGGACAGCGCGTACGGAAGGCGCAGCCGGCCGGCACCGCGCCCGGGTCCGGCGGGCTCCCCGGGATGGAGCTCAGCCGGGAGCCCCGGTGCTGCCCGGCCGGTACGGACGCCAGCAGGCCCTGTGTGTAGGGGTGGTGGGGCCTGCCGAACACCTCGGCGACCGGCCCGGTCTCGACCACCGTCCCGGCGTACATGACGGCGACCCGGTCCGCGTGCTCGGCGGCGAGCCCGAGGTCGTGTGTGATGAGGACGAGCGCCGTCCGCTGTTCGCCGCGCAACGCGCGCAGGAGGTCCATGATCTGCGCCTGCACGGTGACGTCCAAGGCCGTCGTGGGCTCGTCGGCGATCAGGACGTTCGGCCGCAGAGCGACGGCCGTCGCGATCAGCAGGCGTTGACGCATCCCTCCCGAGAACTGGTGCGGATAGGCGTCCGCGCGGGACCGGGCCTCCGGGATGCCCACGCGTTCCATCAGCTCCACCGCCCTCGCCTTCGCCGCGCGCCGGGACAGGCCCTCGTGGATGCGGAACGGCTCGGCGAGCTGGGTGCCGACTGTGAGGACGGGGTTGAGCGCGCTGAGCGCGTCCTGGAAGACCATGGCCACACCGGGGCCGGCCAGCCGGCGTCTGGCCCGTGTGCCGAGCCCGAGCAGATCCTCGCCGTCGAGGCGCACCTGCCCGCCCACCACCTCCGCGACCGGGTCGAGCAGACCGGCGACGGCGTGGGCGGTCATGCTCTTGCCGCAGCCCGACTCGCCCAGCAGCGCCAGCGTCTCGCCCGACCGCACGGAGAAGCCGACCCGGCGGACGACATGGACGGGCCCGGTCGGGGTGTGGACGTCGACGGACAGGCCGTCCACGACCAGGACGTCGGCCGCTGCCGACTGTTCGGTGCCGGTGGGACGGCTGCCGCCGGGAGCAACGGCCGTGTCCGGTTCAGCGACGGCGGAGCCACGCGTTGCCGGGCGAGACCACCGAGCACGCCGCCCACTCCGCCGAACCCCTTCCCGCCACCGCTGCCCCGGGTCGGTCGTCATCCGTGCCCAGGAGGCGAGAACGGTCGCCGAGACGGTCGTGAGGACGATCGCGAGCCCCGGGAAGAACGCGATCCACCACGCGCTCTGCAACTCCTGCCGCCCCTGGGCCACCATCAACCCCCAGCTCACGTCGGGCGGTTGGATGCCGATGCCCAGGAAGCTCAGCGACGACTCGGCCAGCATCACGAAGCAGAAGTCGAGCGCGGCGACGGTGAGCAGCGTCGGCAGCACACTCGGCGCGACATGCCGGCGGATGGTCGCCCAACCGCCCGTGCCGAACGTGCGGGCCGCGTCCACGAACAGCCGGCTGCGCAGCTCCGCCGCCTCGGCCCGGGCCGTGCGCAGGTACACGGGGATCCGGGCGACGGCCAGCACCAGCACGATGCTCGCCGCGCTCGGCGAGAAGACGTACAGCACCACCACGGCCAGCAGCAGGGAGGGGAAGCTGAGGATCACGTCGGCCACCCGCAGCGACACGTTCTCGCGCCAACCGCTGTGATACCCCGCCCACATGCCCCATACCGAACCGATGAGCAGCGAGCACAGCACGGCCGGTACCGCCACGGCCAGTGTCGTCCCGGCCGCGGTCAGCAGCCGCGCCGCGACGGGCCGGCCGAGGGAGTCGCTGCCGAGGACGAAGGCCCAGCCGTGGTCGAGGCTGAAGGGCGGCCGGCCCGGGGCGCGCAGGTTCTGCCGGGTCGCCAGGTCCTCGGCCAGCAGCGGACCCAGGACGGCGCACAGCGCGACCAGGACCAGGACGAGGGCCGCCGCGCAGGCGAACCGGTCCCGGAGCAGCAGGGTGAACCACCGGCGCCGTACGGTCGTAACACCCGCCTCGGGTGTGGCTTTCTGAAGCATGTCCCGTCCTTGGCTCATGCCGCCGCCCGCTGCCGTACCCGCGGGTCGAGCAGCGCGTGGCAGAGGTCCACCAGGATGTTGAGGGCGAAGATCGCCAGAGCGGTCAGGAGCACCGCCGCCTGAAGCACCGCGAAGTCGCGCTGGAGCACCGAGTCGATCATGAGCTTGCCGATGCCGGGCCAGCCGAAGATCGTCTCGACGACGACGGCCCCGTTGACCAGCCCCACGGCCAGATCACCGGCGACGGTCAGCGCCGGTGCGGCCGCGTTGCGCAGGGCGTGCCCGAAGACCACCCGGGGCTCGGAGGCCCCCTTGGCGCGCGCCACCTTCACGTACGGCGCGGACAGCGCGGAGACCATGGCGCCCCGCACCACCTGGACCAGCACGCCGAACGGCCGGATCAGCAGCGTGGCCACGGGCAGTACCCACGCCGCCGCGCCGCTCGTGCCCGAGGTGGGCAGCCAGCCCAGGGTGACCGCGAAGACCAGCACGCCCATGATGGCGATCCAGAAGTCGGGGACGCTGGCCGCCGTGGAGGACAGGAAGCTCGCGATCCGGTCGGTCGCCGAGTTCGGGCGGTAGGCCGCCAAACTGCCGATGACCACGGCGCCGACGATGGCGAGCAGCATCGTCCAGCCGGCGAGTTGGAGGGTGGCGGGGAAGGCCCGCAGGACGGCCTCGCCGGCCGGCTGGGCGGTGCGCAGCGACTCGCCGAAGTCGAGATGGACGACTTGGGCGAGGTAGTCGCCGAACTGGGTGATCAGCGGGTCGTCCAGGCCGTTGCGGGCGGCGAACTCGGCCCGCATCTCGGGCGTCGCGCTCAGCGGCAGGTACAGGTTGGCGGGGTCGCCGGTGAGGCGGGCCAGGAAGAACACGCCGAGCACCACCACGAGCAGTGGCACGACGCTGGAGACCGCGCGGCGGCGCAGCAGGGTCAGCACGTGATGTCCTCCCTCAGTCCGCGCGCCGCATGTCGGCGAGCCGCATCTCGTCGTTGGTGGACGGATCGGGCCGGTAGCGGACCTTGGGGGAGAGGGCCAGCAGTCCGGTCATGTTGGCCATGACGGCGTCCCGTACGACCTTGTCGTTCTGGTACGTGAACGCGTCCGCGAACGCCTGCTGCCGTTTCCCGCCCGAGGCGAGCTCGGCCCGTTCGATGAGCGTGTCGAGCGCGTCCGTGCCGTAGCTGCTCTGGGCGCCCTCGCTGCCGTAGATCTGCGCCATCGTGAACGCGGCGTCCCCCGCCTGGTTGCCGTGCTGCGCCTGAAGCAGGGTGGGGCCGGTGTCGCCGGCGGGGAAGGGGCGCAGCAGGTACTCCAGCCAGGCGTTGACGTCGAGCATCTTGATCCTCACCTTCAACCCGGCCTTGATCAGACCGTCCTGGACGACCTCCATCGCCTCGGCGGCCTTCGGGTAGATGCCGTTGCGGCCGATGATGGTGATGGTGGTGTCGGTGCGGACTCCGTCGGCGCGGGCCTCGGCGACGAGCTTCCGGGCCCGTTCGGGGGCGTAGGGCCACGGCCGCAGGCGCGGGTTGTGGCCGGTGACGCCCTGCGCCACGAGCTGACCGGTGGGCCGGCCGGCGAAGACCGCCGTGACCAGACCCTCCCGGTCGATGGCGTAGTTGACGGCCCGCCGGATCCGGATGTCGTTCAAGGGCGGCTTGGTGGCGTCCATCCGCAGGTACGAGACCTCGTTGGTGGCGAACTCGACGGCCCGGTCGCCCGCCCCGTCCTCCGGCGCGAGCCCGATCGCGACATCGGCCTCGTCGTTCGTCACCATCGCCGCGCGCACACTGCCCTCGGCGCGCCAGACATAGGTGGCGGCGTTGAAGTCGGGGGTCTTGCCCCAGTAGCCGGGGAAGCGCTTGAGCCGCAGATACCGGCCCTGGTTCCACTCGTCGATCCGGTAGGGCCCCGTGCCGACCGGCTCGCGGACCCGGGAGTCGGGGTCGGTGCTCGTCGGCACGATCTCGACGAAGGACAGGCGCAGCGGCAGGATCGGGTCGGGCTTCGCCGTGGCGACCCGGAGCGTCGTGTCGTCGACGGCCGTGGCGGTGACCTCGCTGTCCGCGAAGATGTAGCCGTCGACGTTGCAGTCGATCCCCGAGTCCGTGGCCCGCTTGACGGAGAACGCGGCCGCTGTCGCCGTGAACGGCGAACCGTCGTGGAAGGTGACACCCCTGCGGAGGGTGAAGGTCCACGACGTGGCCGAATCGCGGGTCCACTTGGTGGCGAGGGCGGGTTCCAGGCGTCCGGTGGACGGTTCGCGCTCGGTGAGCGCCTCCGTGATGTTGGCGCGTGTCACCCGGCCCGTCGCGGTCAGCGAGGCGTCACACGGTTCGAGCGTCGGCGGTTCCTCGGGCAGGACGATGCGCAGTGTGTCGGGGCCGCCACCGATGGGGTCGGCCCCGGCCACCGAGCAGCCGGAGACGGCGAGCAGGACGGCGAGGGACGCGACCATCGGACGACTGCGGGATAAGCCTGAACCGGTCACTGCGCCTGCCGCGTTCACTACGCCTCCCGCGTTCGCTCGCGTACACAACAGAGAACATCGTTTAGATATGTGGACGATCTGTGGGCGATCATTATTGGGCTGGCAAGGCGGAGCGCGTCAAGAGGTGTGCGTCGGTTCCCAACGCGCCCTACCTCTTGACGTGTTGATTGCCGTCCTAAAACATTCGGGAAACTCGATTGGTTCTGCGTGGTTCTGTTCGCTCTCGAAGGGAATTCATGTCCAGCAGACATCGCCCCGCCCGGGCACTGGCGGTCGGCATCCCCCTGGTCCTCGGTGCGGGACTCATGACGGCACCCCCTGCCGCTGCCGCCGAACCGCCCGGCAGCGCGGTCACGGTACGGATCGACCCGTCCTACCGGCAGCAGGAGTTCGAGGGGTGGGGGACGAGCCTCGTCTGGTTCGCCAACATCACCGGCCGCTACCCGGAACCCATCCGGCAGAAGCTCGCCGACATGCTCTTCGGTGAGGACGGCCTCCGCCTCAACATCGCGCGCTACAACATCGGCGGCGGCAACGCCCCGGACGTCCGCAAGGACTACATGAAGACCGGCGCGACCATGGACGGCTTCTGGAAGGCCCCCGAGGGCACCACCAGACAGGACACCGACTGGTGGAACCCCGACAACCCCGACCACTGGGACTGGTCCGCCGACCCGGGCCAGCGCTGGTGGGTGGACCGCGTCAAGAAGAAGGTCACCCGCTGGGAGGCGTTCAGCAACTCCCCGCCCTGGTTCCAGACCGTCAGCGGCTACGTCTCGGGCGGCTTCGACGCCAACACCGACCAGATACGCGCCGACCGCGTCGACGACTTCGCCACTTACCTGGTCAAGGTGACCGAGCAACTGGAGAAGAAACACCGCATCGAGTTCGACACCATCGCCCCGCTCAACGAGCCCAACACCAACTACTGGGGCACCCAGATCGGCCCCGACGGACAGCCCACCGGCGGCCGCCAGGAGGGCGCGCACGCCGGCCCGGAGCTCCAGCAGAAGGTCGTCCTCGCCCTGCAGCGCGCACTGGAGAAGTCGAGGACCCGCGCGACGATCTCCGCGATGGACGAGACCAACCCCAGCACCTTCGTGCGCAACTGGAATGCCTACGACAGCTCCGCCCGGGCCGCCGTCGACCAGCTCAACGTGCACACGTACGGCACCGGCATGCGCACCAGCGCCCGGGACAGCGCCAAGGCCGCGGACAAGCCGTTCTGGATGAGCGAGGTCGAGGGCACCTGGGGGACCGGCACCGACTTCACCGGCATGGAACCGGGGCTCGGCATCGCCACCCGGGTCGTCGAGGACATCCGTGAACTGGAGCCGTCCGCCTGGGTGTTGTGGCAGCCCGTCGAGGACTCCATCCCCCAGGCGGCAGCCGGCAAGAACTGGGGCAGCATCCACATCCCGTTCAACTGCACCGCGAAGGACACCCTGGAGACCTGCCCGATCAAGGCCAACACCAAGTTCCACACCCTGCGCAACTTCACCCACCACATCCGGCCCGGCGACCACTTCGTCAAGGCCGACGACCCCTCCAGCGTCGCCGCCGTCCGCAAGTCCGGCCGCGGGGCGACCGTCGTGCACGTCAACAGCGGCACCACCCCGCGCGCCGTCACCCTGGACCTCTCGCGGTTCAAGCGCGTCGCCCCCGGTGCCACCGTCACGCCCGTGGTGACCAGCGCCGGCGGAGCGCTCGTCCGCGGCACTCCGGTGAAGGTGAAGGACGACTCCGCGACCGTGACCGTCCCGGCGAAGTCGGTCACCACCCTCCTCGTCGACGGCGTGTCCGGCACCGCCGAGGACGCCGCGCTCGTCCAACCCGGCCACGTCTACCGCCTCCAGGGAGCCCAGAGCGGCAAGTCCCTGGCCCCGTCCGCCGACGGCAAGGGTGTCGTCGTCCGCACGGCCGACCAGGCCGCCAAGTCCCAGCTGTGGTCCGTGAAGAAGCTGACCCGCGGGGACGGCAACCGTGACCGCTACGCCCTCGTGAACGCGGAGACGGGCGGACGCCTGGCCGTACGGGACGACGAGGCCGTTCTCGAAGACACCGACACACCGGCCGCGCAGTGGATCATGTCGACCACCGGGGACGGCACCTGGACCTTCGTCAACGCCGCCACGGGCCGGCTGCTCGACGTCGTCGGACAGTCGACGGCGGACGGCGCCCGCGTGTCGGCCTTGCTCCCCACCTCCACCGCGAACCAGCGCTGGGCCGTGACCGACGAGACGGTGCTGCGTACCGAGCCCGCCAAGGCGTTCACCGTCCCCGGCCGCGCGCCCGAACTGCCCGGCACCGTGACGCCCGTCTTCCGGGACGGCGCCCGGGGCGCCCTCCCCGTGCGGTGGACGCTGCCCTCCGAGACACGCTGGAGCAAGCCCGGAACGGTGCGGGTGAAGGGCAGGGTGACCGACGCCCTCGGACGGACCGTCCGCGCCGAGGCGGTCGTCACGGTGGACACCATCGCCTCCACCCTCCCGGCCCGCGCCAAGACCTACACCGGTGGACGGCCCGGCCTGCCCGCCACCGTCACCGGCCTCGGACGGCACGGCGGCACCGCCGAGCTGCCGGTCACCTGGGACCCCGCACCCGACGGTGTCTTCGACGACGCCGGAGTGGTGACCCTGCGCGGCACCGCCCACATCCCCGGCGGCACCGCGGCGGCGGCGACCGTACGCGTCCAGGTCACCGCACCCCGGGAGAGGAACGCCGCGCCCGACGAGGGCGTGACGGTCGGCGCGACCTACACCGAGAGCGGGTACTCCGCCGAGGGCCTGCGCAACGGCAACACCTCCGAGAAGGCCTGGTCGAACTGGAGGTCCGGCACGAAGAACCCGTCCGACACCATCACCTTCACCCTGCCCGGGGCACGCGATCTGACCCGGGTCGTGACCCACTTCCACCGCGACGGCACCAACGTCAGCTTCGCGGCGTCCCTCAAGGTGCAGGTGCGCGGGGCCGACGGCACCTGGACCGACGCGAGCGAGACCGTGCCCGTCGGTACCGAGGGCACACCCGTCGCCGACGTCCCGGTGCGCGCATCCGGCCCGGTGACCGGGGTGCGCGTGGTGATGACGGCCCGGCCGGGCGGCTACATCACCCTCGGGGAGATCGAGCTGTTCGCCAGGACACCCGGAGCCTCGGCGGATGCCGCCGCCGCGTCGGTCGAGGTGGACGGCGTGGCGATCGACGACTTCGACCCGGAGAGGACCGGCTACCGCGTGAGCACCGGCCACCCGGACCGGGCGAAGGTCACCGCCACGCCGCGCGACCCGTACGCGGACGTGACCGTCCGCAAGGAGTCGTCACGCGTGGCCGTCGTCACCGTGAACAGCGAGGACGGCTCGAAGGCACGGCAGTACAGGATCGAGCTGACCCGCTCCTGACGCATGAGAACGCGGGGCGTGCCAGCCGGACACGCCCCGCGTGGTCCTCGGGGATCAGGCGGAGGGCTCAGACCGCCGGAGCCGGGTACGTCGGGTACTCCACCCCGGACACGTGCTGTACGACACGGATGACCTGGCAGGAGTAGCCGAACTCGTTGTCGTACCAGAGGTAGAGGATGGCGTTGTCGCCCTCGACCTTGGTGGCGCCGGCGTCGACGATCGAGGCGTGACGCGAGCCGATGAAGTCGCTGGAGACCGCGTCAGGGGCGCTGATGAAGTCGATCTGGCGCTTCAGCGGCGAGGTCAGCGACACCTCGCGCAGGTAGTCGAGGACCTCCTGGCGGGTGGTCTCGCGCGCGAGCTGGAGGTTGAGGATCGCGATGGAGACGTCCGGCACCGGGACCCGGATGGAGCTGCCGGTGATCTTCGCCTTGAGGTCGGGCAGCGCCTTGGCGACGGCGGAGGCGGCACCCGTCTCGGTGATGACCATGTTCAGCGGCGCGCTGCGGCCCCGGCGCTCGGACTTGTGGTAGTTGTCCAGCAGGTTCTGGTCGTTGGTGAACGAGTGGACGGTCTCCACGTGCCCGCGCTGGACCCCGAACTCGTCGTCCATCGCCTTCAGCGGCGGCACGATCGCGTTCGTGGTGCACGAGGCGCAGGACAGGATCTGCTCGTCCGGCTTGATGGTGTCGTGGTTGACGCCGTGCACGATGTTCGGGACGTCGCCCTTGCCGGGCGCGGTCAGCACGACCTTGTCGATGCCGGGACGCAGGTGCTCGGACAGGCCCTCGCGGTCGCGCCACTTGCCGGTGTTGTCGATGAGGATGGCGTCCTTGATGCCGTACGCCGTGTAGTCGATCTCCGACGGGTCGTTCGCGTAGATGACCTTGATCGCGTTGCCGTTGGCGACGATCGTGCTGTTCGCCTCGTCGACCGTGATCGTGCCCTGGAACTGGCCGTGGATGGAGTCGCGGCGCAGCAGCGAGGCGCGCTTGACGATGTCCTGCTCGCCCCCGCCGCGCACGACGATGGCCCGCAGCCGCAGGCCGTTGCCCGAACCGGACTTCTCGATCAGCAGCCGCGCCACGAGCCGGCCGATGCGGCCGAAGCCGTACAGGACGACGTCCCGGCCCTCGCGGCGCTCGATCTTGTTGGCCCCGGTGGCACCCGCGACGGCCTCGGCGGTGAACTCGGCGACCGACAGACCCCGGTCGTCCTCGCGGTACGTCGCGGCGAGCATGCCGATGTCGATCTGGGACGGCCCGAGGTCGAGCTCGGCCAGGGTCTGCAGGAACGGCAGCGTCTCGGTGACCGAGAGCTCAGCGCCGGCGATCTGACGGGCGAACCGGTGGGTCTTGAGGATGCTGACCACCGACTTGTTCACCAGGGAGCGGCTGTGCAGCAGGACGGTCACGTCCCGCTCCCGGTGCAGCTTCCCGATGATCGGGATCATCGACTCCGCGATCTCCTCGCGGTTCTTCCAGTTGGTGAACGAGTCGTCGTTGACAGTCACAGATCCATCTTTCGAGCTAGGCGGCGCTCATATGTTAAACCGTCGATTTCCGGATCATGAACGGGGTACCCCCGGAGCGTTCCGCCCCGCCGGAATGCCGCACTCCACGAGCCCTTCAAGGCCTCGCCTGGGATGATCGGAACAGCGCCTCCATGCGAAAGGGACGCTCATGGACTTCGACGCTGTGGCCGACGAGCTGTACGCCCTGCGACCGGAGGAGTTCACGGCCGCCCGCTCCTCTGCCGTGGCCGCCGCCCGCACGGCCGGCGACCGGGAACTCGCCGAGCGGATCGGCGCGTTGCGTAAACCCAGCCTCGCGGCCTGGGCGAGCAACCTCCTCGTCCGCAGCCGGCCCGGCGATGTCGAGCCCCTGCTCCGCCTGGGCGAAGGGCTGCGGCAGGCCCACCAGTCGCTGGACCGTACCCAGCTGCGCGAACTGAGCCGGCAGCAGCACGCCCTCATCCGCGCCCTGTCCGCTCAGGCCCGACAGCTCGCCGCGGAAGCCGGACATCCGATCGGCGAAGGCGTGCAGCGCGAGGTCGAGAACACCCTGCACGCCGTTCTGGCCGCCCCCGAGGCCGCCGAGGCATGGGCGAGCGGCAGGCTGGCCAAGCCGCTCAGTGCCGCCGTCGGCTTTCCGGCCGCCGCGTCGAGCGCCGTCAAGGAGAGGGCCGTCCCGGACAGCGCCACGACGCAGCGCCGCACGTCCGCCGCGCCGGCCCCGTCCCGTCCGGACCGGAAGGCCGGCGAGCAACAGCGGCGACGGCTGGCGCAGGCCCGCCGGGAGGCCGAGGCCGCCGACCGGGAGCTGCGGGCGCTGAAGGACGAGGCGGCGGCCGCCGCCCAGGCCGCACAGGAGGCGAAACAGCAGGTGGACCGCCTCCAGCAGCGCGTCGACGAACTCGGCGAGGAGCTGGCCCGCACCAGGGAGCAGCACCAGCAGGCCCGCTTCGCCGAGCGGTCGGCCCGGGAACGGGCGCGCACGGCCGACCGCCGCGTCCGCGAGGCGGACCGCAAAGCGGCGACGGCCGCCGCCCAGCTCGACCGTCTGGCCTCATCGGCGGACCGGTAGCCGGCCGGTTCCCCCCGGGGGGCGGGATGCCGATTCTCCGTCAGAGGGAGAGGGCGCCGGTCAGGACGGCGGCGGCGGTCATCACGAGTGTGGTGGCGAAGGCCCAGCGGAAGATGAAGCGCTGGTGCTCGCCGAGCTGGACGCCGCTCATGCCGACCAGGATGAACGTGGCGGCGGTGAGCGGGCTGAGCGGGAAGCCCGTCGTCATCTGGCCGAGGATGGCGGCCCGGGCGACCTCGGCCGGGTCGGTGCCGAAACCGTGCGCCGTCTCGGCGAGGACGGGCAGGACACCGAAGTAGTAGGCGTCCGGGGTGAAGACGAGACTCAGCGGCATGCCCGTGACGGCCACGAGGACCGGCAGATGGCCGCCGAGGGAGTCCGGTATCACGGACACGAGCGCCTCGGCCATGTCGTCGATCATCCCGGTCCCGGTGAGGACGCCCGTGAACACACCGGCCGCGAAGATCATGATGGTCACGAGCACGACGTTCTTCGCGTGCCGGTCGAGCAGCGCCTGCTGCTGTTCCCACGTGGGGTGGTTGGCCAGGAGAGCCACCGCGAACCCGAGGACGAACAGCACCGGCAGCGGCATGACCTCCAGGATCAGCGCCACGATGAGCACGGCGGTCAGCAGCAGGTTGAACAGCGTCAGCCAGCGCGGCGTGGGCACGGCGACCCGGACGGCACCCGGCCCGTCACCGGGGGCTGGGGGTCTCGCGGGAACCGGTTCGTCGCCGGCCGTAGCTGCAAGCGGCTCTCCGGTGGCCGTAGCGGCAAGCGGCTCTCCTGTCGCGGTCTTCGCGCCCGGCCCGGTGAGAGCGCCGAGCCGCCGCCGCTCCCGGCGGCCGATCAGCCAGGACGCCACCAGGACCCACGCGATCCCGACCCCCATCGCGGGCAGCACGGGCGTGAAGACGTCCGAACTCTCCAGCTTCAGCGCCGCCATGGCCCGCACCGTCGGCCCGCCCCAGGGAATCATGTTCATCACGCCCGCCCCCAGGCAGACGACCCCGGACAGCACCAGTGGACTCATGCCGAGTTTCCGGTAGACGGGCAGCAGCGCGGAGACGGTGATGAGGAACGTGGAGGCACCGTCCCCGTCCAGGGCCACGCACAGCGTGAGGACTGCCGTTGCGACGGTGACGCGCAGCGGATCGCCCTTGGCCAGCCGCAGCAGACGGCGGATCAGTGGATCGAACAGACCCCGGTCCACCATGAGGCTGAAGTACAGCACGGCGAAGGCGATCATGATGCCGGTCGGGGCCACCTTCGACAGTCCGTCGAGCACCATCCCGCCCAACTCGCCCGCGGATCCGGCCGCCAGCGCCGCGAGCACCGGAAGCACCACGAGCGCGACCAGCACCGAGACCCGTTTGGTCATGGTGAGCAACAGGAACAGGGCGATCGTGGCGAAGCCCAGGGCTGCCGGCATGGTGGCTCGCTTTCTCGGGTCGCGGTTCCCGGCGCGGAGAGCGGGGCGGGACGGGGCGTACGGGGATAGCCGAGAGTGTCCGAGCGCCGCACGATCCCTGTCCAGCATCAAACCGGTATCTGTCCATGCGATCCCCGCATCAATCGGCTCGCCCGGGCGTACGCTTCCCGGCCATGGATGCCACCCTGCGTCAACTCACGGCGTACGCGG
Organism: Streptomyces sp. NPDC006235; assembly: GCF_040613735.1. Lineage (NCBI taxonomy): Bacteria > Bacillati > Actinomycetota > Actinomycetes > Kitasatosporales > Streptomycetaceae > Streptomyces > Streptomyces sp. NPDC006235. Next base: position 141,668 of record NZ_JBEXSR010000010.1, read on the forward strand.
CCGTCGCCCGGGCGACGAGTTTCACCGCGGCGGCCGCCCGGTTGGGCGTCTCGCAGTCGTCCCTCAGCCGCGCGGTCGCCGACCTGGAGCGGCAGGTCGGCGCCCAGCTCCTCGAACGCGACACGCGCAACGTGCAGTTGACCGCCGCGGGCACCGAGGCGCTGCGGATCGCCGAGCAGATCCTCAGCGCCCACCGGGCCGGGATGAACGAACTGGACCGCTTCCTGCTCGGCGAGTCCGGCACCGTCGCCGTCGCCACCCTGCCCTCCGTCGCCGCCGTGCTGCTTCCGCAGGTCATCTCCGGCTTCCGTACCGGCCGGCCGCGCGTGGCCGTTCGCCTGCTCGACGGACTGGAACGGGCCGTACTGGACCGGGTCCTGTCCGGTGACGCGGACTTCGCCATCACCACGGTCGGCCTGCCGCCCGCGCGGCTGGAGCACCGGCCTCTGGTGCGTGACCGTTTCGTCGCCGTCCTGCGCGAGGACCATCCGCTCGCCGCACGCGGCGAGGTCGGCTGGGCGGACCTGGCCCGCGAACCGTTCCTCGCCGTCGGACGGGACTCGAGCGTACGGCGGCTGACGGACGCCGCGTTCGGCCAGGTCGACGCGCACTCCGTGCCGGCGGCGGAGGCCGGCAGTGTCGCCACCGTGGGCGGACTGGTCGCCGCCGGACTCGGCGTGAGCGCGCTGCCCGCCCTGGTGCTGCCGCTGCTGGGCACCGGGCCCTTCGTGTTCCGGCCGCTCGTCGAGCCCGTGGTCGACCGGCGCCTCGACATCGCCCTGCGGGCCCGCCGTACCCTCCCGCGCGTCACCGAGCACTTCCTGGAGACGCTCGAGGACTTCCGCGCCCAGGGCCGGGACCTGCCGCCGGGCGTGTCCTGGGCCTGAGTCGCCGTCGAGCGCCTCGATTCATGCGCCAGACGCATGGATTGATGGTCTTTTTTTGCTGGACAGGCATTTCTGCGCCTCGGCAGTCTGAAGAACCGGACCAGTTCAGCCGAGGGGACGCATCCGTGTCGGACAAGGACATGCCGAACACCACCGGGCAGGGCCAGCTGTGCGGACTGAAGGTGGTCGAGTTCGCTCATGTGGTGGCCGGGCCGCTCGCGGGTTCGATGCTCGCCGACCAGGGCGCGGACGTGGTCCACGTCGAACCCCCCGGCGCCGGTGACGCCGCCCGCGCGATGGGGCCCCGGCGCAACGGCGTTCCCCTGTGGTTCAAGGTGGCCGCCCGCAACAAGCGTTCCGTCACGCTCGACCTGCACCACGAAGCGGGCCGCGCGCTCGCCCACCGGCTCGTCGCCTGGGCGGACGTCGTCATCGTCACCCTGCGCGCCGGGCGTCTGCGCCGTTGGGGCCTCGACTGGGAGTCCGTGCACCGGATCAACCCCAAGGCCGTCCTGCTCCAGATCTCCGGATTCGGCGCCACCTCGAGTCAGGCCGACGCCCCCGGGTTCGGCAAGATGGGCGAGGCCCGCAGCGGCGTCGTCCACCTGACCGGTTCCCCCGACGGGCCGCCCGTCCACACCGGCTTCTCGCACGGCGACGCCGTGACCGGCCTCATGGGTGCCTACGCCGTCCTCGCCGCCCTCCACCGGCGCGACCACGACCCCGGCTTCGACGGCGAGTGGATCGACCTCGCCCTGTTCGAGCCGCTGTTCCGGCTCGTCGAGTGGCAGGTCATCGTCCACGACCAGCTGGGAACCGTGCCGCAGCGCTCCGGCAACCAGCTGGCGGTCGCGCCCGCCGCCGTGATCAACACCTACCGCTCCCGGGACGAGCAGTGGATCACCGTCACCTCCGCGACCCTGCGCTCGGTGCGCAACGTGGCCCGGCTGCTGGGGTTGCCGGAGGAGGAGTTCGCCACGTCGGGGCAACAGCACGCGAGGCGCGGGGAGTTGGACGACGGGCTGCGGGCGTGGGTGGCCGGCCGCACCGCGGCCGAGTGCCTGGAGGCCTTCGCCCGCGCCGAGGTGGTGGCCTCCCGGGTGTTCGACGCGGCCGACATCGCCGCCGACCCGGTCTACGCCGAACGCGGCGACATCGTCACCGTGACCGACCCGGACCTGGGCGACGTCCGCATGCAGGCGGTCATCCCGCACTTCCGGCAACGCCCCGGCCGCGTCTGGCGCACCGGGCCGGCGCTGGGGCAGGACAACGACCTCGTGTACCGGGACTGGCTCGGCCTGAGCGAACGGGAACTGGCCGAACTGGAGAAGAACGATGTCGTCTGAGCTCCACGCCCGCGCCACCGAGGCCGCCCGCGCCCCCACCCCCCACGAGCCCCGCCTCACAGCCCCGCCCCGGCCCCCGCTCCGCTCCCTCCTCTTCGTCCCCGGCCTCCGTACGGACTGGCTGCCCAAGGCGCGCGCGGCCGGGGCCGACGCCGTCGTTCTCGACTTGGAGGACGCGGTTCCCGCCCCCGACAAGCCGCTCGCCCGTGCCCGGGTGGCCGAGGCCCTGGCGGAGGCCGCCGCGGAACCGGCCGGCGGCATGGCCCTGTTCGTCCGCGTCAACCCGCTCGACGACTGGACCGCCGCCGAGGAACTGCGTGCCGTCGTACGCCCGGGACTGGCCGGAGTTGTCCTGCCCAAGGTGCACACTGCCGCCGACGTACGGCTCGCGGACCGTCTCATCGGCTGGTGCGAACACGAACACGGCCTGCCGGCCGGCGCGACGGCCCTCGTCCCGCTGCTGGAGTCGGCCCGCGCCCTGCACGACGCCTACGACATCGCCGCCGCGGCTCCCCGGGTCGCACACGTCGGCGCCCTGACCGCACCCGGCGGCGACGTCGAACGTGCCGTCGGCTACCGCTGGAGCCCTCAGGGCACCGAGACCCTGGCCCTGCGTTCCCGCGTCCTGCTCGACGTCCGCGCCGCCGGTGCGCCCGGCCCGGTGACCGGACTGTGGACGGACATCGCCGACCTGGCGGGCCTGCGCGCCTTCGCCGAGCAGAACCGGACCCTCGGATACGAGGGGATGATGGCCGTCCACCCGACCCACGTCCCCGTGATCAACGAGGTCTTCGCCCCCACGCCCGACGAGCTGGACCGCTGTGCGCGCCTCGTCGCAGCGGTGGAGGCGGCCCAGCGCGCCGGCATCGGCGCTCTCACCTTCGAGGGCCGGATGGTCGACGAGGCCATGGCCGAAACCGCACGGGCGGTGCTGGCGCGACACGGACACGGCTGACACCATCCCGCCACCGCGCCGAAGCCCGATCACCGATGCTGTGACTGAGCTCACAGTTCGCCAACAGGCCTGCCGCGCCAAGCCGCACACGCGTCACACCGAGCCGCACCCGCGCGACACCAAAATTGAACCGTTCGTTTTCTTGAATCATTCGTGTTTGTGCGGCTAGGTTGTCCGCCATGACCGCATCCCGGAACCCGACCGCCGCCGAGGAACTGCGCGGTGCCGGCCTGAGGGTTACGGCCGCCCGCGTCGCACTGCTCCAGGCCGTGCGGGAGGGCGACCACCTCGGCGCCGAGGCGATCGCGTCCGAGGTACGCGGCCGCGTCGGCCACATCTCCGTCCAAGCCGTGTACGAGGGGCTCCACGCACTCACCGCGGCGGGACTCATACGCCGCCTCGATCCCCCTGGCAGCCCGGCCCTCTACGAGGGACGGGTCGGCGACAACCACCACCACCTCGTGTGCCGGTCCTGCGGGGCCGTCGCCGACGTCGACTGCGCGGTCGGCCACGCCCCCTGCCTGACCGCGTCCGACGACCGGGGCTTCGCCGTCGACGAGGCCGAGGTCATCTACTGGGGCCTGTGCCCCGCCTGTTCCACCGCCCGCAGTAGCTGAGCGATGTGATCCACCCGAGCACCGTGTTCCACCCCGTCCGGAAGGATTTCCATGACTGAGAACCACGACGCGATCGTCACCGACGCGAAGCAGGAGGAGACGAGCGGCGGCTGCCCCGTGGCGCACGGCCGCGCCCTGCACCCCACTCAGGGGGGCGGCAACCGTCAGTGGTGGCCGGAGCGCCTCAACCTGAAGATCCTCGCCAAGAACCCCGAGGTGGCCAACCCGCTCGGTGGGGAGTTCGATTACGCCGAGGCGTTCCAGGCCCTCGACCTCGCGGCCGTGAAACAGGACATCGCCGAGGTGCTGACCACCTCGCAGGACTGGTGGCCGGCCGACTTCGGCAACTACGGCCCCCTGATGGTCCGTATGGCCTGGCACAGCGCGGGCACCTACCGCATCAGCGACGGCCGCGGCGGCGCCGGCGCCGGACAGCAGCGCTTCGCCCCGCTCAACAGCTGGCCGGACAACGGCAACCTCGACAAGGCCCGCCGTCTGCTGTGGCCCGTGAAGAAGAAGTACGGCCAGAGCATCTCCTGGGCCGACCTGATGATCCTCACCGGCAACGTCGCCCTGGAGCAGATGGGCTTCGAGACCTTCGGCTTCGCCGGCGGCCGCGAGGACGTCTGGGAGCCCGAGGAGGACGTGTACTGGGGCCCCGAGACCACCTGGCTCGACGACAAGCGCTACACCGGCGACCGCGAGCTGGAGAACCCGCTCGGCGCCGTCCAGATGGGCCTCATCTACGTCAACCCCGAGGGCCCCAACGGCAACCCGGACCCGCTCGCCGCGGCCCGCGACATCCGTGAGACGTTCCGCCGCATGGCGATGAACGACGAGGAGACCGTCGCCCTGATCGCCGGTGGCCACACCTTCGGCAAGACCCACGGCGCCGGCCCGGCCGACCACGTCGGCGCCGACCCCGAGGCCGCCTCCATGGAGGAGCAGGGCCTGGGCTGGCGCAGCACCTACGGCACGGGCAAGGGCGGCGACGCCATCACCTCCGGCCTGGAGGTCACCTGGACCTCGACGCCGACCCAGTGGAGCAACGGGTTCTTCAAGAACCTCTTCGAGTTCGAGTACGAGCTCGAGCAGAGCCCGGCCGGCGCCCACCAGTGGGTGGCGAAGGACGCCCCGGAGATCGTCCCGGACGCGCACGACTCCTCGAAGAAGCACCGCCCGAAGATGCTCACCACGGACCTGGCGCTGCGCTTCGACCCGATCTACGAGCCGATCTCCCGCCGGTTCTACGAGAACCCGCAGGAGTTCGCGGACGCCTTCGCCCGCGCCTGGTTCAAGCTGACCCACCGTGACATGGGCCCGAAGTCGCTGTACCTCGGCCCGGAGGTCCCGGAGGAGACCCTGATCTGGCAGGACCCGCTGCCCGAGGCCGAGGGCGAGCCCATCGACGACGGGGACATCGCGGTTCTCAAGACCAAGCTCCTCGAGTCGGGTCTGTCCGTCTCGCAGCTGGTGTCCACCGCCTGGGCCTCGGCGTCCACCTTCCGCGGCAGCGACAAGCGCGGCGGTGCCAACGGCGCCCGTATCCGCCTGGAGCCGCAGCGCGGCTGGGAGGTCAACGAGCCCGACGAGCTGGCCCAGGTCCTGCGTGTCCTGGAAGGCATCCAGCAGGAGTTCAACTCCGGCTCCGGTGCCAAGAAGGTCTCCCTGGCCGACCTGATCGTCCTCGGTGGCTCCGCCGCCGTCGAGAAGGCCGCCAAGGAAGCCGGCTTCCAGGTGGAGGTTCCCTTTGCCGCGGGCCGTGTGGACGCGACGGAGGAGCACACCGACGCCGAGTCCTTCGAGGCGCTCGAGCCGACCGCCGACGGGTTCCGCAACTACCACGGCAAGGGCAACCGCCTGCCGGCCGAGTACCTGCTGCTCGACCGGGCGAACCTGCTGACCCTGAGCGCCCCGGAGATGACCGTCCTGGTCGGCGGCCTGCGGGTGCTCGGCGCCAACTACCAGCAGTCCCAGCTCGGCGCCTTCACCACGACGCCCGGCTCGCTGACCAACGACTTCTTCGTCAACCTGCTCGACCTGGGCACGACGTGGAAGGCGACCTCCGAGGACCAGACCACCTTCGAGGGCCGCGACGCCGCCACCGGCGAGGTCAAGTGGGCCGGCTCCCGCGCCGACCTGGTCTTCGGCTCGAACTCCGAGCTGCGGGCGCTCGCCGAGGTCTACGCGAGCGACGACGCGAAGGAGAAGTTCGTGAACGACTTCGTCGCCGCGTGGGTCAAGGTCATGAACCTGGACCGGTTCGACCTGGTCTGACCGGTCTGATCACCTCCGCATGACAGCACGCCCGGGCCGGGAGGCCCGGGCGTGCTGCTCGTTGCCTGAGAGACCGTCAAAAGCCGTTCAAGGTAAGAACATCACTTACCCAACTCTCACCATGAAAACGGCAAGGACGGCGGCCGGACGCGAGTTCGGGCATACGTTCTGGCCGTGAACTCACACGCCACCGCACACAGAGCCGCCGGCACCGTCCGCCGCACTCTCCTGCGCACCGCGCTGACCGGGGCCGCCGCCCTCGGCGCGGGCCTCACAGCCGCCCGCCCGGCCGCCGCCACGAGCGGGCCCGGCACCGGACCACGGCCGAGCACCCCGCAGGAGGCCCTCGCGGAACTGGCCGCGGGCAACCGCCGCTGGCGCGCCTTCCGCGAACGCCACCCGCACGAAACCCCCGCCCTCCGGCGCGAGTTGACCACCGCCCAGCACCCCTTCGCGGTCGTGCTCGGCTGCATCGACTCCCGCGTGCCCCCGGAGCTGGTCTTCGACCAGGGACTGGGAGACCTGATGACCGTACGCACCGCCGGGGAGGTCCTGGACGAGGCCGTGCTCGGCAGCGTCGCCTACGGCGTCCTGGAGCTGGGCATACCGCTGGTCGTGGTGCTCGGGCACCAGTCGTGCGGCGCGGTGCGTGCCGCGGTCGAGGCGGAGCGGTCCGGCGGGCACTTGCCCGCCCACATCCAGTACCTCGCCGACCAGATACGCCCGGCCATAGACCACGGTACGGAAGGGGACGCGCGGATCGACGCCACGGTCGACGCCAACGTCCGCCTCGTCCGCTCCCGGCTGGCCGCGGAGCCCGACCTCGCCGCCAAGGTCGACACCGGCAAGCTGGCGATCGTCGGCGCCCGTTACGAACTGAGCAACCAGGCCGTCCATCGCGTCAGTTGAGAGCATCCCGGCCCGCTGTTCACCACAGCGGGCCGGGCCCGCCCGTCACGCCCGCAGCGGATTGAAGCGCGCCGCCGCCATGAGGTACCAGGCGGTCGCACCCGTGTGCCGGTACGGGTAGTAGCCGAAGCCGAACCCGGTGTCCAGCGGACTGCTCGCGGAGACCACCCCGGCCCGCTCGGGCAGCGCCTTGCCGCCGACGGTCTGACCGGCGCCCAGCAGCTCCTGGGCCCGCTCGGTCGACGTCAGCAGCCGCCGGGCACGCGCCTCGTCGCCACGCTTCCCGCGGTCCCGCAGGGCGAGCGCGAGATGCGCCGTCCCCTCGAACCACACGCCATTACGGTCGGGTCTGGGCTGGCCCTCCGCGATCGGCGCGTCCTCGTTCGCCACCAGGCTCGCGGAACTGAAGGTGACGCCCTCGTACGACTGCCCCGCGGGCACCGTGCTGTTCGCGCGGCCGGAGTGATCCAGGACGGCCAGCACCGCCACGGCCCAGTCCAGCGAGCGGGCGTACCCGCCCCTGCGGGAGCCGAACGCGAGATGGGTCCAGGTCTGGGTGTCCTCCGGGACCGGGGACTTGTTGATGGTCACCCCGTCGTTGGTGCCGGTGTAGAAGTAGCCCCCGGCCGGCTCCCACATCCGCCGCACGAAGGCCTCGGCCCGGGCCCGCCGCTGAAGCCACACCCTCTCGCCGGTCAGCCGGGCGAGCCGGCAAAAGAGGCACACCAGGTCGGTGTTGTGCTCCGTCGACGTGAACGGCAGCCGCTGATTCGACCCGTCGACCCCGAACTTGTAGCCGCCGAGCGGTTCGTCGGTACGGCCGGTCCGCTCGATCCACTCGCCGATCCGTACGGCACCGGTGAGGAAACGACGCGCCCCCGTACGGCGGGCGAGGGCGCTCAGCGCGATGCCCGCCCAGGCCATGTCGCCCACGGCCGTGCCGGTGAACCCGAACTGCGTACCGACGTTGGCGGTGCCGTCCGCCCGGACGAAGCCGTCGGGTTGGACCGAGCCGTCGTAGAAGGTGTACGGCCCGACGTTGTAGGCCTGCCGGAGCCTGCCGTCGTCGTACGCCGGGTCGTGTGTCTGCGCGTAGAGCAGGGCGTCACCCAACGCCGTCGCCCTGGCCAGGCTTTCCGGCCGCCGGGCCGTGAGGTGGGCCAGGATCGCCAGGGCGTTGTCGTAGGTGAACGCGGTGCTGAAGAGGCCCGCCTGGTCGGTGTAGCTCTGGGTCAGGCGGATGCCGCCGTGGTCGGCGTAGGCGTCCATGGCGGCGGCGAGAAAGGCGCGTCCCCTGGCCGGGGCCGACAGCGGGCCGGTCTCCGTCGCACCCCCGGCGCTGCCCGAATCCGCCGCCAGGGCCTGCCCGGAGCCTGCCGCGGCGATCCCCGCGGCGCTGATGCCGAGACCGGCACCGATGAGCGAACGCCGGCTCAGCGCCGGGCCTTGTCTGCCAGTCATGGGTCTCCTTTGAGAGCGCTCTCAGCACTGGGCGCTCATTGTGCTGGGGCCCTGAGGGCGGGTCAACGCCCCGGCGGCAAAGGAGAGTTCCAGAAGAAGGGGGAAGGGGCGGCGACCGCCGGGTGGATCACTCGCAGACGATCTCGTCACGCGGCGTGTAGTGCGTACGGAACGGCTCCCGCTTCACTTCCCGGCCGTCGTCGTAGAAGACCCGCTCCACGGTGACGTCGAACCCCTCGAACGGTGTCTGCGGCACGCACTCCTTGTCGTCGCTCACCTTCTTCCCGGGCTGCTTCACCTCGGTGCGCGGGCCCTTGACCGACTTGATCTCGTCGTACTTCCGGGTGCCGAGGAAGGAGACGGTCACGGACGTGTCCGTGGACTCGGCCTGGATGTAGATCGCCTTGCCGGAGTCGTTGGTGAACCTCAGATCCAGGCTGCCCCAGGCGACGGTCGCCTCGCGGCCCTCCGGGTAACGCTCGATGTAGAAGGAGTGCGCGCCGTGCTCAACCGGCTTGACCCCGGCGAAGAACAGCGCGTTGTACACGGTCGTCGCCACGGACGAGACGCCGCCGCCGGACGCCTTCGTGAACTGGTCGTTGAGGATGATGATGCCCTCGACGAAGCCGTTGGCCTCGGTGCGTTCGCCGACGGTCCGGTTGAAGCTCCACGTCTCGTCGGGCCTGACCAGGGAGCCGTTGATGAGTTCCACGGCCCGGCCGATGTTCTTCGTGCGGTACTCCGCCGGTTCGAAGTGGACGGTGAAGGAGGACATCGTCTCCGCCAGCCCCAGCCGGGCGGCGTTCTCGCGGGTGACCTCGGGCCGGGTCCGGTCCACGGCCACCTCGCCGCTGCGGTCCGCGCCCGACCGGGTGAGCAGCGGCAGCACCGCCTTGCCCAGTGCCTTGTCGGTGACCTTCAGGCCCACCCTGGCGTCCTCGGCCACCACGGCCTTGTCACCGTCCGGCCGGAGCTTCGCGTTCCGGGCGGTCGTGGTGACGTCCTGCAGCGGGCCCGCCACGGCGGGATCGTCGCGCAGCCCCTCGGCGTCCAGCTCCGGTCTCAGTCTGCCGCCGCCGTCCGGCCGCAGCGCCAGGTGCTCGCCCAGGACGGCCGGCCCGACCGTGAACCGTCGGCCGCCCGCGGTGAGGGTGACGGGCGCGGACATCGCCGGCTCGGCGAACGTGCGCACCGCCCGCCGTACCTCGTCGGCCGTGACCTTAGGCCGGGTCTCGCGGGCGGGCAGCGGCGTGACCGCGTGGGTGTCGCCCCGCAGGCCCCGCAGGAAGGAGGAGCGCAGCGGGCCGACCGCGCCGGCCACGTCCAGCGTGTACCCCGTGCGTGGTGCGACCACCTCGACCCGCCCGTCGTCGAAGGCCACGGCACCGTCCCGGACCTTCCGGTCGAGCCCCTTCGCCACCTGGCCGAGGGCGGCCCGGGCCTTGTCCTCGTCGAGGCGTACGACCGGCTCGACGGCACCACCCGAGCGGAAGAACCCGCCGATCACGCTGACGGGGCCGACGCCGGTGCGTGCCGCCCGGTCGACGGTTTCCTCGGCGTCGAAGGAGAGCCCGGCGCGGCGCGGATCGACCGTGCCCGTGCGGTCACCGACCTTCACGCGCAGGTCCCGCGCCCCGGCCGCGTCCAGGTGCCGCTCCAGCTTCCTTACCGCCTCGGCACGACTCAGGCCCCCGATCTCCACCCCGCGCACCGTCGTACCGGAGTCGATCTCCCCGCCCGTCAGCATCAGCCCCGCGAGATACAGCCCGCCGGCCCCCACGGCCAGCGCGCCGCCGGCCAGGGCCAGGGGCGGAAGGGAGGTGATGCGTGGGAGGAGGGTTATGCGGGGGCGCATGGGTCTCCTGGAGATCGATGACGACGGTGCACCCGATGACGCGACGCTGCTGCGGGCAAACACATCAAGCTATGCACATTCGGGCGGCAGACCGGTATGGCCCAGACCACTTATGTCCGAGATCACTCCGGAACCGGCCGGTCCGTGCCCGTGTTCCTGCAGGCCACAGAGTGATAACGGCGAACAACTGTCCGGTGGTTGGCGCCGTCTACGCCGACATGAAGATTTCTTTCCTGATTCATAACGCCTATGGAATCGGAGGCACGATCACCACCACGTTCAACCTCGCCGGGGCGCTCGCCGAGCGGCACGACGTGGAGATCGTCTCTGCTTTACGCCACCGCGAGCACCCCAACCTCGTCCTGGACCCCCGGGTGCGGCTGCGCGCGCTGGTGGACCTGCGCAAGGAGGCGGACCATCCGCTGCACCAGAGACCGGCGAAGGTGTTCCCGTCCGCCGAGTACCGCCACCGCCAGTACAGCGAGCTGACCGACCAGCGGATCGGCGAGTGCCTGGAGGCCATCGACACCGACGTCGTCATCGGCACCCGCCCCGGCCTCAACGTGCACATCGCACGGCAGGCCCCGCAGCGCGTCCTGCGCGTCGGCCAGGAGCACCTCACCCTCGACAACCACCCGCCCGCCCTGCGCACCGCCCTGCGCCGCGCCTACCGCCGCCTCGACGTGATCACCACCGTCACGGAAGCGGACGCCGCGGCCTACCGGCGCAAGATGTGGCTGCCCGGCGTCCACGTCGAGGCCCTCCCGAACAGCGTCCCCGACCCCGCGCTGCCCCCCGCCGACGGCACCGCCAAAGTCGTCATCGCCGCCGGCCGGCTGGTTCCGGTGAAGCGCTACGACCTGCTCATCGAGGCGTTCGCCCAGGTCGCCGCCGCCTTCCCGGACTGGCAGCTGCGCATCTACGGCAAGGGCGAGGAACAGCCCAGGCTGCGGGACCTCATCGAACGGCTCCGCCTGTGGAACAACGTGTTCCTGATGGGGGCCGCCACCCCCATGGAGGCCGAGTGGGCCAAGGGCTCGATCGGCGCGGCCGCCTCCAACTTCGAGCCGTTCGGCATGACCATCGTCGAGGCGATGCGCTGCGGACTGCCCGTCGTCAGCACCGACTGCCCCTACGGCCCCGGCGAGATCATCCAGGACGGAGCCGACGGCCGGCTGGTGCCGGTCGGCGACGCCGACGCCCTCGCCGCTGCCCTGCTGGAACTCGTCGGCGACGACGAACGGCGCCGCCGCATGGGCCGCACCGCCCTGGAGAACGCGCACCGCTTCGCCCCGGGCCCCGTCGTCGCCCAGGCCGAACGCATCCTGGAGGACGCCCTCGCGGCCCGGACCACGGACCGACCGACCTCCACCCCCCAGAACCACCGGAGCAACAGCGCACTGATCGGCCGGAGCCACGCCGCCCGCGACGCGGCCCACGCCGCGGCCGTCGGCGCACTCCGCGCGATACGCAAGGGACGCCGATGACCACGCAGCTCGACACCCACCTGCGCACCCACTGCGCGATCGACACGGACGGCCGCATCACCTTCCGCCTCCCGCCGGCCCCGGCCTCCCACCCCCAGCTGCTCCTGCGGCTGCGCCCCAAGAAGGGCCGTCCCGAGACGACGCTCCACCTCCTCGACCTGGAGCCCGGCCGGACCGACGGCGACCTGCATGCCGTACTGGAACCGCACCCCGCCCTCGACGAGGGCCGCTGGGACCTGTACCTGCTGCCGGAACCGGGAGCCGAACGGCAGCGGCTGCGCCCCGGCCTCAGAGACCTGCGCGCCCTCGTCGACGGCCACCTGCGCGACCGGCCGTCACCGGTCGCCGTCCGGATCCCGTACGTCACGAAGGACGGCTTCCTCGCGCTCAGGGCATGGCGGCGCACCGCCCACGCGGAGGCCCGCACCGTCGACGTCACGGATCAGGCCGTGACGGTCGAGGCCCGCCTGCACGGCGCCGAACTCCACGAGGACGCCACCGTGCGGCTGCGCCTGCGGGGGACCGGCACCGTACGGGACCTGCGCCCCCGGGTCGACGACGACGGCAGGGGCTTCTCCTTCACCGCCGGCCAGGAGGACCTGACCGGCGGCGACGAAGCCCCGGGCCGGATCTGGGACGCCTTCGTCCTGCCCGCCGCCGACGCGCCGCCGGTCAGGATCGGCCGGCTCCTCGACGACGTGGCGGACCGCAAACACGTCTTCGTCTACCCGGCGCTCACGGCGGGCGGATCGTCCTCCCGCCCTTACTTCACCGTCGACAACGACCTTGCGATCGAAGTGACACCGGCCGAATCGCCGAAATGCCCGAAATGAAAATTCCGGGACCTCCGGAGGGTTTTTTCGTCGGCGCCTCGCGACGGGCATGTGTGGATTCTGTGCAAAGCGGCGGCAAAAAGGTCAGGTGCTCCTCCGTGACAGCCGTAAACGCCAAGGGGACTTGCGGCCATAAGCAAACTCAAGTACCTAGATGAATCATGAACCTGTTCAACCGCGTCGTGCCGTCCCGCCGGCAGGCGCCGCCAGTCCCCCCACAGCGTCCCGCCGGCGCACCGGCTTCCCCCACGGCGGTCCTGCCCGACCCCGACCTGGCGAATCTCACCGGCGAATGGGTCGTCGACCCTGCTCACAGCAGGATCGGCTTCTCCGTCCGGCATGCCATGGTGACCACCGTGCGCGGTTGTTTCCTGGAGTACGAAAGCCTCCTCTACTTCGACGCGCGCAACCCCGCCCGGTCACGGGCCGACCTCACGCTGTTCACCGCCAGCGTCGACACCGGGGTGGAACAACGCGACGCCCACCTGGTCGGCCGGGATTTCCTGGATGCCGCGACTTATCCCCGGATGCGCTTCACCAGCACAGCGGTGGAACAGATGGGCGCCGACCTCTTCCACATGTCGGGCGAGCTCACCATCAAGGGCATTTCGCGGCCGGTCGTCCTGGAGATGACCTATATCGGACACGTCACCGACCCCTTCGGCTACGAAAGGGTCGGATTCGACGGCACCACCACCATCAACCGCTCCGACTGGGGGCTGACGTACAACAGCAGGCTGGCCGAGGGAGGTGCGATGGTGAGCGAGAAGGTGCGTCTGCAACTCGACATCGCCGCCATCCGCACGCCCCCGGCGGGCGGCTGACCGCGCCGGGTCCGGCCGCAGGTCTCAGGTCCCGGTGTCAACGGGCCCGGCCACGACGCGGAACGTCGCCGGGCCCACCGTGATCACCCCGTCGCTCAGCGGCGTGCACCGCACACCGCCCCGCCCGCGCAGGGCACGCTGGGCGCCGGGGCCGATGGTCACGTCCATCCAGGCGCACGGCCGGGCCGGCCGGTTCACGGCGAACAGCGCCGGCCCGGTGCCGCAGTCGAGGGCGATCGTCGATCCGACACAGGAGTCGATGTCGACGCCGCGGAGCAGGACGTTGCGGCGGGTGTGCCTCAGGTCGGCGTCCGCAGGGAGGTTCTCCGCGGCCATGAGGGTCACCGCCGCGTTCCGGTGGGCCGGCCGGGCGTAGTAACGGTCCCCGACCAGCCCCAGGCCGCTGCGCACCTCCACGCGGGAGACGCACTCGTCGGACGGGCCGGGGGAGGGGCCGTCCGACGGCCGTCCGGCCAGCCGGTGCGCGGGCGACACCAGCAGTTGCAGCACCTCCACCTCGGTCATGGCGTCAACCCTATGCCGCGGTCGCCGCCACCCGGCGGGTCCACGGGAGGCGTACGGTCACTCGCCCCGTCGTCGCCCGGCCCCACCGCCCTCGAGAGGGGCCCGGCCGTCCGCCGACTCGCCCGCGGTGAGGTGCTCCAGCACCTCCACCAGTTCCTGGCACGCGCGCTCCACCGAACGCCGGGTGTGGATCTGCTCGGTGATCACGGCCGACAGGATCAGGGCCGTCAGGGCCATCGCCCCGTTGAACGCCTGGAGCTTGATCATCACCTCCACCGTGGTCAGCCCCGCGAACGGCCCGGCCCGGTCGGTCGCCGCCACCGTGGTCATGACCGACGCGAAGAGGGCGCACAGCATGCTGCCGGCCAGCTGGAACCGCAGAGCCGCCCAGATCAGCAGGGGATAGACGAGGAAGAGCAGACTGACCGAGCTGTGCGCGGTCAGCGGAACGACACAGCAGACGATCAGCGCCAGACCCGAGGCCTCCTTCCAGCGCGACAGGCGCAGCGGCGGGCGGACGCGGGACAGCAGGAGCAGCACCGGGGTGACGATCAGCACGCCCATCGCGTCGCCCACCCACCAGGCCAGCCACACCGCCCAGAAGCCCGGCCATTCGAGTCTGCCCGTGGCGAGCAGGATGCCCGCGCCGGTGGTCGAGCTGATCAGCATGGCGGTGAGCGCGCCCAGGAACACCAGGGCGAGACCGTCCCGCAGACGCGCCAGATCGGTTCGGAAACCCGTCCGGCGCAGCAGCAGGTACCCCACGACGGGGGCCACCGTGTTGCCCGCCAGCACACCGAACGCCCAGGGGTCCAACGACGTGAGGGAGAGGATCACGAAGAAGGCGCCCAGGGCGATCCCCGGCCAGCAGCGCAGCCCGAAGATCAGCAGGAACGCGACCGAGACGCCGGTCGGCGGCCAGATCGGGGTGACGACCGCGCCCTCGACCACCAGTTCCCGCATCAGGCCGAGCTGCCCCGAGACGTAGTAGCAGGCGGCGACGGCCAGCGTCTGCAGAGCGACGACGGCCGGCGTACGCAGATCCCGGCTATCCACCACAGCAGCCATGAGACACCGAGGCCGCCGCGACGGCGAGGTGGGAGGGGGGCCCTGCGGCCCTATGGCTGAGCCTCCGGTCCGTCGAGGCCGACGACCAGCACGGCGGCGTCGTCGTCATGCCCCACCCGCTCGGCGCCCTTGATCAGGGCCGCCGCGAGCGCGTCCACGTCCGTGCCCGCCACCGCCGCGATGCCCGCGAGCCGCATCACCTGGTCCAGGCCCTCCTCGAGCGGCAGGGAGGGCCCTTCCACGACACCGTCCGTGAGCAGCACGAACACGCCCCCCGTGGTCAGCTCGTACCGGGTCACCGGATACGACATCCCCGCCAGGATGCCCAGCGGTGGCCCGCCCTCGTCCTCGGTGGCGCCGGACTTCCCGTCGGCGGTGGCCCAGACGCAGGGCAGGTGCCCGGCCCGCGCGCTCTCCAGCACGCCGGCACACGGGTCGAGCCGCATGAACGTGCAGGTGGCGAACAGGTCGGAGCCCAGTGACAGCAGCAGTTCGTTGGTCCGGGCCAGGACTTCGCCCGGCTCGCTGGTGACGGAGGCCAGGGCCCGCAGCCCGGCGCGCACCTGCCCCATGAAGGCGGCGGCTTCGATGTTGTGGCCCTGGACATCACCGATGGACAGACCGATCCGGCCGTCGCCCAGGGTGAAGGCGTCGTACCAGTCGCCGCCCACGTTGAGCCCGTGGCAGGCGGGCGCGTACCGCACGGCGAGATGCAGCCGGCGGGCGACGGGCAGGTCGCGCGGGAGCATGCCGCGCTGCAGTGCGACGGCCAGTTCGACCCGCGACCGCTGCATCTCGGCCTGCGCACGCGCCTGAGCCGTCAGCGCCCCGAGCCTGGTCAGCAAGTCGTCGCCGTCGTCCGTCGTGCCGGTGCGGGCCATTGATCACTCCGGCGAGGATGGTCACGGTCGGTGACGACCCTCGAAAGGTAAATCACCTAATTTGTGTCCATAGGATGATACGTGGCCGGAGTCCCGTCGACGACTCGCGCTCCCCGCGCCCGCCCGACCGCCGCCAGGACGAAGGTGACGCTGATCAGCAACGCCCAGGCGCCGAACTTCTCCACCCCCACCGGCTCCCAGCCGTGTTCCTGGTACGGATAGCGCCAGGCACCGACGAGGGTGGCGAGGTTCTCCGCCACCCACAGGAAGAACCCGATCAGGGCGAACGACAGCGCCAGCGGCATCCGCCGGCGCACACCCCGCACCGTGAAACACACCGACGTCTCCGCGGTGACGGCCAGCAGCAGCCCCGCCAGTACCCAGCGGACGTCGGGCAGCCAGTGATGGCTGAAGAAGTTGACGTAGATGGCGGCGGCCACCACCGCCGTCGCCCGCGGGCGGTAACGCACCAGCCCGAGATCGAACAGCTGCCAGGCCCGGCACACATAGCTGCCCACAGCCGCGTACAGAAACCCGCCGTACAGCGGGACGCCGGCGAACTTCAGCACGCCCGGCTCCGGATAACTCCACGAACCGAGTGACACCTTCACCAGCTCGAAGGCCAGGCCGATGACATGGCAGACCGTGATGACGGCGACGTCCCGCCCGTTCTCCCAGCCACGCAGCCAGAACACCAGCGTGAGCAGCACGCCGTAGACCACCAGCAGGTCGTAGCGCGCGATGGGAAGGTCGGGCAGCAGCGCGGACACGGCCACGCCGGACAGCAGCGCGATGGCGAACGCGCACGCCCGGGTCTGCGTCCAGGCGAAGTCGAGCAACTGCCGGACCGGCGCGGCCCAGGGGTCGGTGAAGCGTGGAAGGATCATGGTGCCCTGTAGGACGGGCCCGCGCGCCTACCGGTTGCAGCGACCCTCGCGACCCTCCCCGGCCGGCACCCGCCCGCCCCGCGCCACCCCGTCCCCGGCCGTGCGATCCCGGGCTTCCGCCACGGCCCTGCGCAGCAGCCGGGCAAGGCGCTGATCCGCGTCAGGCGCGGCGCACAGCACGCGCAGTGCGTGTTCCAGGTACCGCCGCCCCGGGCCACGCCACCACAACAGATCGGCGGCACGACCCGGCAGGCCGCCTGCGGGGGTGTGAGTCAGCTTCT
Organism: Streptomyces sp. NPDC006235; assembly: GCF_040613735.1. Taxonomy (NCBI): domain Bacteria; kingdom Bacillati; phylum Actinomycetota; class Actinomycetes; order Kitasatosporales; family Streptomycetaceae; genus Streptomyces; species Streptomyces sp. NPDC006235. Next base: position 158,761 of record NZ_JBEXSR010000010.1, read on the forward strand.
CGCTCCGTCGGCGGCAGGCACGGCCGTGCCGGGCCAGACGCCAGGAGGCGGGGCGCAGTACGCGCGCCGCGTCCACGACCGAGCCGACGAGCAGCGACGTGTACGCCCTGTCCAGGGGCCGGGCGTCGGCGAACTCGGCGGCCAGCGGCCACAGGGCGTGCCGGGTGGCGTCACCGACGCTGTCGTTGACCACGCGGGCCAGAGCCGCGAGCGCCGGATGCGTACCGGCGGGGCTGTCGGTGAAATCGCCCCCGGCCAGCAAGGCGGCGCTCTCCATCAGACAGGCACCGTCGCCGGGATCCAGATGCGCGAAACGCCCGGGCGCCGGAAGTCCGTCCGGCGGTACGTCAGGGGACTGCCGGGACGGCGGAAAGGCGGTCATATGGGCCTCCGGGCGGGCATCACAGACCGGTGACGGCGTGCAGGAGGAGGTAGAGCGCGGCGGCGGGAATCCCGGCGCCGAAGAACGTGAGCACCCAGGCCGTGACGATGGAGCGGGCCACCTGCCAGCGTACGTCCGAGGCACGCCGGGTGGCACCGGCACCCAGAATGGCCGCGGTGATCGTCTGCGTGGTGGAGATCGGCGCCTTCACCAGGAACGCGGTGATGTAGAGGACGGTCGCGGCGGCGGTCTCGGCGGCGAACCCGCGCGGCGGGTCGAGGTGCACGATGCGCCGGCCGAGCGTGGTGATGATGCGACGCCCGCCGCTGTAGGTGCCGGCGGCCATGGCGGCCGCGACGGCGGCGATCACCCACACCGGAACCGAGAAGTCGTCCTGCCAGCCCGCCGTGACCAGCGCCAGCACGATGACCCCCATGGTCTTCTGCGCGTCCTGCAAGCCGTGCCCCAGTCCCATCGCGGCGGCGGAGACGGTCTGTGCCATACGGAACCGGCGCGTGGTCCGACGGGGCATCGAACGACGGAACAGCCACAGGATGGCCACGTGCAGGGAGTAGCCGAGAGCCACACCGACCAGCGGGGAGAACAGCATCGGCAGGACGACCTTCTCCACGATCCCGGACCAGTGCACGGTGGCGGCCGCGGCGAGCGCGGCACCGACCAGCCCGCCGATCAGCGCGTGCGAGGACGAGGTCGGCAGCCCCCGCCACCAGGTGAACACGTTCCAGCCGATGGCCCCGAGGAGCGCGCACAGGACCAGCAGCAGACCCGATTCGCCCTCGGGCGCGCCGATGATCCCGCTGCCGACGGTCTGGGCCACCTCGGTCCCCAGGAAGGCGCCGATGAAGTTCATCACCGCGGCCATGGCCAGCGCCACGCGCGGCGTCAGGGCCCTGGTGGAGATGGAGGTGGCGATCGCGTTCGCGGCGTCGTGGAAGCCGTTGGTGAAGTCGAAGGTCAGCCCCACGATGATGATCAGCACCACCAGGGTGAGCTCCATGACCGATCACCTTTCCGCGGGCAGAGCACGGACCGCCACGGGCGCCGTCGGCGCACGGGTCCATCGTGCCGCGAAACCTCCGGACGGACCCGCCCGGAGCGGCGGTAGTGGTACGGGGAGGGAAGGTGATCCGTTTTACGGTGGCCTGGTGCGATCTGTTCCGAAATGGGTTCTGCTGTCGTCGGCGTGCGCCCCCGCCGTGCTGATCATCGGCTGGATGGTGGCGGCGGCACTCCAAGGACCGTCCTACGACCCGGCCGCTCAGACCATCAGCGTCCTGGCGGCCCCGGGAGGCTCCGGCTACTGGGTGATGACAGGTGCGTTCATCGCCCTGGGCGTCTGCCACCTGCTCACCGCCTGGGGACTGCGCCCGGCCGCGACCCCCGGTCGGCTGGCCCTGGCGGCCGGGGGAGTGTCCGCCCTGGCGGTGGCCATGGTCCCGGCGCCGAGCAGCGGCGGCTCCCTGGGCCACGGCTCGGTCGCCGTCGTCGGCTTCGCCGTCCTGGCGGCATGGCCCGTCCTGGCCGTCCGGACCGGCGACGGCGTCCCATGGGCCCTACGGCCCTTACCGTCCCTCGGAGCCACCGCGGTGATGGCGGTGGGCGCGGCATGGTTCCTGGTCGAGACCCAACTCCACGGCGTCGCCGGTGTCGCCGAACGCGCGGTCACGACCCTCCAGTCCGTCTGGCCGTTCGTGGTGGCCCTCTCCTGCCTGCGCCACTGCGCACGCGGGGCCGTCGACCGTCGGTAGGGTGACCGGCGTGAAGGTGGGCAGCGAGGAAACCCGGCTGATCGTCCTGCGCGGCAACAGCGCCTCCGGCAAGTCGTCCGTCGCGTCCGGTCTGCGCGAGAAGTTCGGCCGCGGACTGGCCTTGGTCGCCCAGGACAACCTCCGCCGCACCGTGTTGCACGAACGCGACCTGCCCGGGGCCGCGAACATCGGCCTGATCGACACCGTGGCCCGCTACGCCCTGGACGCCGGGTTCCATGTCGTCGTCGAAGGCATCCTCTCCGCCGACCGGTACGGCGACATGCTCGGCCGGCTGAGCGCCGACCACCGCGGCCCGACCCGCCACTACTACCTGGACGTACCGTTCGACGAGACCCTTGCCCGGCACGCCACCAAGCCCATCGCCGACGAGGTGGACCGGACCCGGCTGCGCGACTGGTACCGGCCGCTGGATCTGCTGCCGGGCGGAGTCGAGACGGTCATCGGCGCCGACAGCTCCCTCGAGGCCACCGTCGAGCGCGTCCTGCGCGACACCGGCCTGTGCCGTCCGGCGCGGCAGCACACCCTCCCCGATCGGTTCGCGGCCGGGACGTGACGCCGTCGCGAGACGACCGGCCACAGGAACGCCGAACGTACGCGCTTGGTACGGGGAACCGACGCTCCACGCTAGGGTGGCGGAGCAGGAGGTACCCGATGTCGGAGCTGTTCGACGCGGTCGACGCGCTGGTCGCGTCCCGCTCCCCGCTGCCGCCCCCGGCGGAACGCAAGCGGCTGCGCCAGGCCCACGGTCTGACGCTGGACGAGGTGGCCGCCGCGCTGCAGGTGCGGCGTGCGACGGTCAGCGGCTGGGAGGCCGGCAAGACCGAACCGCGCCCGCCGGAGCGCGACGCCTACGCCCGCATGCTGAAGCAGCTCGCCCAGCTCTACCCCGCCCCCGACGCCGCGGCACCCCCGAAGGACACGTCCGTTCCGCAGACGCCGGCCGCCCCCGCCGCACCGGCGCCGTCCGCAGCCGAATCACCCACCGAACCACCGCCGGCCCGCGCAGGATCCGCAGGCCCGGCCCCGGAGGATCCCCCCGGGAACGCCGCACCACGCCCCGCCCGCCCGGCCACCGTGCCGCGTCCGGCGGCCACCACGACCAGGCCGTCGCCGACGTCGCGCCGCCCCGGCACCAAGAAGGCGGCCCCGGCGCACACCCCTGCGGCGGACGCCGACCCGCGGTTCGCCAACGGCCCGCTGCTCGTCATCGACGTGGACGACGGCTCCCGGGTGACCGGGTACGGCATCGGCGGCCTCGTCCTCGACGTCCCCGCCAAATCGCTTCCCGCGCTGGTGGAGTGGGCGCTGAAGGAGGCTCAGCTCGGAGCGGCGAGGCTGCACGGCTCCGGCAGGGACGCCGACCCGCTGCTCGTGCTCACCGAGCGCGCCTGCGAGCGGTACGGGCTCCCCGTGGCGCTGTCGGACGCCGAACGGCTCACCGGACGCCTCCCGGACGGCCACAAGGTCCTCAAGCAACTCGACCGAGCCGACTGGCAGTTGACCAAGCGAGGGTTCGGGCCGTGGGCGCGGGTCTACCGCCCTGCCCAGGGCCGCCGGCGCCAGTGCGTGCAACTGTGCATCCCGTCATGGGGCGCGCTCGACGCCCGCACCTGGGGCCACGCCGCACAGCTCGACCCGGCGGAACTCGCCCGTGTGCTCGGCACCTACGCGACCCGCGTGATGACACCGTGCGGCTCGACCGCCGTCACCGGCCTGGAACTGATGACCGCCCTCAACCCGCCGACCCGGGCGAGCGAGGCGGACGAGACCGGGAAGCGCCACAAGGAGCACCGGCCCGGTTCGCTGGGCGACCACCCGGTGGACTGCGCCCCGTGCGAGGCCCCGGACGGGCATCCGCTGCTCGCCGGCCTGCCCCGCTTCCACCAGCGGGGCCCGGACGAGATGCTGTTCGAGGAGGCGTACGACTGGGCGCGTGAGCTCACCGACGGCGAATGCATGCAGCGGTACCTGGTCGGCATCGACGTCAACCTCGCCTTCGGCGCTGCGGCCAACGGTGCCGTCGTCGGCCTGGCGACGCCGCCCGTGCACCTCACCGACCCCGTCTTCGACCCGTCGCTGCCCGGGTCATGGCTGGTCGACCTCTCCCACGTCGACCTCTCCCGCGTCCAGGTCGGCAAGCAGTGGCGCCGGCTCGAGAGCGCGTTGCTGCCCGGCCCGTTCACGCCGACCGGCGAGCGCCCGCAGGGCCCCGCCTGGTACGCGACGCCTACGGTGGCGTACGCGGTGGAGCTCGGCTACGACGTCGCCCCGACCGAGGCCTGGGTACGGGAGGACAAGGGCAGGTTCCTGGACGGCTGGTACAAACGGCTGCGTGACGCGTACGTCGACACCATGGCGGACCTGGGCGTGGACGAGAAGCTGCGCACCCAGGAGTTCCTGGAGGCCATGGACGGCTGCAAGCAGCGCGATCCGGAGATGGCGATCGTCCTGGACGCGGTCAAGTCCACGGTGAAGGGCGGCATCGGCAAGCTGCGCGAACGGGCGCGTGGCGGCGGCTGGAAGCCCGGGCAGCCCTGGCCGGCGCTCTCCCGCCCGACGTGGCGGCCCGACATCCGCGCCGCCGTCATCTCCCGGGCCAGGATCAACATGCACCGCAAGATGCTCAACCTGGCGGCGGCGACCGGCCGGTATCCGGTGGCGGTCCTGTCGGACTGCGCCGTCTACGCCGCCGACGGTCCCGGCCCGCTCCACGTCCTGCCCTACGACGCCGACGACAAGACGGTGCCGGGCAGCTTCCGGCTCGGCGTGTCACCGGGAATGGTCAAGCACGAGGGCACCCAGACCACCCTGTGGGCCGAAGCGGTGCGGGAGCAGTACGGCCAGGTCCTCAACCTCGCCCGCTACATCAAGACCGGTGAGGTCACAGCCAAGGACGACGGAGAGTAGGGGAGCGGGCTCATGGACACGGTCGGGGACGGCCTCGACGCCGCGCTGCGGAAGGCGTTCACGCGCCCGATCCCCAAGAGCGCGGGCGCGCAGATGCGCTACCTGGTCAGACAGCTCAAGGGCACCAGGCCGGTGGCCGGGCTGCTCGGCATCACCCAGCGCACCGTCGAACGGTATGTGAAGGACCAGATCAAAAAGCCCCGTGCCGACCTCGCGACGCGCCTGGAACGCGAGGTCACAGCGCGCTGGCAGCCCCAGATCCGGGCCAGGGCCAAACAGACGGCGGCCACCACCGGCGGCATCGTCATCGACACCCGCGCCCGGTTCGGCTACACGGCCGCCCCCGGCTCCACCGACGACGCCCGGCTGCGCCACCTCACCGTCGCCCTGCCCCCGCAGTACGCCGCCCGCCTCTTCGAGACGAAGGAAACCGGCGGCACGGAACAGCAACTGCGCGACATCGCGGCCGAGGCACTGGGAGAGGTGTACTTCCGCGACAACGGCCGCCGCGCCCACGGCCTCGAAGTCGAGTTCACCGACGTGGAGCACCTCGAGTTCGACCTCTGACAAAGTGTCGGCCGATGTCGACCGCGAGTCGCCGGTGGGCGCCGGCCATGCCCGTCAGATCGTCGCGTAGCTCGCCCAGCCAATCTGGTTCCCCCTGGGCGGGTTCGCCCAGCGCGCGGGTGATGCGCACGAGAGAGGCCACGGCGTGCAGGCCGGCGAACAGCGGCAGGCGCCCCAAGTCCTCGTCGTCGAACGGGCGCACGCTGCGGTAGCCGTCGACGAAGGCGTCGAACCGCGCCCGGTGCACGGACGCGGGCCGGCCGGTGTGGTCGGTCAGGTCGCGCACGGCGTAGGCGATGTCGGCGGCGTACCAGGAGAGGGCGGCCTCGTCGAAGTCGTAGGCGACCGGCCCGCCGCCCTCTTCCCAGGCCATGTTGTCCAGCTCGAAGTCACCGTGCACCACACCCCACTGGTCCTGGCGACGCGGTAACTCGCTCATCATGTCGGTGAGCCGCGCCGTCGCCTCGACCAACTCGGCGTCGTCCGCGAACAGCGTGCCGACGGAGGAAAGTTCACCGAAGGCCTCGGGCAGCCCGGCGCCGAGCCCGGCGGCATCGCGATGCAGACGGGCCAGTGCCCGCCCCCACTGCCGTGCTTGTGATGCGGTGAGTTCGCTGACGTCGACGTCCGCGCCGGGCGCCGGTTCGACCACCATGGCGTGCACGGCACCGAGACCGGTCGCCACGGTCGTGGTCAGGGCCCCGGACTCGGCGGCGACCGGCCGCACCACCGCCGAACCGCCGTCGCTGAGCCGTGCCATCAGCTCGGCCACCACGGCCAGGGAGTTCGGGCCGCGGTAGGAGTCGGGCACGAACCGCAGATAACGCCGTCGGCCGTTCTCCGGGAGCACGAACACATGGGAGGCACTGGAGCGCCACCACTTGGCAGTGCCGGCCGCGTAACCCCACCGGGCGGCGACCTGGTCGGCGATCGGGCTGTCCCATGCTTCGGACACGGTGTGCTTCAGTCGATCGATCTCAGTCAAGGGCATCATCGCGAGTCTTTCGTTTCGCAGTTCGAGGTGTAACACGGCGCTGCTCGCGTGGCGCAGTAAGAGGCAGTAATGAGCCAGTCCGAGGCTGAATCCAACTGCCTGGGGCGACCCCTGTAAACCACCTACGCGCGAGATGGGAATTTCCTGTGAACAACACCGACCCGGTTGCCGGATACCAGGCTTACGACCAGCCTCAGCCCCAGCCCCCGGGGCATGGCCGCCCCGGGCGCGACCAGGCCACTTCGCGGCGCATAGCCCTTTCCGTCTGCACGATCGCCGACGTGGCTGCCGGTTTCCTGGGCCTGTGGATCGTGCTCTACCTGCTCGACGCGAACCAGGGGAATCCTTTTGTCGAGTTCGTCCACGGAATGGCGGACTGGCTGTCCGGATGGGCACAGGACATTTTCACGATGGACACAGAGGGGCTCCGCGTCGTCCTCAATTACGGCCTCCCGGCGGTCATCTATTTGCTGATCGGCCACGGAATCGCCGCCCGGCTCAACCGGGCCTGAAGGGGCGTCGCCGCGGAGCACGGTGAGGCGGCCCCCGGTGCCGAGGCGACAGCCCGCCCCGGCACCGGAGAGCCGTGTCACTCCTCGTCGCGCAGCCGGGCCGCCAAGGAGACCAGTGCCTCGGTCTCGTCCGTGTGGCCCAGGGGGGTGAGACGGGAGACCGCCGCGTCGAGGCGGGTGAGGGCAGGGGCGGGTCGCTCCAGGTAGAGGCCCTCCACGACGGCCGCGAGACGGACGCACTCGGCCCACTCCGCGGCGTGGTCCTGGTCCGCTCCCGGCTCGCCGAGCAGGGCGAGGGTCTTCTCCAGGGAGGTCAGCGCGTCCTCGTACTCACCGGTGTAGGCGTTGACCCGCCCGTGCTCGTAGGCCAGGGCGGTGTCCAGGGAACGGCCGCGGGCCTCGTACCCGGCGGCGCGGGCCTCCTCCGCGACGCGGCCGGCGTCGGCGAGGAAGGCGAGGGCCCCTGCCAGGCCGTCGGGGCCCTGCTGCTGGCCCTGGAGCCGGGCGAGTTCGCGCAGGCAGTTGCTGAGCTGCTCGTAGCGCGGCTCCAGGGCGTGGGCGGCGAGTGCCTGCTCCGCCGCTTCACGGGCCCGGCCGAACTCGCCGGACTCGCCGAGGAGTACGGCGGTCTCCGCGGCGATGACGGCGTGGCTCCCGGGGTCGTCGTCCCAGCCTGCCGACTCGGCCGCAAGGGCGAGGAACTCCGCTGTGGCGGCCTTGAGATCGTCTCCCGCGTGCAGCGCGCGGGCGCGGGTCAGCCGCAGCTGAGCGACGAGCCGGTCGTCCAGTTCTCCGGTGGTGACGTCCGGTTCGGCCAGCAGGGAGTCGAGCAGGGCGATGCAGTCCTCGACGCGGCCCAGGTCGAGACTGAGCTGGGCCGCGTTGCTGTACGTGCAGAACGCCTCCGTCCGGCTGCCGCGGCGAAGTTCCATCTCCGCGGAGCGCGTCAGATGCCGCAGTGCCTCGTCGGGACGCCCCAGGTGCATGCAGGCCTCGGCCAGATCACCGTGGAGACGGCTGGTGTCGACCGTGTCCGCGGGCCACTCGGCGGCCAGTCGCAGTCCCTCGGACAGGTCCGTGTGCGCGGCCTGCGCGTCCCGGAGGCCGAGCTGGAGCCGGCCCCGCAGTCCGAGCGTGCGGGGCAGGTGCCAGGCGGGGCCGTGCGCCCTCAGACGGTCGAGAAGGGCGTCGATCTCGGTGACGGCGGCGGGCAGGTCACCGGAGATGGCGTGCGTACTGGCCCGCAGCAGCAGGGCGCCGGAGATCTGCCCGACGACGTCGTGCCGCGTGGCGAACGCGTGCAGCAGGTCCGCCTCGGCGAAGACCGGCGCGACATGCTCCTCGCTCCTCGACGCCTGCAGCCGCAGGCCGAGCGCGGTCGCCCGCAGCCGCAGCAGGCGGGCCTCCTGGTACGGGGCCAGGCCGGGCGTCTCCTCGTGCAGGCGCACCATGGACGCGTGGGCGGCGGTCAGCGCGGCGGCCGTCGCCTCGGCCCCGTCGTCGCCCCGCGCCGGGATCTCGGCAGAGGCGAGCAGGGCACTGCCCCGGGCGACCGCCGCGTGCCCCGGCAGCCCGGCGTCGTCGTACAGGCCCGCGGCCTCCTCGTAGAGGTCGGTGGCTTCGGCGAACTCGTCCTTTTCGCCGGCCCGGTTCGCCTCGTCGGCCAGCAGGTCCGCGCGCAACTGCACGAGTGGGCCCACGGCCGGGTCGTCGGGGTGGGTGTAGTCGCGGGCGGCGACGAGCGTACGCAGCCGCCCCCAGCAGGCGGGTGCGTCCGGGTGCCCCTGCTCCTCCGACTTCCTTGCGTGGAGGATGAGTTCGCGCAGCTCGCCGGGGACGGTGGCGGCCGCACGGCCGGCGGTCGCGGAGACCGGTGCGGCCACGGGGGCGGCGGCCGGGGCCACGTCGTCGAGGCTGCGGGTGCGCAGCGTCAGTTCCAGCGCGTCCAGGAGCGGGGCACGGTCGAGGCGGGCCCTGCGGCGGTCGGCGTGAGCCGTGGTCCCGTTGCGGGCGTCGAAGCGGGCGGCGAGGTCGTCGGCGCGGCCGCGCACCTCGGCACGCAGGCCGGCCACCGTCCAGGTGCGGCCCGCGTATCCGGGGGCGGCCAGTTCACCGTGGCCGAGGTGCTCGACACGCTGGAGGAGGACCTCCACGCCGGTGAGGAAGCCGAGCAGGTCCAGCGGCGAGTCGACCTCGTCGAACAGGTTCCGGTTCTCGGAGAGCAGTTCCAGGCCGCGGGCCTCGTTGCCGGTCAGCGCGCAGAACTCCAGGTGCCGGCCGACCTCCTGCGCCATCGAGGGGTTGCGGCGGCAGCCGCGGTAGCCGGCGAGGTGCAGTTCGCGGGCCCGGTCGGCGCGGCCGGTGCGCAGCAGCGGCAGCAGGGCGTAGGACACGGAGCGGGCCGGCTCCTCCTGGCAGGACTCCTTCCCGGTCAGGACGGGCTCCCAGGTGCGCAGCGCCCGCTCGTCGTCGCCCGCCGTCAGGTGGTACAGGGCGCGCTCGCAGGTCTCGCAGGCCTCGCAGTCGCTCAGCAGGGTGCGGGTGCGGGCCGCCCACAGCTCGTAGGCGGGGGTGGTGTCCTCGCCGACGTGGGCGGCGAGCTGGTACGCCTGTCCGTAGTAGGGCTGCAGGCCGAGGCCGGCCTTCTCGTACCGGTCGCGCATCTCGGTGAGCCACTGGCGCAGGCTGGACAGGGGTATCTCGGGCAGCTGGCGCAGGGCGTGGGCCACCCACTTGAACCGCCAGAACAGCATGTGGCGCAGGCGCTCGTCGAAGATGTCGGGCTGCTCGTCGAAGAGGGTGAGCAGGCGGGCGAAGACGACGGGCGACTTGCGGGGTTCGGCGCCGTAGGTGTACGCCTCCTGGAGTTCGAGGAGCGCGCGGACGAGCGGGAGGGGCTCCGCGAACTGCTCGGCGGCGTCGACGAGTTCCTCGGCGGTGACGGTGCGGGTGCGGCCGTAGGGGCGCCGGTCGTTCTCCTGGAGCGCCCGGTACAGCTCGTCGGTGGTCTGGGGTGCGGTCGTCGGCATCGTCAGCTGTCCTTGCGGAGGGCGTGGGCGAGGAGGTCGAGGAAGGAGCGGTTGATGAGGCTCGATTCGGCGGGCCTGAGCGGGCGCCGGGACAGCATCGCGGCCTGCCCGTAGAGGGCTTCGGCGCTGGTGCGGGCCAGCTCGGGTTCCTCGATGGTGACGGCGGTGCGGACCAGCGGGTTGAGCTGGTTGAGGATCAGCTGGGCCCGGGGTGCCTCCTGGCGCAGGGCGCCGAGGATGTCGCCCCACAGGCCGCCCTCCTGCTCGCGGGCGAGCTGAGAGCGGGTGCGTTCGTGCCGGGCCTCGCGGCTGTCGACGAGGAGGGCAGGGGCGGAGGCGGGCTGGAAGGTGCGCAGCGCGACGTCGCAGTCGAAGACGGCGAGGGCGTCCCGGGCCTGGGCGAGGTAGGCCGCGGCGGCGAGTTCCGTCTCCCGGTCGACGGGGTCGAGGTGGGCGGTGAGGGTCGCCGGGTCGAGGTCGGCGACACTCGCCTCGGGCCTGATCTCGGGCAGGCGGTGGACCAGTTCACGGTCGTAGGTGTAGCCGCCGTTGACGACGCCGAGCCCGGCCGCCGAGGCGATCGCTGCGACCTGCCGGAACTCCTCCACGGTCGACGTCACGAGGACGGTGCGGTGGGTGCGCGCGAACTCGTCGAGGGTGGTGTGCCCGTCGGTGGTCTCGAACGGCAGCCAGGGCAGCAGCATCCGCAGGATCTCGTCGTCGTGCACGGCGAGCGACTTCACGGCCAGGTGATGGGCCTGGAGGAAGCGGCCCAGCAGGTCCGGGTCGCTGGCGGCGGCCCGGGCGATCCACGCGCGCAGCCGCTCGGCGAGGGCGTCACGGACGGCGGCGAGCGTGTCGTCCTCGTACAGGGACTCGCGGGACGCCGTCGGGCGCAGGCTCTCGGCGTCGACGACACAGCGGACGAAGAACGCCCAGTCGGGCAGGATCTCCTCGGCCTGCTCGGACAGCAGCATGCCCTTGACGTGCACCCGGTGGCCGTGGCGGCGCCCGGCCGGGACCGCCTCGGGCAGCACGCACGCGATGCCCTTCAGGCCCACGGCCGGCAGGTCCAGCTCGATGGTGTCCAGCGGCTTGAACCCCAAGACCTCCTCGCCGTACGCGGCGAGCGCGCGGGAACGGGCTCCCGGCGTGGGGTACGTACGCGTCCAGGGGGCGGGCTCGGGGTTGACGGGCACCCCCGGATCACCCGGCCCACCCGTGCCGTCGTCGAAGTTCACCGGGTGGCGCAGCAGGGAGCCGAAGTGCCGGGCCAGCGCGTGCACCTGCGCCGGCCGGGTCCACTCGCCCGCGTCGGCGCGAGGCGTCAGCGTGACGGTGGTGCCGGGCCGTGGGCGGGCCGAGGCGGGCAGGGTGCGGACGGTGTAGCTGCCGTCGCCGCGTCCCCGCCACTCCACGGCGGGCGCGTCGGGCGTGCGGGCGGAGCGGCTCAGGACGTGGATCTCGTCCGCGACGAGGAAGCAGGAGAGCAGGCCGATGCCGAACTGGCCGATGAAGTCCGCGCGTTGCTCGGCGACCTGCTCGGCGCGCTTGCTGCTGCGGCCGATCGTGGCGAGGAAGGTGTGGACGTCGGCCTCGGTGAGACCGACGCCGTCGTCCTCGACGCGTACCACGGAACCGTCGGCGTACAGGCGGATGCCGAGGGCGCCGGCGGACGCGGACGGTTCGAGGCCGTGCCGGGCCGTCAGCGCGTCCACCGCGTTCTGCATCAGTTCGCGCAGGTAGACGCGGGGGCTGGAGTAGAGGTGATGGGAGAGTAGGTCGACGAGGCCGCGCAGATCAACCTGGAAGGTGCGATCGCCGCCGGCCGGGTTCGTGGCGGTGTCGGGCAGAGTCATCGGGCAGTCCGGAGGGGAGGAAGGGCGAGTGGGAACGGGGCCGGTGCGCGCTCAGGCGCGGCTGTGGTGGCGGGCGAACTGCTTCTCGGGCTCCGCGAAATAGGTCCAGGGCCAGCTGGTGTAGGCGCCGTCGAGCGTCCGGAAGACGCGCCGGACCGTATGGCGCTCACCGGCCAGGGCCAGCGCCATGGCGAACATGTTGAAGTCGTGCTGCCAGCCCGGGCGATACACGTAGGCCGGGTGGAGGACGCTGTGGTCGGCGGCTTCCCGCAACTGCGCCTGGATCTCGGACGTCTGGAGGTAGTCCCCGCGCTCCGACTCGACCCACTCCTCGATGTACGCCATGGCGATCACGCAGCCGAGGCGGTGCCCCTGCGGGGCGCGGGCGAACGCCTCCTGGGCGAACGCCAGGGCCTGGCCCGGCTCACCGCCCCAGCGGGGCTGCAACTGCGACACCCACTCCAGGTGGGTCTCCAGGTCCAGCGGGTCACGGCGCAGGGCGGCGTCGAGCCGGGTCTCGTTGACGGCGCGGCCCAGCGACATGCCCCGGCCGGAGGTCAGGAGACGGCGCCACGGGGTGACCCACTCCGGCCGCAGCTCGGCGGCCTCCAGCAGCTGCTCCTCGGCGAGGTCGAGCCGCTCGTGGAAGACCCGCCACTGCTCCTGCGTGACGTTCACGGCACGCTCGGCCGTGCGCGCCTCCCAGCCCCAGATGATGTGACGCGCCCCGGATATCAGCAGGGCCGTCGCCCGGTGCTCCTTATCCTCCTCGACGGCCCGGCCGATCCAGTCCTGCACACCCTCCACGTCGGCCAGCTCGCCGAGGACCTGGTGGTCACGGCCGAGGTCGAAGGGCGCCAGTGCCGCCCTGACCGCCGCCCAGTCACCCGCGCCGGCCGCCTCCACCAGTGCGAGCACTCGCGCGTCGCCGAGCGCACGCAGCGTGTACATCCCGTTCTTCTGCCTGCGCGGGACGGGCAGGGCATGCGGATCCGCCACCGGTCTCTCCGCACCCCTGCCGAACAACTTGCCGAACATGCCGCGCCCTCCCCTGATGCCACGTGATCGTCCGGTGCAGCATATGCGGCCACACCGACACCGCTTCCACAGGGTTTTCACCGCTGTTTCACATGGCGGGACCAGGCCGACAGCAGGCCGGTCGGCGCAGGTCCCCTCGGGCCCACGCCGACCGGCCGGTCGTGTCAGCCGGCGAGGTCGGCCCTGCCGAACAGGCCGGCGTAGCCGGAGGGAAGCTGGCTGAGGATCTGGTTCAGCTCGCCGCCGCTGACCGCCTCGGCCAGGGTGGTCAGGACGGCGCTGGCGTCCCATTCGGCGGTGCGCGGCCGGGCGCCGATGCGCTCGGCGACCCTGCGGCAGAACTCCTCGATCCCGAAGCTCTCGGCCTGCTGCGGCTTGGCTTCCGCGAGTGTCTGTCCGAGCGGTCCGGGCAGCTGGGAGGCGAGGTCGTCCACCTCACCGGGGCTGATCCTCTGGGCCAGCACGCTCAACACGGCCTCGGTGACCTTCGCGGCCTCGTCCTGGCTGGCGTACTCGCCGAACTCGCGTACGCGGGCGAGGTACTCGTGGTGCTGCATCGTTCGTCACCTCCGCTTGCTGGAGCGTCGACGGCATCCTGTGCGATGCCCTCCTTCCCGGTACCCAGGTATGCGACGTACGACGACGTATGCGCCGGTCACCGCTGGTAACGCTGTACGTCAGCCGCGCGCGATGGGCGGCGCACCACCGGCAGGGGAGGGGCGTACGCCCCGGTCGTCCCCGTGGGCGCTCGCCGCCGGTGGAGCCGGCCCCGCGACCTCCACGTGGGCCGGCCGCAGCAGGTGGTCGCCCAGGCGGTAGCCGGGCCGGAGGACGGCCGAGCAGACGAGCCGGTCGCTGCCGGGGGAGGGGTGGTGCACCACGGCGTCATGACAGGCGGGATCGAATGGGTCACCCACCTCGCCGAACGACGTGACGCCCAGTGCGCCGAGCTGCTCCTCCAGGCTGCCGGCGATGTCCTCCAGACCCGGCGTGAGCGGCTCGTGCGCACACGCCCGGTCCACGGCGTCGAGCACGGGCAGCAGCGCCCGGAGCACGTTGGCCACCGCGATCTCACGTACGGCCAGGCGATCCCGCCGGACCCGCTTGCGGTAGTTGTCGTACTCGGCCTTCACCCGCTGAAGGTCGGCGGTCCGCTCCTCCACCAGGCGCCGCAGCTCCGCCAGCTCGGTGTACTGCGGCCCGCTCCCGGTCATCGTCAGCCAGCCTCCGGCTTGTCGTCGTCGACGATCTCCGCGTCCACCACGTCGTCCTCGGACGGGCCGCCGGCCGCACCGTCGCCCGCGGTCGCCCCGGCGGCACCCGCGGGCTGCTCGGCCCGCGACTTCTCGTACAGCGCCGTGCCGATCCGCTGCGCGGCCTGCGCCGTCCGGTCGATCGCCTGCCGGATCGCCGTGGTGTCCTCTCCCTTCAGCTTCTCCTTCAGGTCGGCCAGTGCCGTCTCCGTCTCGCTCCTCGCGTCCGCGGGGATCTTGTCCCCGTTGTCCGCGATGAGCTTCTCGGTCGAGTACACGAGCTGTTCGCCCTGGTTGCGGGTCTCCGCCGCCTCGCGCCGCCGCCGGTCCTCCTCGGCGTGCTGCTCGGCCTCGCGGACCATGCGGTCGATGTCGTCCTTGGGCAGGGCCGAGCCGCCGGTGACGGTCATCTTCTGTTCCTTGCCGGTGCCCATGTCCTTGGCGGAGACGTGCATGATGCCGTTGGCGTCGATGTCGAAGGCGACCTCGATCTGCGGCACACCGCGCGGCGCCGGAGCGATACCGGACAGCTCGAACATGCCGAGCTTCTTGTTGTACGCGGCGATCTCCCGCTCGCCCTGGTAGACCTGCACGGTCACCGACGGCTGGTTGTCCTCGGCCGTGGTGAAGATCTCCGAGCGCCGGGTCGGGATCGTCGTGTTGCGCTCGATCAGCTTGGTCATGATGCCGCCCTTGGTCTCGATGCCCAGGGACAGCGGCGTGACATCGAGCAGCAGCACGTCCTTGACGTCGCCGCGGAGGACACCCGCCTGCAGTGCGGCGCCCACGGCCACGACCTCGTCCGGGTTGACGCCCTTGTGCGGGTCCTTGCCCGTCAGCTCCCTCACCAGCTCGGTCACGGCCGGCATGCGCGTCGAACCGCCCACCATGACCACGTGGTCGATGTCCGACACCTTGATCCCGGCGTCCTTGATCGCGTTGTGGAACGGGCCCTTGCACCGCTCCAGAAGATCCGCCGTCAGCTGCTCGAACTGAGCGCGGGTCAGCTTCTCGTCCAGGTGCAGCGGCCCCTCCGCGGACGCCGTGATGTAGGGCAGGTTGATCGTGGTCTCCGACGAACTGGACAGCTCGATCTTCGCCTTCTCGGCGGCCTCCCGCAGCCGCTGCACGGCCATCCTGTCCTTCGCCAGATCGACGCCGTAGTGGTTCTTGAACTGCTTCACGAGGTGGTCGACGACGCGCTGGTCCCAGTCGTCACCGCCGAGGTGGGTGTCGCCGTTGGTGGCCTTCACCTCGATGACGCCCTCGCCCATCTCCAGCAGCGACACGTCGAAGGTGCCGCCGCCGAGGTCGAAGACGAGGACGGTCTGGTCGTTCTCCTTGTCCAGCCCGTACGCCAGCGCCGCCGCCGTCGGCTCGTTGATGATGCGCAGCACGTTCAGGCCCGCGATCTCCCCGGCCTCCTTGGTGGCCTGCCGCTGGGTGTCGTCGAAGTACGCGGGCACGGTGATCACCGCGTCGGTGACATCCTCGCCGAGGTAGGACTCCGCGTCCCGCTTCAGCTTCTGCAACACCCGCGCGGAGATCTCCTGCGCGGTGTACCGCTTGCCGTCGATGTCGCCGTGGCCGGGGAACCGCCAGGAGTGATCGCCCATGTACCGCTTGACCGAACGCGCGGTGCGGTCCACATTGGTCACGGCCTGGCGCTTGGCCACCTCGCCGACCAGCACCTCGCCGTTCTTGGCGAAGGCCACGACCGACGGGGTCGTGCGCGCGCCTTCCGTGTTGGTGATGACGGTGGGCTCGCCGCCTTCGAGGACCGAGACCACCGAGTTCGTCGTACCGAGGTCGATACCGACCGCCCGTGCCATCTGGTTTCTCCCTCCTCGCCCGTCACTGTCTCTCCTGTGCCCTTCGGGGGCGTCCGGGCCTCACCGGGGCGTCCGCTCCCACCGGACGGGACCGGCGCGCAGCGCAGGCTCGGGGCGGGCGGCCCCGAGCAGGACGACGGAGCGCCGCGCGGGCCGTACGGGCGGAGCCGGGGTACGCCCGCGGCCGTGCGCCCGCTCGCAGGACCGGTCGTAGGCCGCCCGCAGCGCCGGGTCGCGCAAGGTCTCGTAGGCCTCCCGCACCTCACCGAACCGCTCGGCGGTGGCCGCGTCGGCGCGGGTGTCGGGGCGCAGTTCACGCACCCGGGCGCGAAAGGCGGAGGTGATCAGCTCGGCCGTCGCCGAGGGCTCCACCCCCAGCACCGCGTACAGGTCCGCGCGCTGCTCCCGCGCCTGCATCCCGGCCACCTCCTCGCGTCTGCGAGCTGACTGTTACAGATAGTGTGATCTATGACATTGCCAGCAAAAGCGACGAGCCTCCACTCTGAATCCCACAACGGACGTCAAGGAAAGCGGCTCCTCATGGGCGATCATGTGCACGTGCGGCTCAGCCAGGGGCTGAGCGTGTCCGAAGAAGGCGAAATGATCGAGCACTCCCGCTGCCGTTGCGGCGCCACCTGGACCAAGGTGTTCGACGCCGACGGCGGACAGCCGGAACAGCCTTCCCGGTAGCGCGCGCCCGCCCACCGGTCCCTCGCCCGTCAGGGCCCCGGGCCGGTGCCCGAGGCCCTGGACGGCCCGGCTGAGGCGTCAGCCGTTGATTTCCTTGCGGTCACTGCCGCCGCTGATGGCGATCTTGCGGGGCTTGGCCTGCTCGGCGACCGGGATCCGCAGCTTCAGCACGCCCGCGTCGTAGCCGGCTTCGACCTGCTCGGTGTCGAGGGTGTCGCCGAGGAGCAGCTGCCGGCTGAACGTCCCCGCGGGCCGCTCGGTGATCACCGTGTCGGTGTCGTCGCCGTACGCCGGCTTGCGCTCGGCCTTCACGGTCAGGACGTTGCGCTCGACATCGAGGTCGATGGACTCCGGGTTCACGCCCGGCAGGTCCAGCTCCACGCAGAACGTGTCACCCTCACGCCAGGCATCCATCGGCATGCCGGCCGGATGCGCGGCCGTGCCCCAGACCCGATCGACAAGCCGGTCAAGCTCGCGGAAGGGATCCGTACGCATCAGCATGTTCATCCCTCCTTCACGGGTTCCGTGCAGTTCGCTCTCTATCTGATATACCACACCACCGGAAAGTTGATACCCCTCCTGTCAACTTCATCCAGTCGGTACTTGTCAATCCATCGCGCGGTCGGCTATATGGAGAAGCGGTTCTCGGCTCGTCTAGTCACATCCGTGACGGCGACATCTGGAGTGAAAGGAGAAGTGGCCATGCTTGCGCGTACCGGCGCCCTGGGGGATCTCGATCGACTCACGCATCAGCTCGCGCATGCCGCCGCGGCCGACGCCGTCATCCCGGCGGATGCCTGGCGCGACGACGAAGCCCTCTACGTGCAGTTCGACCTGCCGGGTATGGACCGCTCCAGCATCGACCTGACCGTGGAGAAGGACACGCTCACCCTGACCGCCGAGCGCCGCTCCCCGGTCCCGGCCGGCGCCAAGGCCGTGCTCATCGAGCGCCCCACCGGCCGGTTCACCCGCTGCCTGACCCTGTCCGACGCCCTGGACTCCGAATCCGCCGAGGCCGCCTACGACAACGGCGTCCTCACCCTGCGTCTCCCGCTCGCGCCCCACGCCAAGCCCCGCAAGATCGCCATCTCCGGCAGCACACCCAGGCAGCTCACGGCCTGAGGCGTCCAGGCCCGCCCGCCCTGGACACGGGGGAGAACCTCAAGGAGGTTGCCCGAAGCACGTGTTGCCGGCGGCACCGTCCCATAACCTCGTGCCTGGATGTGTCAGATGCCAGGGGGACCCGCGTTCAGGAGGCGATGGTGTTCGGAAGGGGCATGCGATTGCTCGCGGGTGCCATGACCGTGGCCTGCATGGTCCTCCTCGGCCCCAGTGCGCCAAGCGGTGCCGTCTCCGGCAGGGCACTGCCCGCCACCGCCGTCAGGGAGGCCGTACCGAACCGGGTCATGACCTGGAACATCTGCAACCCCTGCAGTGTGAGCAACGTCGGCCGGGCGGCGGAGATCGCGGCGTACGCGCCCCAGGTCATCGGCCTGCAGGAAGCGTGTGTGCGCGACGTCGAGATGATCCGGGAGTACCTGGAGACCCTGCACGGACTCGTCTACCGCGTCGAGTACGGGACGGTCCTGCAGAACTGGGGCCGTTGCGGGGGACTGCCGTGGAGCCCGGGGGCCTTCGGCCAGGCGATCCTCTCGGCGGCGCCGATGACCGACCGCGTGAGCGTGGAATTCCCCGACGGCGGCTCCGAGGACCGGGGGTACATGGCGGTCACCACCACGGTGGGCGGCCGGTCCGTCCGGGTCTTCAACACCCACCTCGCCCAGCGACTCCAGGAGGAAGTCCGGGCGGACCAGGTGGGCGTGCTCGCCACGGAGGTCGCCCGGTACGACCGCGCCATCGTGCTCGGCGACTTCAACGCGGTGCCGGACGCCTCCGAACTCGACCCGATGTGGAAACTGGCCGCGGATGCCGACCCCGGGTGTCGTCCCGCCCCCGCCGGCACTTGTGAGCCGACCACCGACTGGCAGAGCAAGTTCGACTACGTCTTCCTGCGGGGCATGACCCCGACCGAGCACCGCGTGCGCCCCACCCCGTACTCGGACCATCATCCGGTGCACGCCGACCTGGATCCGGCTTGAGCGCACACCGGCACGGCGAGAGGGCTCAGCGGACCCGGTCGTAAACCATGGCGACCTCGCCCAGCTCGCCCGTCTCGTGGTGGGTGAGGCTCCACCGCGAGTTCGGCAGGCCGTCGTCGAAGAGCCGCTGCCCGCCCCCGGCGATCTCCGGGCAGATCAGGAGGTACAGCCGGTCGAGGAGGTCCGCGGCGAGGAGCGCCTTGATGACGCTCGGGCAGCTGTTGACGAGGATGTCGCCCTCGCCGGTGGCCTTCAGTTCGGCGACGACATCGGCGGTCGGGGCGTTCACCATGCGGGTGCGTGCCCACGGCGCTTCGGTCAAGGTGGTCGACAGGACCACCTTCTCCGTGTCGACCAGCCACTTCGCGTATCCGCGATCGCGCGGATCGGCGTTCTCGTCCTCGGCGACCGTCGGCCAGAATCCCAGGAACCCTTCGGCGTTGACCCGGCCGAGCAGCGCCGTCGTCGCGCCCTCCCAGATGCGGGTGAGGTGGTCGCGCGCGACATCGGTGGTCGCGTAGGGGACGATCGCGCCGAGGTCCCCGGGCCCGCCGGGGCCGTTGTAGCGCCCGTCGAGGGTGAGTCCGAGGTTCGCTGTCACCCTGCGTCCGGTAGAGCTGGTCATGACTGTCCGTCCTGTCGCTCGGTGTGGGCTGTCTTCGTGGTGCGCCGAGACGCGCCGACGGTGTCGTGCGCGTCGGCGTCGAGGGCCGCGGCGAGTTTGTCGAGGCTCTGGCCGAAGCCGATCTCGATGCCGGCGATGAAGTCCGCGGAGTCGACCGTGCTGTCGGT
Organism: Streptomyces sp. NPDC006235; assembly: GCF_040613735.1. Taxonomy (NCBI): domain Bacteria; kingdom Bacillati; phylum Actinomycetota; class Actinomycetes; order Kitasatosporales; family Streptomycetaceae; genus Streptomyces; species Streptomyces sp. NPDC006235. The sequence goes on from NZ_JBEXSR010000010.1 coordinate 178,505, forward strand.
GATCCGCCAGTGCACGTCGAGGTCCGTGCCGGTGTCCGTGGGGCGCAGGTCCATCTCGACGTGTGCGGTGAAGGCGGGGCCGCCGTCGGGAAGCAGCGGGGAGAGCCGGTAGGTGAGGCGCTCCCCTGGGCGTACCTCGTCGACGGTTCCCTCCGCGCGCCCGGCGACCGGGTCGGAGTCGTCGGCATCCTCCGCGTCCCGGTACTCGTGGACGATCCGCCCGCCCGGCCGTGCCTCGAAGACGAGCTCGGAGACGCGTAGGCCGTCGGGCGTCCACCAGTGGGCGAGGAGGGAAGTCTCGGTCAGGTGACGCCACACCGGTTCGGGGCGCGCCGTCAGCGACCGGAGGAACCTGAAAGAGCGGCCGTCCGCCCACCCCGGCGCATCCGCGGCAAGCCGCTCTGCTTGGACGTTGAGCCCGTAGCGCTCGTGGGTCGCGCCCGGTCCATCGGCCTGGTCCGCGGCATCGGCGAGCCGGCTGAGGGCGACCGCGAGATCTCGCAGGGCGTTCGGGCGCAGCGCGTAGATGCGGCGCTGGCCGGTCCGCTGGGAAGTGACGATCCCGGCGCGCTCCAGGGTCTGCAGGTGCTTGGTCGTCTGCGGCTGGCGCGCCTCGGCGAGCTGGGCGAGGACCCCGACCGAACGGGGCCGCTCGGCCAGCAGGCTCACGAGCCGCCAGCGGGCCGGATCGGCCAGTGCGCTGAGGAGTGTCTCCATGAGGCAAGTATTCCTCGTGACGAATATTCGTGTCAAGGAATTTCTGTCTCCCCGGGACTTTCCGGCTTGAAGGCCGAGCTCCCTCACTGTCCGTGTTCACCGTGCGATGCGCTGGTGTGGGCGAAGCGGCGCCCGGTGTTATTCAATGAGGTGTGCGGTCGGGGATCTCGGGGCCCAGCCGCACGGGTCCGAGTACTGCCCTGGTGTCTCGCCGGGGATTGCTGAGAGAGCCGCATGGACTCCACACCCTCCCCTTCGTCCTCTTCGGCGTTCGAGCTGGTCAGCAGCGCCCTGGGGCGCTACATCCCGCGCGGTGGAGCAGCGGCCGCCGGACCCGCCGGCGCGCAGGGCGACCGCACCGCGCGCCGGCGCGTACCGGACACCCCGGCGAACGGACGTCAGGAGCAGATCCTCGGCGCGGTCAACCTCGACAGGGACTTGATCATCACCCGCTGCAATCTGGACGCCCCCGTCTTCGCGGGTCTGGACGCCATGGCCGGGAGGCCGTTCGTCGATCTCCTGCCGCCCGGGGACGTACCGACGGTCACCCGGCGGCTGCGGCAGGTCGTGGAGACCGGTGAGGCGCACGTCGCCCGGATCCAGCGTCTGCGGCGCGACGACGGGTCGGAGTTGGTGGTCTCGATGAGCATCCTGCCCGCCGCGGCGCCCGAGGAGGGCCTGACCGTCTCGGTGATCGCCATGGCGAGGAGACTGCACCTCTACGCCGCCGAGACCGCGATCGGCACCTCGCTGGACATCGGCGAGACCGCGCAGTCGCTGGCGCAGTCTCTGCTGGCGTGGGGAGACGTGGCCGCCGTCGACCTCGACTTCGCGGTGTGGACGGGGGAGGGAGTCACCGGGCGGGCGAAGGGGCCCATCCGGCTGCGGCGGGCGGCCCTGGTGCCGGACCGGGCGTGGCCCGAGGGCTATGTGACCCCGGGCGACGATCTTCCCGGAGAGGCGAGCCGCCTGCTGGCGCAGGCGGTCCTGCGGGGCGACGTCCCGCAGACCATCGTCATCCCCGACCGGGAAGCGCTCGAGCGGGTGTTCGGCAGTCCGCGCGTGATGCGTGCCCTGGTTCCCGGTGACCGGTCGGCGGGTGTGGCGTGCATCCCCCTGGTCCTGGACGGTGAGCCGCCCGTCGTCCTGGGCGTGGCGGAGGTCTGGCGGCGGGCGGACTGCCCCTTCCGCGACAGCGAGCTGTTCGACCTGCAGGAGCTGGTGGCCAGGACCGCCCATCACGTCGACTTGGCTCGCCAGCACCAGCGCGAGCACACGCAGGTGCTGGCGCTGCAGCGCCGGCTCCTGCCCCGGACCGGCGGCGACACCATCCAGATCGCCAGCGTCTACCAACCCGCGAACCCCGACAGCGCGGGCGTCGGCGGCGACTGGGTGAACAGCTTTCCGCTGCCCGACGGCCGCACCGCGCTGGTGGTCGGTGATGTCGTCGGGCATGGCCTGGGAGCCGCGGCGACCATGGGCCAGCTGAGCATGGAGGCCCGCGCACTGCTGTCCGCGGGGCTCGCGCCCGACGAGGTACTGGAGCACCTGGACGAGACCGTGTCGCTGCTGGACGACGCGGAGTCCGGGCTGGCGGCCGGCTACAGCGCCCTCGGGTCGACCTGCTGCATCGCCCTCTACGACCCGGTCAGCCACCACGTGGCGCTGTCCAGCGCAGGCCACCTCCCCCCGGTCCTGGTCTCCCCGGACGGGACGGCGGGCCCGCTCGCGGTCCACCCGCACCCCGGCCTGGGCGCCGAGTTCGCGCTGCGCGAGCCGTTCGACGTCCACAGGTTCGACGCACCCCCGGGCTCCCTGCTCGCCCTCTACACCGACGGCCTGGTGGAGGATCCGGCCGTGTCGATCGACGAGGGCATCGGCAGGCTCACGGACGCCGTGTCCGCGGTGCACCCCTGGGACGCCCTGCAGCAGGCCGCACGGCACGTCGTCTCCGCGGTGGCGCCCGCCCGCCAGCGCGACGATGTGACCCTGCTGCTCGCACGGATGATCGGTTACCGCAAGGGGGACACCGCGACATGGCGGCTGCCCGCCCGCCAGGACGCCCCCGCCCGTGCCCGCGCGCAGGTCTCCGCGCTCCTGAGGCAATGGCGCACCAGGGACGACACCCGGGACAGCGTGGTGCTGCTGGTCAGCGAGCTGGTCACGAACGCGGTGCGCTTCGCCTCCGGTCCCCTCACGGTACGGCTGATCAGGACCGGTCACGGCCTGCTGTGCGAGGTGGGCGACACCGGCAACGGCAGGCCACGCCTGAGGCGGGGCGGCCTGCTCGACGACGCCGGTCGCGGCCTGGGCGTCGTGCACCGGCTCACCACGCGGTGGGGTGTGCGGTGGACGGACACCGGGAAGGTGGTCTGGGCGGAAGTCGCGAAGTAGCGCGGCGAGGGTGCGGCCGGCGTGACGGGGCAGCCGCCGGCAGGACCGCCGGCGCGGCCTCGCCCTACAGCCATTCCCCTTCCAGGGCGGTGGCGGTGAGCCCCGGTGCCGCCGCGTACAGAACGGCGCGATCACCGGGCTTCAGCCGCCCGGCGTCACACGCCCGCCGCAGGATGTCGAACACGGCGGCACCTCCGCGGTTGCCGCTGGTGTAGCTGTCCCGGCTGTAGTCCAGCAGCCCCGACGGCCAGGCGTCCGGCATCGTCTGCTCCATGTACTCCAGCACCCGGGTCCCGCCGGGGTGCGCGAGCAGAACGTCGGGGTGCCAGGAGCCGGGCTCGTCCTCGTAACGGACGCGCAGCCACTCCCACATCGCGGTGACCGTCTCCTGCACGGCGCGCGGCCCCCGCCGGTCCATCACGAAGTGGGTGCCGTCCGCCCGCGTCTCCAGGCGGTGCAGGTCCTGGGTGCCGGGCAGCGTGTGGTGCCAGGCGGCGTCCAGCCGCAGCACCGACTCGGCCCTCGGGCGGCCCGTGACCACCGCGGCGACCGCGGTGTCCGCGAACAGCAGCCGGACGATCAGCGACTCGAGGGTGTCGTCCGCGGGCTGGTAGGTCGTGCTCAGCGCCTCCGCGATCACGACCAGGACCACCCGGTCGGGGTCCGCGGCCACGAGATCCGCCGCCAGCGCCAGGGAGCGGGTGCCCGCGATACAGGCCCACTGCGTCGCCGGCAGCATCATCACGTCCCTGCGGAGCGGCAGCTTGTTGGCCAGGGCGATGTCCAGACCCGGCAGTGCCGGGGTGGTGGAGTGGCTGGTGATCACGCAGTCGACGTCCGCGGCGTCCAGCCCCGCCGTCTGCAGGGCACCGCGCGCCGCACGCTCCCCGTAGGACTGCACGGCCTCCCAGGCGGGCGCGGTGCGCTCCTGAACGGTCTGCGGCGCGGGTATGGTCTCGAGGGCGGCGATCACCCGGTCCACGTCCTGCTGGGTGAACCCGTCGCGTGCCAGCGCCTGTTGGGCCGGCCCCATTCCGACAGCCCGCAGGGCGCTGCCGTCGCCGGGGGCGACCGCGGTCTCCAGCGGCAGCATCCATCCGCGGGACTCGATGCCCGTGCTGGCCGCGATGCCGTCGATGCGCGGCGCCCACGCCGCGTGCGGGTGCCGGTCGCTCACCTCTGCCACGATCTGGCTGGTCGTTACGGCGTGCTCGCCGTGAATCACGGCAGGGGAACAGAGGTAAGCGGCCATATCGGGGCACCTTCCAGGGGGGAAACAGGGGCTGACAGGGGAACGTCACTAGTGCTGTGCCGTGGGGCACTTTGGGCACTCACGCCCAGAGGATGCCGATGAGTTCCACTTCAGGTGTCGGCGTCCGTTTCGAGCATGGATGCTAAAGGGATATTTCCGCTGTGATGTACGCAACTTAGGCGCGTTGGGTTGCGTGATACGGCACACACCCTCAACCGGCAGGCCCGGCCCGCGTTTCCGGGTGCAACCGTCAGCACACCTCGCGCATCAAACGTGCATGAACCCTAAGCGCACGGTGTTCGGGGCAATGCCGGCTGCCGTGGTGCTCGCCCTGGCGCCCAGCGCACCCGGTGCAGTCGCCCTGGGGCACGACGCGCCTGCCGCACCGTCCCCGCTGCCGACTCAGGCGCACGCGACGATCAACGCCGAAGAGCAGATCAACGTGGGGCAGCGGGCGCAGCCGGCCACCGTGGACTGGATGTTCTGGGACGGCGGGGCGCAGGTCCCCGTTCCCACGAACGACTCGCTCGTCATCGACGCGCGTGACCTGGCGGGCATCGCCAGCGTCACGGTCGACGACCCGCGGTGCACAGCGGAGGGTCGGGTCTTCACCTGCGTCAACGAGGATGCGCCACAGAGCCGTTCGGTCGAGCTCGTCCTGCGTGCGGACGCGCACGCCGCACCCGGCGTCGGCGGCACGATCACGTACACCCTCACCGCCGACCGTGCCACCGGCGCCACCGCGAAGGCCCAGGTGGTCGTAGGCACCCCGAAACTGGACGTCGGCAAGGTGCCGGACGTCACGCACGCCAGGATCGGTTCCCGGATCACCGTGCCGCTCCGGCTGCGCAACACCGGGGATCTGGCCACGGACCGGCGCATCATGCTGCGTTGGGAATCGCAGGGCGGGCTCGTCTTCGACCGTAAGTTCTCCAACTGCGCCTACGGCGAAGGCGATGAACCCCGGGAACCCGGCGGCCAGACATCCGTCACGTGCGTCTTCCCGGTGTCCTCGGACTCCGTGCCCGCAGGGGGCACCGTGGAGCTGAGCAGCCCCCTGACCGCCACGGTCGGCAAACGAGTCCTGACCGCCGTGACCGACTACTCGGTCAGGCTGCTGAAGCCGCGCGAACAACCCGGCGGCGGCAGTCACCAGGGCGCCGGGCCGGCGCTCACCCTGACACGGGCGTCCGGCGGGGGAGGCGGATTCGAGCACGGTGCGCAGGGCCGGTTCACCGTCGCCGCCGACAACTCCGCGGATCTCGCGGCCGATACCACGACCAAGCAGGCCCGCAGGGCGGGTGAATGGCTCCTGGACATCAACGTCGTGAACCACGGACCGGCCTCCGCGTACGGGGTCGACGACAAGGCCGTCGCCGTGGTGGACGTCGTCCTGCCCAAGGGTGTGGTCGCCGGCGGCACCGCTCACATGCAGGAGGAGGACGGTCCTTACGGCCCCTGCCTTCTCCGCGTCAGCAGCACCACGACCGCCCCCTTCGAGGCAGGCCACCGCCATTACGCGTGCAGCGTGCCGTTCGGGGTCGCCGCCGGCGAGAGCCAGTTGTTCGAACTGTGGGTGAAGCCGGGCAAGGGGTACGACGGCGCCAAGGGCAGGGCGACGGTGCGTCCCGGCCCGGCCCGCATCCCCCTTCACGACCCGGACGCCTCCAACGACAGCGTCACCTTCGCCTTCGGCGCGCCGGCCACACCGACCGCGGCGGCACCGTCCGGTGACACCCCGACCGCCGCGGGCCGCACGCTCATCGCCGTCGCAGCCGGGGCTGTTCTGCTGAGCGTCGTCGTCCTAGCCGTCCGCCGCCGCGGGCGTACCCGCTGAAACGCCGTCGGTGCCACGTCGGAGCACTGTCGAGGGCTGTCGGTGCGATGTCGGTGGCGGCTGGCACCTTTCGAGAGACGGCCGCCCGGAGCTCACCGGGCGGCCCGATCCCGAAGGAGCCACCATGCGCACCGCAGTCACGATCATCGGCGCCGGACTCGGCGGACTCACGCTGGCCCGCGTCCTGCACGTTCACGGAATCCCGGTCACGGTCTACGAGGCGGAGCCCTCCCCCTCGGCGCGCGCCCAGGGCGGATTGCTCGACATCCACGACTACAACGGTCAACTCGCCCTCAAAACAGCCGGGTTGATGGACGAGTTCCAGGACATCGAGCTCGAGGGCCGCCAGGCGATGCGCGTCCTCGACCGGGACGGGGCCGTCCTGCTCGACCAGCCCGACGACGGCATGGGCGGCCGCCCCGAGGTGCAGCGCGGGGACCTGCGGCAGGTCCTGCTCGACTCGCTCCCGGCGGGCACCGTGCGATGGGGGCACAAGGTCAGCCGCACCCGTGCCCTCGGCGACGGCCGCCACGAGGTGACGTTCGCCGACGGCGGCCCCCTCGTCACCGGCCTGCTGGTCGGCGCGGACGGCGCGTGGTCACGGGTCCGGCCGCTGCTGTCCTCCGCCACACCCGAGTACATCGGCCAATCGTTCGTCGAGACCTACCTGTTCGACGCCGACACACGGCACCCGGCCGCTGCCGAGGCGGTCGGGGGAGGGATGCTGATCGCCCCTTCGCCGGGCAGGAAGATCTTCGCCCACCGGGAGAAGAACGGCACTCTGCACGCCTACGTGGGGCTGTCCGAGCCGCAGGACTGGTTCACCGCCATCGATTTCACCGATGCCGCAACAGCCACCGCACGGATCGCGCAGGAATTCGACGGCTGGGCGCCGGAGCTCACCGCGCTGATCACCGACAGCGACGTCCCGCCGGTCCTGCGCCCCCTCTACGCCCTCCCGGCCGGGCACCGGTGGGACCGGGTGCCGGGCGTGACCCTGCTCGGCGACGCCGCCCACCTCGCGGCTCCCAACGGCGAGGGCGCCAACCTGGCCATGCTCGACGGCGCCGAACTCGGTGAAGCCCTGGCCGCGCACCCCGGCGACATCGAGACGGCGCTCACCGAGTACGAGCGGGCCATGTTCCCCCGCAGCGCCGAGACCGCCACCGAGGAGATGCCCGAGCTCGACGCCCGCGGCCTGATCGACTGGTTCGCCGAGAAGGGCCATTGAGCCACGCCGGCGCCGAACCGACGACCCGACGACCCGGCGGCCGGCGACCGGCTCCCGGGTCCGTCGTCGAGCTTGCGGGGAAAACCATGGGCTCATCCCCGGCGGAGGCGGAATGCAGCACCCTTCAGCGGGGAGTCAGACCGCGCTCCCGGGCCGCCGCCCCGAAGTAGTCGCCACCCTTGCGCTTGACGTCGTCGGTGCCCCAGGCCCGCTCGTCGTCGGCAGCGGAACGGTCCGCACTGCCGGTGGCCGGCCGGACCGGTGCTCTGACCAGCCTCGGTATGTGCTTCGAGCAGTGGATGTACGCCTCCTCGACCTCGACCTCCACCCACAGGTGCGGGCGGCGGCCGGGTACGGGATCGACCGGCAGGTCCGGAATCCTCTGGCGCATGGTGTCATCGGTGACGAGCTGTGCGCGGCCGTTGACATGGAGACCGATGCGGTCCTGGGAAAAGTCGATCATCAGCAGGCCGATGTGCGGGTTCTCCCGGATGTTGCCGAGCGAGGCCATGACGCCGTTCCCGCGGTACTCCGGATAGGTCAGAGTCGCGTCGTCGAGTACCCGGAGGAACCCCGGTGGACCGGCCCGGAAAGTGCTGTCGCACTCGCCGTGCCGGTCCGCCGTCGCGAGGAAGAACATCTCCTGGCGGGCCACGAAGTCCTGCATACGGGGGTTGAGCCGGTCCAGGACCTGCTCGTCGTAGAACCGGTCGGCGCGGCCGACCGTGCCCAACTCGCGTTGCATCTGGTGCTCGCCGTGGCTACCGGGCCGGTCTGCCCGTTCGTCGTGGTGCAACGGTCCTCCTCGACAGGATGTCGCCGGCCTACGTGACTGATTTCGTCACCCGGCAGGCCGAAAATCGCCGACGGCCATGGCTGACAGACTAGACCCGACCCGCGAACGATCCACGAGCTGGGCGAGCCCTCGCGGGTGCAGTCCGGTCGCCGGGGCAGGGAGGGCCCATGAGCGGGAACGATCCGCACATCCATGTCGAGTCGCGGGTGGTCCGCGGCGGTGCCGCCGTTCGCGACATGCTGGCATCCACGTTCGGTCTGGCCGGTGATCTGCCGAGCCTCGTCACCACCGGATGCGGGCTGCGGGTGCCGTATGCGATGACGTCTCCGCGTCCGGATCGTGTCACCTGCCTCGCCTGCCGTGAGCACGCCCGGCGCGAGCACCTGCGCTTCGCGGAGGAAGCCGAACGTTTGAGCCGCATTCCCGGATCGACCATCACCCCTGCCCAGGGACAACTGGCCGCAGACAGGCATCGCGACCTCGCCCGGAGGTTTTCCGACCCGCAGGGCTGAGGTTTTCCGACCCGGAAGACCGAGGCGCCGGGCGCATCACGCGACGGCGGTTCCCTCGAGCTCCACCAGCTGGCCCGGGATCGCCAGCCGCGTCACCCCGAGCATCGTCGTGGTCGGCGCCACCCCGGCGGCGCCCAACCGCCCCGCCAGCACGCCGTAGTGCTGGAAGAGGAGATCGACGTCGGTCGTGTAGACGTTGAGCCGGACGACGTTCACGAGAGACATGCCGGCCTCGTCCAGCACGGCCTCCATGTTGTCGATGCTCAGCGCCAACTGCGCCGCCATGTCACCGTCATGCCGGGGCTTGCCCTCGTCGCTCATCGCGGTCTGCCCCGAGATGTAGAGGGTCCGGGTGTGCCCGGAGACGACCTCCCCCTGGTTGAATCCCAGGTCCACCGACCAGGTCACCGGGTTGACCGCTGTTCGTTCCACTGCCACGTCAGCTCCGTTCGATTCATCGGGAGTACGTACGGCCATCGGCTCGGTAGCGGCCGGCGTCGCCGTCGTGTCAACGAGCCTCGCAGCGAATCACGACATCCATGGTCATGTATTCGATAGGGTTTTCGGCATGCGCGCCGACCGGCTGGTCTCACTGGTGCTGCTGCTGCGTCAGCGCGGTCGGCTGACCGCCGACACGCTGGCCCGCGAGCTGGAAGTGTCCACCCGTACCGTGCTGCGCGACATCGAGGCGCTGTCCGCCGCCGGCGTCCCGGTCTACGCCGAACGCGGCCGGTACGGCGGTTTCGCGTTGGCACCCGGTTTCCGGACCGAGCTCACCGGGCTGAACCACGACGAGGCCCTCGCCCTGCTGACCGCCGGATCGGGGCGCGGCGAGCAGGTGTTCGGCCTCGGCCCGGCGCTCGCTTCGGCCATGCGGAAGGTGGTCGACGCGCTGCCCGAAGGCCACCGGGCCACCGCGAGTGACGCTGCCCGGCGTTTCCTCGTCGACCCGGAATCCGACCTGCTCGCACGGCGGCTGGTCACCGAAGAGGTACCCGGCACCACCATGATCGAGGTCCGGCGCGCGGTGCTCGCCGGCCACAAGCTGCGCATCCACTACGCGGCCTCGGGCCGGGCAGCACAGTGGCGCACGGTGGACCCGATCGGCCTGGTGACCGTACGCGACCGGGTCTACCTGCTGGCCACGAGATCCGGCGCGGACCGCACCTACCGGCTGTCGCGCGTGCTGGCCGCGGAGGAACTCCCCGAACCGGCACAGCGACCCAACCAGGTCGACCTGGACCGGATCTGGCGGGAACGCTCCGCGCGGTTCCTCTCCGGCCGTGACCACATCACCGTGCTGGTACGGGTGGACCCGGCGCGGCGGGAGGACCTGCTGGACACCGCGCAGGCCGTCCGCGCGGAAGCCCCCGACGCGGACGGCTGGTTGCGCCTGGAGCTGACCTTCCAGGACATGCGGCACGCCGAATGGGCGCTGTGGCAGCTCGGCACGGACGCGGAAGCCCTCACCCCCCAGTCGTTGCGCACCTCCCTGCGCGACCGCGCCGCCGCGATCGCCGCCCGCTACGCAGACCCGTCCTGAGCGGAAGCAGCCCTCCCGGCTGACCTAGGCTTGGATCATGCCGGATGACTCCCCTCTGATACAGAGTCTGCGTACCGCCGTCTCCGCCGCTCCCGCCGATGTACCCCTGCGGTTGCATCTGGCCCAGCTCCTGCTGGAGGCGGGCCGGTCGGAGGCCGCCGTAGCCGAGGCGGCCGTGGCCCTTCAGCACGCGCCGGGCGACGTTCAGGCCCGTGACCTGATAGCCCGGGCGATGGGCGCGCCGGCCCCCGCGCCGTCCCAACCCCCGGCTCAGCGGCCGGGGTTCGACTGGCGGGCCGCCGAGGAACAGGTCGGGGACGTGGTGCCGCCGCGGTTCGTCGAGGCGCCGGTCCGCGCGGACGGACAGGACGATCCCGGCGACGCCGACGCGTGGGACGTGGAGACGCCCGGTGCGGTGCGGCTGGCCGACGTCGGCGGGATGCAGGAGGTCAAGGACCGCCTGGAGGCCGCGTTCCTCGCGCCGCTGCGCAACCCCGAGCTGCGCAAGCTCTACGGCAAGAGCCTGCGCGGCGGGCTGTTGCTGTACGGGCCGCCCGGCTGCGGGAAGACGTTCATCGCCCGCGCGGTCGCCGGGGAACTCGGCGCCGCGTTCCTGTCGGTGTCGGTCAACGACGTGCTCGACATGTGGATCGGCAACTCCGAACGCAACATGCACGAGGTCTTCCAGACCGCCCGGCGCCAGGCGCCCTGCGTGGTCTTCCTGGACGAGCTGGACGCGCTCGGCGCCAAGCGCAGCCGCACCGCGCACAGCGGAATGCGCAACACGGTCAACCAGCTGCTCACCGAGCTGGACGGCATCGACTCGGCGGCGAACGAGGGCGTGTTCGTGCTGGCCGCCACGAACGTGCCCTGGGACGTGGACAACGCCCTGCGCCGTCCCGGCCGGCTGGACCGGACGATCTTGGTCCTGCCGCCCGACGGGCCGGCCCGGGAGGCGATCCTCCGCTACCACTTGCGGGAGAGGCCCATCGAGAACGTCGACCTGGGCAAGCTGGTCAAGGCCACGGACGGCCTGTCGGGCGCGGACCTGGCCCATGTCTGCGAGGCGGCGGCCGAGCGGGCGCTGCTGGACTCGGCGCGCACCGGGACGGTCCGGATGATCGGCATGAAGGACCTGCTGGCCGCCGCGAAGGAGGTCGTCCCGTCCGCCGATCCGTGGTTCGCCTCCGCGCGGAACGTGGCGATGTTCGCCAACGAGGGCGGCATGTACGACGACTTGGTGGCGTACCTGAAGAAGAGGCGCAAGCTGTGACCGCGACCGTGCACCCCGCCGTGGAGCGGGCCGACCTGCTCATCGACCTGAAGCGGTACGAGGAGGCCCGCGAACTGCTGGCACGGCGGCTCGCGGAGGACCCCGACGACGTCCGGGCCTGGGTCAAACTCGCCCGCAGCCATCTCGGGGACGAGCAGGACGGGCCGAAGGCCCTGGAGGCGACGGAGCGCGCGCTGGCGCTGGACTCCTCGGACACCGGGGCGCTCGTCATGCACGCGCACGCCCTGCGTGCGGCGGGCCGCTTCCTGGAGACCGAGGGCGTGCTGCGCGAGGTCATCCGCCTCGCCCCCGGCCACTGGTACGGCTACGCGCTGCTCGCCCACTGGCTCTGGCGCATCAAGGCGATCCGCTCCGGACAGGCCAACGGCGGCCAGGTCAGGCGCGAGGACCAGGACGCCGCCCTGCGGGAGGCCGGCGAACTCGCCCGGGAAGCCATCCGGCTGGGGCCGGAGGAGGTGTTCGCCTACGAGGTGGCGTGGCTGATCGCCGACATGGCGGGCAACCGCACCGTCGCCGACCAACTGGACGAAGCCATCCTCCGGCTCGATCCGCAGCACGAGCAGGCCCTGGCCCGGCGGACGAAGAAGGCGGCGACCGCCCCCGGCGTCAAGGCGGCGCAGGCCGCCACCCTGTACGCCGACGCGCTGGCCGCCGCCCCCGGCTCCGCGCCGATGCGCAGCGGCCTCGACGATGCCTCCTACCGTCTGCTGCGCGGCATCCGCTGGCTGGCCCTGCTCTGCCTGGCACTCGCCGGCGTGGGCATCGACCTGTTCGCGACGCAGGGCGAGACCCAGCGGGAGCTGCCGCTGCCGCTGGGCCAGCGGCTCTGGGACCTCGTCCCCATGACCGTCGTCTGGATCCTGGGCGCCCTGCTGAGGTACCGGCGGCTGCGCGCGGGCGTCCGGGTCAATCTGCGCTCGCTGCTGCGTCGCCGTACCTGGCCCCGGATCGTCCTGGCCCAGGCGTCCTGGGCCATGGTCTGCGCCCTGCTGATCACCCAGATCCCGTGGACGGACCGCACGGTCCCGCAGGTGCTGTTCTGGGCCGGTCTCGCGGCGACGGCGGCCACGATCTGGTTCGACCGGCGCAAGAACGGCTGACCCCATACCCTGCTCGGCCGTGCCTGTGCCGAGCCGGGTCAGGAGGCCGCAGAGATCGCCGAACGTCCAGACCGTGCCGTTCCACCGGATGCCGGACCACCCGGTGTGAGCGGGCGGGCAACGTGGGAGCGATGCTGCATGCGCAACGTGATCACCGGTGGCGGCGGGCCGTGGTCCCGGGCGACCGGAAACAGAGCCGAGGGGTGCGGCGAGGGCACCGTGCTGCACCTGGGCACGGTGGCCCGTGCCCACGGTGATGCGATCTGCCGGGCGCAGGACGCGGTGGGGCGATGCCCGTGACCGCCGGCACGGCTCCCGCCCGCCCCGGACCGCCGCGCGCGCTCGCGCTGCTCGCCGCCGCCCACGGCGGGCCCGCTCTGGCCGTCACCGCCGGCACGGGCCTGCTGGCGCTCCGCGGCGGCCTGCGCCCGATGGACGCCGCCGCCGTCACCGCGGCGGTGTTCACCGGCCAGCTCACGATCGGCTGGGGCAACGACCTGCTCGACCTCTCGCGCGATCGCGCCGTGGGCCGCACCGACAAGCCGCTGGCCGTCGGTTCGCTCCCGGTCGGCTGGGTGGTACGCGCCCTCGTCGTGGCCGCTGTCGCCTCCCTCGTCCTGTCCGTGCTCGCCGGCTGGCGCAGCGCACTGGTCAACGCCGTCCTGGCCACCGGCGCGGGCCACGCCTACAACGTCGGTCTCAAGGCGACCTTCTGGTCGTGGGTGCCGTACACCTGCGGCTTCGGGATGCTGCCCTCGGTCGTCACCCTCGCCGGCTCGCCCCCTCACTGGGCGCCCTGGTGGATGACCGCGGCCGGCGCCGCGCTCGGCGTCGGCGCGCATCTGCTCAACGTGCTGCCCGACCTGGCCGACGACGAGGCGACCGGAGTCCGCGGCCTGCCGCACCGGATCGGTGAACGCCCCTCGCGCGCCCTGGCCGCCGCGCTGCTCACCGCCGCCTCGGTGCTCGCCGTGATCGGCCCCGCCGGATCCCCTCCGGCGTGGGCGTGGACGGCCCTGGCACTGGTCACCGTCCTCGCGGGGCTCACCTGGTTCGGCCGCGGGCGCACCCACTTCCGGGCCGCGGTGACCATCGCCCTGCTCGACGTCGTGCTGCTGACGGTCGCCTGATGGCACCGGCAGACACCGCTCCGGCCGGCACCGGCCCGCCCCGCGCCACGACCGCCCCGGTGGTCCCGCCCCAGCCCCTGCGCTCACCGTCACGGTCGAGCTCGCGCCCGGCTACGGCCGGGTGCCCGTCGCGCCCCACCGTCCCGTCCCAGGAGCCAGCATGACCATGCGCGTCCTCAGCGTCCGCGGCACCCTGCCCGAGCACTGCCACCGGCAGGAGAAGATCACCGAGTCCTTCACCACCACCCTGGTCGGGCAGACGGTCGATCGCGGCGTCGTCGAGCGGCTCCACCGCAACGTGTGCGTCGAGACCAGGCACACCGTGCTGCCGCTGGAGGAGTACGGCCGGATCGAGGACTTCGGCCAGTCGAACGACGTCTTCATCCGGGCCGGCGTCGAACTCGGCGGGCGCGCGGTGGTCGACGCGCTCAAGAGCGTCGGCCTCACACCGGCCGACGTCGACTTCATCGTCTCCTGCACGGTGACCGGCCTGGCCGTGCCCTCCCTGGAGGCCCGCGTCGCGGCGGAGATCGGACTGCGCCCCGACGTGGTGCGCCTGCCCCTCGTCGGCCTCGGCTGCGTCGCCGGCGCGGCCGGCATCGCCCGCCTGAACGACCTGCTGCGCGGCCGCCCCGACGCCGTCGCGGTGCTGATGTCGGTCGAGTTGTGCTCGCTCACGCTCCAGCGCGACGACACCTCGGTCGCCAACGCCGTGGCGAGCGGCCTGTTCGGGGACGGCGCCGCCGCCGTGGTCGCCGTCGGGCGCGAGCACCCTCTCGCACAGAACGACGACCCCGCCGCTCCCGAAGTACTCGCCTCGCGCAGCCGCCTCTACCCCGACTCGGAACGCATGATGGGCTGGGACGTCGGCTCCGGCGGATTCAGAGTCGTCCTCGACTCCGCGGTCCCCGACCTGGTGCGCCGGCACGTCGGCGACGACGTCCGCGGCTTCCTCGCCGACCACGGGCTGACCGGCCGTGACCTCGACTGGTACGTCGCGCACCCCGGCGGCCCCAAGGTCCTCGAGGCGTTGCAGGACGCCCTCGGCGTCGAGCGGGACGCGCTGGGCGTGACCTGGGAGTCGCTGCGCCGGATCGGCAATCTGTCCTCCGCCTCGGTGCTGCACGTTCTGGCGGACACGCTCGCCGACCGACCGCCACCGCCCGGCTCCTACGGCCTCATGCTCGCCATGGGCCCGGGGTTCTGCTCCGAACTCGTGCTCCTCCGCGCCCCGGGTGGTGGACGGTGAGCAGCGAGGCCTGGTTCACCCTCCTGGTGCTGGCCGTCGGCCTGGAGCGGGTCGCCGAGCTGGCCGTCTCCCACCGCAACGCCGCCTGGAGCCTCGCGCGGGGCGGCGTGGAGTCCGGGCGGGGGCACTACCCGTTCATGGTCGTGCTGCACACCGGCCTGCTCGTCGGCGCGCTCGTGGAGGTGTGGCTGCGCCGGCCGGACGTCGTACCGGTCCTGGCCTGGTCGATGCTCGCCCTCGTCGCGCTCGCGCAGGGCCTGCGCTGGTGGTGCATCGCCACGCTGGGGCGGCAGTGGAACACCCGGGTGATCGTCGTACCCGGCGCCGCGCGCGTGACCGGCGGACCGTACCG
The DNA here is from genome assembly GCF_040613735.1 of Streptomyces sp. NPDC006235. Classification (NCBI taxonomy): domain Bacteria; kingdom Bacillati; phylum Actinomycetota; class Actinomycetes; order Kitasatosporales; family Streptomycetaceae; genus Streptomyces; species Streptomyces sp. NPDC006235. The sequence continues at coordinate 193,912 of NZ_JBEXSR010000010.1, forward strand.
CTGGATCCCGCACCCGAACTACGTCGCCGTCGCCGTAGAGGGGCTCGCGCTTCCGCTCGTGCACTCGGCCTGGATCACGGCGGTGGTCTTCACCGCCCTCAACGGGCTGCTGCTCGCCACCCGCGTCCGCGCCGAGGACGCCGCCCTGGCACGGCTGGCCTGAGGAGGCGCGCATGGATCTGCTCGTCGTCGGCGGGGGGCCCGCGGGCCTGGCCACGGCCTTGCACGCGGCCCGCGCGGGGCTCGACGTCACCGTCTGGGAGCAACGAGCGGGTGTCGTCGACAAGGCATGCGGCGAGGGCCTGATGCCGGGCGCCGTCGCCGCGTTGAGCGCGCTGGGCGTGCACCCGCCGGGGCACGACCTGCGGGGCATCCGCTACGTCGCCGGACCCCGCCGGGTCGACGCCGGCTTCGGAGCGGGCACGGGGCGCGGAGTGCGTCGTACGACGCTGCACGCGCTGCTGCGCGAGGCGGTGCTGGCAGCGGGCGTACGCGTCGACCAGCGCACCGCGCGTCACGTCGAGCAGGACCAGGACGGGGTGATGGTCGACGGCATCCGCGCCGGCCACCTCGTGGCCGCGGACGGCCTGCACTCGCCGATCCGCCGCGCCCTCGGGCTGAACCGGCCGCGCCGCTCCCCTCCGCGGCACGGGCTGCGGCGCCACTACGCGCTCGCCCCCTGGAGCGACCACGTCGAGGTGCACTGGGCCCGCGAAGCGGAGGCCTACGTGACCCCCGTGGCCGACGACCTCGTGGGCGTCGCGGTGCTCACCACCGTCCGCCGGCCGTTCGACGAGCACCTCGCCGCCTTTCCCGAGTTGCGGGAGCGGCTGGCCGGGGCCGGCCCCGCAGGACCGGTACGGGGAGCAGGCCCGCTCCGCCAGATCGCGAGCGCGCGCACCGCCGGCCGGATCCTCCTCGTGGGTGACGCCGCCGGGTACGTCGACGCGCTCACCGGCGAGGGCATCGCGTTGGCCCTCGCGCAGGCACCCGCCGCGGTGCGGGCCATCACCAGCGGTGACCCGGCGGCCTACGAGCGGGAGTGGCGGCGGCTCACCCGGCGCTACCGCTGGCTGACGCACGCACTCCTCGGCGCCACCCGCAAGCCCCCGCTGCGCGCAGCGCTGGTGCCCGTCGCGCAACGGCTGCCGTGGCTGTTCTCCGCGACCGTCGCCATGCTGGCGGGCCCGGTGGGGGCGCGGGAGTGACACACGGCCCGGCACGGCACCTCGACTCACCGCACCAGGGATGGCACCGTAAATGACCATGAAGCGTACCGAGTCAGGGCAAACAGTGCGATCGGTGCGCTGGAGGCTCGTGCTGGCCAGCACCACCATGCTCTTCGTCGAGCTGGCGCTGATCAGATGGGCGGGCGCCAACGTCGTCCACCTGAGCTACTTCTCGAACTTCATCCTGCTGGGATCGTTCCTCGGGATCGGCATCGGCTTCCTGATCCCCGCCGAGCGCGGACAGTGGCTCAAGCGCTGGACACCCGTTCCCCTCGCGCTGCTGGTCATCCTGGTGCGTGAATACCCGGTGCAGGTGCGCCAGAGCAGCAGCGAGGTCCTCTACTTCACCGCCGTGAAGACCACCGGCCTCCCCGAGTGGGTGACGCTGCCGGCCATCTTCCTGCTGACCGCGGTGATCATGGCGGGGATCGGAAAGATCACGGCCGATCTCTTCCGCCTGCTTCCGTCCCTCGACGCCTACCGTTACGACCTGCTCGGCAGCATCACCGGCTCGCTGTCCTTCGCCGTGCTGTCCTGGCTGCGCGCTCCGTCGGTCGCGTGGGGCGTACTCGCCGCCGCGGCCCTGCTGGTCCTCGGAGGGCGGCGCAACACCCTGCTGTACGGCATTCCCCTCACGGCGATGGTCGCCGCGCTGTTCCTGGAGACGACGACGAGCGGCATCTCCTGGTCGCCCTACTACAAGATCGAACTCGAACCCTCGCCGACCACCACCCGGACCTGGTACATCTCCGCCAACGGCGTCCCCCACCAGAGCACCGCCCCGCTGGAGGTGCTGATGCGGAAGGACTCGCCGTACCGCCAGGCGTACGACCAGACACCCCGCAACCCGCACAAGCGCGTGCTGATCATCGGCGCCGGAAACGGCAACGACGTCGCGGTCGCACTCGCGTACGGAGCCCAGCGCGTGGACGCGGTCGAGATCGATCCCCGGCTCCAGGAGATCGGCTCGGACCTGCACCCCGCGAGGCCCTACGACGACCCGAGGGTGCACGTGCACATCGACGACGGGCGCGCCTTCCTGGAGCGGACCAAGACGAAGTACGACCTGATCGTCCTGGCCCTGCCCGACTCGCTCACGCTCGTCGCCGGTGCGAGCAACCTGCGCCTGGAGAGCTACCTGTTCACCCGGCAGGCCTTCGAGGCCGCACGCGAACACCTGGCGCCGGACGGCGCGTTCGCCATGTACAACTACTACCGCGAGAGCTGGCTGGTCGACCGCTTCGCTGGGAGCCTCGACGACGTCTACGGTCACGCCCCCTGCATGACGACGTTCAAGAGGAACGCCGCCGTGCTGGTGGCCGGGATGACACCCGCCGACCAGTCCTGCGCGAAGACCTGGCAGCCCAGCGGCGCGGTCCCGGCGGCCGCGAGCGACGACCACCCCTTCCCGTACCTGCTGCACCGGAGCATCCCCACGCTCTACCTGGGAGCGTTGGGCGCGATCCTGCTGGTGACGCTCCTGTCGGTGCGCCTGACCGGGGTCCGCATCCGCAGCACGCTCCGCTACACCGACATGTTCCTGCTCGGCGCGGCCTTCCTGCTGCTCGAAACGAAGAACGTGATCGGCTTCGCCCTCTACTTCGGCACGACCTGGCTGGTCAACGCCCTCGTCTTCTTCGGCGTCCTGGTCGCCGTCCTCGCGGCGGTGGAGGTCCGGCGCAGGCTGCGGAAGGTCAACCAACTGCTGCTGCAACTGCTGCTCTTCGGCTCCCTCGCGGTGGTCTGGCTCGTCCCCGTGGACGCGGTGCTGTCGCTGCCCTTCGCCGCCCGGCTCGCCGCCGCCATCGCCCTGGCCTTCACCCCGATCTTCTGCGCCAACCTCATCTTCTCCGACCGCCTCGCCCTCGCCCCGGACCCGACCTCCGCGTTCGGCGCGAACCTGCTCGGCGCGATGACCGGGGGCGCGATCGAGTACCTCGCCCTGGTGACGGGCTACCAGGCCCTGCTCCTGGTCGTCGCAGCCCTGTACCTCGGGGCGTTCCTCGCCATGCGCTTCGCGGGGCGGGATCAGACGGCTGCTGTCACCTTCGCGTCGCCGCCTGTGAGTCGACGGTGATACCCAGCCGCTCCGCCACGGTGGTGAGCGCCGCTCCCAGCGGGAGCGAGACCCGGGTGAAGGCGTGCCGGTCGCCCCTGGTCGGCTCCCGGTTGACGATCAGCACCGGCTTCCCGTCCTGAGCCGCCTGCCGGACGAAGCGGAGCCCGGACATCACCGTCAGCGAGGAGCCGAGGACCAGCAGCGAGGCCGACTCACGGACCAGGTCGCGGCAGTGCTCGACCCGTCGGGGCGGAACGTTCTCGCCGAAGAACACCACGTCCGGTTTGAGGATGCCGCCGCAGCTCGCGCAGGGCACCACGCGGAAGTCCGCGACCTGCGCGTCGGTGAGGTCGGCGTCACCGTCCGGGTTGATTCCGGCGGCCACGGGCGCGAAGCCCGGATTGGCCTCCTCCAGCCTTTCGGCGAGTTCGCGGCGCGGGCTGAAGGCGCCACAGGCGAGGCAGACGACCCGGGCCAGGCTTCCGTGGAGTTCCACCACGTCCTCGCTGCCGGCGGCCTGGTGCAGGCCGTCGACGTTCTGCGTGATCACCCCAGAGAGCAGGCCGTGCCGTCCGAACGCGGCCACGGCCCGGTGCCCGGCGTTGGGGCGGGCGCGGCCGAAGGTGCGCCAGCCCAGATGACTGCGCGCCCAGTACCGGCGCCGGGCCCGGGCACTGCCGGTGAAGTCCTGGTAGGTCATCGGCGTGTGCCGGCTGAGGCTCCCGCCCTCGCCCCGGTAGTCGGGAATGCCCGACTCCGTGGAGATGCCCGCACCGCTGAGCACCAGCACACCGCCGGTGCTCAGCGCATCGGCGACCGGCTCCGGATCCGTGCTGCCCGGCGGCAGGTCCTCGGTGGGCGTCCAGCTCAGAGTGGGGCGCATGCGCATGGCGTCAGGGTACGGCGTGAGCTGAACGGCAGTTGGCGGGCAATCGTCTTTCCTGCGAGCACGTGTACAGATCACAGTCTCCTGCGCGCAAAGTTCTCCCCGCACGATCGGCATGTCCTCGACATCGACCAAGGAAGTGGTTGTGAGAACGCACCGCAGAACCGCCGCCCTCGTCCTGGGCACCGCCGTGCTCGCCCTCCTGGCCCCCGCCCCGGCCGGGGCCGACGACGGGGCACTGCCGACGGTCACGCCCGTCAGCGAGACCCCCGCCCTCCACGACGACGAGGCGGGCGGCAACTCCGACGCGGACGACCCGGCGATCTGGCGCAATACGGCCGACCCCGACCGCAGCCTCGTCATCGCCACCGCCAAAGAAGGCGGCCTGCGGGTGTACGACCTGGGCGCCCGCCTGGTGCAGTCGCTGCCCGCGCCCCGCCCGCCCGCCGAGGACGACGCCCCGGGCCGGTACAACAACGTCGACCTCGTCACCGGTCTGCGCACCTCCACCGGCCGGGCCGACGTCGCCGTGGTCAGCGACCGCGGAAACGACCGGCTGCGGATCTACCGCATCGACCCGTCGAAGCCCGGCGGCCCGCTGACCGACATCACCGACCCGGTGACCGCCCCGGTCTTCTCCACCGACCAGGCCGAGATCAACGACCAGCGCACCGCTTACGGCCTCGCCACCTGGCAGGACAAGTCCACCGGGCGTTCCTACGCCCTGGTCAGTCGGCGGGAGCGGACCCGCCTCGCACTGGTCGAGCTGAAGCCGACCGCGAGCGGGACCGTCACCTACCAGCAGGTCCGCACACTCGACCTGCCCGCCTCCTTCCGCCTCCCCAACGGCACCACCTGGTCGCCTTGCGCGGAGCCCGGCGAGCTCCCGCAGGTCGAGGGCATGGTGGTGGACCCCGCCACGGGCACGCTCTACGCCGGCCAGGAGGACGTCGGCATCTGGCGGATCCGCGCCGACCTCACCGGCAAGCCGGTCCTCGTGGAGAAGGTCCGTGAGTACGGCGTGCCCGGCGTCTACGACGAGGAGACCGAGGAGTGCGCGGCGGGGGCCGACCCCGGCTACGGCGGTGACCGGCTGTCCGCCGACGTCGAAGGCCTGACCCTGCTGCAGGAGTCCGACGGCGACGGTTACCTGTTCGCCTCCAGCCAGGGCGACGACACCTTCGCCCTGTACGACCGCGAGGTGAGCGAGGGCAACGAGTACGAGGGCGGCTTCCGTGTCGGAGCGGCCTCGGCGACCCTCGACGGGGCGCAGGAGTGCGACGGCGCCGCCGTCCTGAACGCCCCGCTCGGCAGCCGCTACCCGAACGGCCTGCTGGTCGTCCAGGACGGCCACGAGACCCCCGGCGTCCCCGACGGCGAGGGCGGCACACGCACCGCGACCGGCTTCAAGTTCGTCGACCTGGGCGACGTGGTGGACGCCGCCGACCTGTGAGGCGTGACAGCGGCGGAGCGGTTCACAGGCGGGCGTGCTCGCGGCCCTGGCGGGGAAGCCGGACGGCCAGGGCCGTGGCGCCGCGAGCCAGGGGCGTGGTCATGATCCCCGCGGCGGTGGTGCGGCCGGCTGTGTAGGCGTCGAGACGGCGCCAGGCCGGAGGCAGGCGGGTCAGGGCGGTGTGGACGAGGCCGGGGTTGCGGGCGAAGAGGTTCATCAGCGTGCCGCCGGCCCGCATTTCGGTGCCGAGGACGTCATCGACCTCGCGCCCGTAGCGGTCGGCGACGGCGCCGGCCTCCGCGTCGTCGGCGGACGCGACGAGACGGGCGGCGGCATGACCCGCCAGGTCTCCTGAGCACAGTGCGTAGGAGATGCCTTCCCGATACCAGTGGTCGACGAGAGCGGCGGCGTCACCGGCGACGAGCACGCGGCCGCGGGCCAGGGGGAGTCGGAGCGGCGGCACCGGGTCAGGTGGCCGGCGTCGTGGAGGGGCTGCGGCCCGCCATTTCGGCACAAGGGCGGACGTACTTCCAAGGGCGTACGGGCCGGGAACGGTAGCCCGTCCCTGTACGCCAACGCCTCGGTGCATCGGGTTCAGCCGCTTGGGCGGGCGCTTGCAGGATCATCGGCATGAACCGCCGCGATCCGGCTCCCCGGTTCGCGCTCCCACCGCCGTATCGGCAGGATGGGACGATGACCGAGATCCGCACACCCCGTCTCCTCCTGCGCCGCTGGCTCGACGACGACCTCGTCCCCCTGTCCGAGATCCAGGCGGATCCGGTGGCGATGCGGAATGTCGGCGACGGCAGGCCGCGCTCTGTGGAACAGACCGCCCAGGACATCGAGGCGTGGGAAGAGGAGTGGGACGAGGAAGGATTCGGGATGTTCGCGGTCGAGCTCCTGGGCTCGGGCGAGTTGGCGGGCGCCGTCGGCCTGTACGTGCCCGACACGCCGGCCGAGGTCGCCGGCCAAGTGGCGATCGGCTGGCGGCTCGGGCGGGTCCTCTGGGGGCAGGGGTACGCCTCCGAAGCGGCGCACGCCACCCTGGAGTTCGCACTGCAGGACCGCGGCCTCGACCGCGTGGTCGCCGTATGCCGGGCGGGCGACAGGGCCTCTTTGAACGTCCTGGGCAAACTCGGCATGCAGGCGGAAGTCACCGCACAGGACCCGGTCCACGGCCACGACCTCGCGGTGTACGGCATCGACCTCACGCAGTACCAGGAGTAACCACCGCAGACCTGGCTTGCGCCGAGGGCGGACGGGCTCGTCCTCACAGCCGATGTCCTCCGGGGCCTCGGTCAGTCCTCGGCGCTCGATCCCCGGACCGGCCCGGAGGCCAGGACTCTGGCGGTGAAGTTGGCCAACTGCGCCCGCGCTGTCTCCCGCGGCACGCGCTCCTGTCCCGCCAGGTGCTCGACGAGGTCGGCTCGGGTCGCGGCGAGCAGGGCGTGAGCGGTGAAGTCGCTGTCGGTGAGGCCGGGGACCTCTTCCAGTGCGGCTCGGAGCAGGCGGTGCCACCGTGCGTAGTGCTCCGCCTGGTACGGGCTGCCGCTCCCGCTGTCCTCCAGGGCCAGCGCGAGGCGACGATTGTCGAGTTTGAAGCACAGGACGGCATCGAGCAGGGCGGGCACGCGCTGCTGCGGTGGGGTGCCGGGCCCCAGTGGCGGCGGCCCGGCTTCGGCGGCCTCCCGGATGGGTTCGAGCCGGGCCTCGTACAGCGCGCGCAGCAGCCCGGCCCGATCGCCGAAGGCCCGGAAGAGCGTGCCCTTGCCGACCCCGGCCGCTGCCGCGACATCGGCCATGGTGACGTCCTCGGGACGTTCGCAGCGGGCGAAGAGGGCGTCGGCGGCCGCGAGTACGGCCTCCCGATTGCGGACGGCGTCCTTGCGGGACTTGCGCTCGGGCATGCTGCTCCTCCACTTGAAAAGCGGACCGCCGGTCCGTATCTTGAAAAAACGGACCGCCGGTCCGTATCGTAAAAACGGACCCAAGGTCCGGATTCTATGAGAGGGAGGATACCCATGCCCGAGCTGACGTCCCCGGCGGATCTCTACCGCCACGGTCTGCGGCTGCTGCTGGACAAGGACATCGACGGCTGGGTCGGCCTGTGGGCCGAGGACGGCGTGATGGAGTTTCCCTTCGCCCCCGAGGGCCGGCCCCGGCGCCTGGAGGGCAAGGAGGCCGTCGCCGGCTACATGCGCCACTACCCCGACCACATCGACCTGCACGACTTCCCCGCCCTGCGGATCCACCAGACCACCGATCCGCAGACCATCGTGGTCGAGATGCGCGGCGTCGGACGCCTGGTGGAGACCGGAGCTCCGTTCGACATGACCTACATCGCCGTCGTGACCCTCCGGAACGGGCGCATCACCTCGTACCGCGACTACTGGAACCCCCTCGCCGTCCTCGAGCCCGGCACCGACTTCGCCGGGAGCCGCGGATGACCACCGCCGGCACCACTTTGGTCATCGGGGCCACCGGCACCACCGGAAGCCGCACCACCGCACAACTGACGACCGCCGGCCACCGCGTCAAAGCCGCCGGCCGCCGGGCCGTCCCGGTCGCCGGCGCGGAGCCGGTCCGCTTCGACTGGTACGACCCCGCCACCCACGCTGCCGCCCTCGACGGCGTCGACCGGGTCTACCTCATACCGCCCCTGGGCGACTCCGACCCCGCGGCGATCATGCTGCCGTTCCTCCACCGGGCCCGCGCCACCGGCGTACGCCGTGCGGTGCTGCTGAGCTCCTCGGCCATCCCCGAGGGCGGCCCGGCGGTGGGAACGGTGCACCGGGCCCTGCCCGATCTGTTCGAACAGTGGGCGGTACTGCGGCCCTCGTGGTTCATGCAGAACTTCACCGGCACGCATGCGCACGCCCGCAGCATTCGCGACGACGGCATCATCCGGACCGCCACCGAGGGCGGCCGGGTCGGCTTCGTCGACGCCGAGGACATCGCGGCCGTCGCCGTCCGCGCGCTGACCGACGAGCAGGCCCCCGACACCGATCTCGTCCTCACCGGACCCGAGGCACTCAGCCACGACGACATCGCGGCGATCATCACTCAGGTCACCGGCCGGTCCGTGGTCCACCGGCGTCTGTCCGGCGAGCAGATGCGCGATCGCCTCACGGCGGAGGTCCCGGAGGAGTTCGCCGCACTGCTGGCCGGCCTGGACCGTGCCATCGCCGCCGGGGCGGAGGACCGCGTCACCGACACCGTCCAGCGCGTCACCGGCCGGCCCCCGCACACCTTCCGCGCCTTCCTCGAACGGGAGATGCGGTGCGGCAGTTGATGTGCTCCCCGCGGGGAAGGCGTCCCCTGATCAGGCCCGCGCGCCGCCGTCGACCCGCAGGACCGTGCCCGTCACATAGGAGGAGCGGTCGCTGAGGAGCCAGGCGGCGGCCTGCGCGATCTCCTGCGGGTCGGCCGCGCGGCGCAGCGGAGTGCGCGCCGTGAGGCGCTCGCGCAGACCGGGTGATCCCTCTTCCCACGTGCGGATCATCTCGGTCGGCGTCTGGCCGGGGGCGATGGCGTTGACGCGGATGCCTTCCGGGCCGTACGTGACGGCGGCCGACTCGGTGAGGCTGTTGACCGCCCGTTTCATCGCACCGTAGGCGGGCAGCTCGGGGTTGCCCATCAGGCTGCCGACGGAGGAGTTGTTGACGATGGCGCCCGTGCCGGCGGTGGCTCGGATGGCGGCGACCTCGGCGACCATGGCCAGCCAGACGCCCTTGAGGTTCACGTCGTAGACGCGGTCGAAGTCGGCCTCCGGCATCCGGTCCATCGGGCCGGGCTGCTGGATCGTCGCGCCGTTGTTGAAGGCGATGTCGAGCCGGCCGTACAGGTTCACGGCGTGATCCACGGCGGCGCGCACGCTTCCCGCGTCGGCCAGGTCGCACACCACGTACGCCGCGGTGCCGCCAGCCGCCCGGATCTCCTCGGCCACTGCCTTCAGCTGGGCCTGCGTGCGGGCCGCGAGAAGCACCCGTGCGCCCTCGCGGGCGAAGAGCCGAGCCGCGGCGGCTCCGATACCGCGTCCGGCGCCGGTGATGAAGGCGACCTTGCCGGCCAGCAGCCCCAGGGCGGCAGGGGCGGTGGACGGATGAGTTGCAGGTGTGTTGTCCATGGCAGCGAGCCTGCGCCCGTCCGCGAAGCCCAGCCAGGCACCAGCGGTACCTGGCTGGGCCGGCCGACGTCCGTACACACTGGGCGGGTGGATCGGAAAGGAATGGCGCACTTCCTGCGCAGCCGGCGGGAGCGGATCGCTCCTGGCGAGGTCGGGCTGCCCGCCGGCCCGCGCCGCCGCACTCCGGGCCTGCGGCGCGAGGAGGTGGCGCAGCTGGCGTTCATCTCGACCGAGTACTACACGCGGCTGGAGCAGGCACGGGCACCGCGCCCGTCGTACGAGGTGCTGGCCGGACTGGCACGGGCCCTGCGCCTGTCCGACGCCGAGCGTGACCATCTCCACCACCTCGCCGGTGCCCCGCCGCTCCCGTCGGCCGGGCCGCCGCGCGAAGTACGACAGAGCATCCTGGACCTGCTGCACCGGCTGCCGCAGGCCGCGGCGACCGTGACGTCCGCGACCTTCGAGGTGCTCGCCTGGAACGATCTGGCGGCAGTCCTGATGGAGGACTTCTCCGCCCTGCCGCGACGCGACCGCAACTTTGTCCGCCGTGTCTTTCTCGGGCCCCACACGCACGGGCAGCGGCTGTACGGAGTGTCGGACGCGGACGCGTTCGCCCGCAGATCGACGCAGCGGCTGCGCGCCGCAGCCGCCCGCTACCCCGACGACGCGGACGTGGCCGAGCTGGTGGCCGAACTCCTCGACGGAAGCGAAGAGTTCACCCGCCTGTGGGAGTCCCACGACGTGTCCGCCGAGCCCACCCTGCGCAAGACCTTCCGGCACCCGCTGGTCGGGCCGGTCACCGTCAACTGCGACGTCCTCGACATCACCGACCGCGACCAGCAGGTCGTGATCTACACAGCGGCCCCGGGCTCGTCCTCCGAAGAGGCACTGCGGCTGCTGTCGGTCATCGGCACGCAGCGCATGGACATCACCCACTGAGTCACACCGGCCGCTCGACCCTACGGTCGGCCCGGCCGCTGTTTCGTGCGGGCGGCCGTGCCAGTCCGGCACATGGCGGTGGCGTCGTCGAGCCGGCCGTCGGCGGCGTCGCGGACGGCGGATGTCTTACCAGCAGGGGAACCGCCGCGGAGAGCGTCGACAGAACATGGCCCGTGGGACGACACGTGCAGGTCGAGTTGATATGCAAGTGAACACTTGCCTATTGTGGGGTCGTGGCCGATGACCTTTTCAAAGCTTTGGCCGACCCCACCCGCCGCACGATCCTCGACGAGCTCACGGAGAAGTCAGGGCAGACGCTGTTCGAGATCTGCTCCCGGCTGAGCATGAAGCACCAGTTCGGCATCTCGCGCCAGGCGGTCTCCCAGCACCTCGCCGTGCTGGAGGCGGCCGGGCTCGTCGAGACCCGGCGGGAGGGCCGCTACAAGTTCCACGAGCTGAACACGGCCCCGCTGCGGCAGATCGCCGAGCGATGGCCTGTGGCCGATACATCCGGACCGGAGAAGAGCACCCCATGAAGATCCACTTGACCAGCGTTTTCGTCGACGACCAGGCCAAGGCCGAGCGCTTCTACACCGAGATCCTCGGCTTCGTGAAGAAGCACGACGTCCCGGTGGGCGAGAAGGACCGGTGGCTGACCGTCGTCTCACCCGAGGAGCCCGACGGCACCGAACTCCTTCTGGAGCCGGCGGGCCACCCTGCCGTCAAGACCTTCCGCGACGCACTCGTCGAGGAGGGCATCCCGCTCGCCCAGTTCGCCGTCGACGACGTGAAGGCGGAGTACCAGCGCCTGCGCGGTCTCGGAGTCCGCTTCACCCAGGAGCCCCTGGAGATGGGCCCCGTCACCACCGCCGTCTTCGACGACAGCTGCGGCAACCTGATCCAGATCGCCACGAAGCCGCAGTAGGTACAGGAGAGCCCGAGGGCGTCGCCCTGCAACAGTCGCCTGACCATCACCGCAGGGTCGAGCGAGTGGGAGCCGGCCAAGATCAACTTTCTCGTCTACGACGAGGAGCCCGGGCCGCTGCCGGGGGAGTGGAGGCACCCCGAGTCGAGGAACTCGATCGCCCGCCGGGTCAGGAGCTTGGCGGCGTCCGGGTCGTGGGACGGCAGTGAACTGTCCACGAACAGGTGCTCGTCGCCGGGATACAGGATCATCTCCGCGTCGGCGCAGTCGGCGACGAGCGCGCGGGCGGCGTCGATGTCCTCGGCGAAGAACGGATCGGCTTCCTTCCCATGCACCTGCACCGGCACACCGTCAGGCCATGCCGCGCCGAACTCCGACACGGGGATGCAGGCGTGGAGCAGGAGGGCGCCCCGCGCGCCCGCCCGCGTCTGCGCCAGTTTCTGGGCGGGCAGCACACCGAGCGAGAAACCGACGTAAACGGCGTCCTGCGGCAGCAGTTCGGCCGCGCGGACGCCGCGCTCGGTGATCTCGCCGAACCCGACCTGCTCCACGTAGCCCTGACCATCCTCGAGGGAACCGAAAGTGCGCCCCTCGAACAGGTCAGGTGTGTGCACGGTGTGGCCGGCCGCGCGGAGTTCGTCGGCGAACGCGGCAACTCCGGGGGTCAGGCCCTGCACGTGATGGAACAGTACGACCTCTGTCATGCCCAAACCCCTTGCCGGCAGGTAGCGAATGATCCGGAACTTTAGAACAATCGAAGAGTGCCGAACAATAGCCGCCCCGACTACGACCTCGCCGACATCGCAGATGTGACAGCCCCGGCCCAACTCCGCGCCCTCGCCAGTCCGTTGCGCGACGCCATCCTCGAGCTGCTCCTCGAACGCGCCGCGACGGTGAGCGAACTGGCCTCCGCGCTCGGCCGCCCCAAGAGCACGGTCGCGCACCACGTGAGCGTCCTCGTGGACGCGCAGCTGCTGAGGGTCGTGCGGACCCGCCGGGTGCGGGCCATCGACGAGCGCTACTACGGCCGCACCGCGCGCATCTTCCGCGTCGGCACGGTCAGCCTGACCGACGGCCCCACCGCGCCGTACTGCAACAACGATCTCGCCACGGCCGCCGCCGAGTCGGCCCCCGCACACCAGGCAGATCAACTCTCGTCGATCGTGCGGCACGTGCGGATCCCCCGGGAGCAGGCTCGGGAGTTCTGGGCGCGGGTCCTGGAGCTCGCCAACGACTACGCGCAACTGCCGCGCGGAGGCGATGTGGTGTACGGCTTCGCGGCCGGTCTCTACCCGACCGACTATCCGGCGCTGCCGGAGGCTGAGCCTGCGGCGGAGGATCCGGACTGACCCGGACTGACCCTGACCAGGGTCATGGCGTAGTCGAATGACCTGCCGACCTACCGGACAGCCCGTCAGGAGATCGTCGGAAGAACCTTCTCGGCGATGTCGAGGAGAGCGCTGTCGTTCGGGAGGGCTCCGGACGTGCTCCACACGGTGATCTCGTAGTAGCCGCCGCGGTCATCACGGTCGAGGGCCACGGACAGCGTCCTGGCCAGGGGGCCTTCTTCGACCGGCCCGCCGGATCCGCCACTCCCGAGATCGATCTCGAACTTCATGGTGTGATCCGAGGAGAAGACCGCGGGCCGCCCGAGAACGGAGAGCGTCTTGACGTCCGTCTCGTTACCGAACTTCATCAGCTTCACGTACTGGCCGGTCGACAACTTGTTGTAAGTGGCCGAGACGTTCACGGTGTACGTGCCGAACGCGACCTCGGCCTCCGGCTGGGCGACCTTCCCGTCCGTCAGGGGAGCGGTGTTGCTGGTGCCGGAAGCGGTGGTCGCGGTCTCTCCGGGCGTTCCGAGAAGCTTGGCCAGGTCCGGCCGGTTGAGCGCCTTGCACAGCTCTTCACCGGTCACGGGCTTGGGCGTCTGCTTGTAGGCCTTCGGCAGTTCCTCGTCCTCCCCGACCGAACACGAGGCGGGCTGCGGGGTGCTGTCGTCGGCCGGCAGTACGCGCGGGCCCCACCACACCGCGGCCGCGAGCGCCCCGAACACGGCCACGGCCGCGACGGCCTGGCCCCATGCGTTGGGCTCCTTCTCCGGAGTGCCCGGGCCGGGACGTGTCCCAGTTCCGACCTGGGCATGGGCGTGGGCTTGAACTTGAGCCGAGGCCGGGGCCGGGGCCGGAGCTGGGGCTGGGGCTGGGGCGTGGGCTTGAGCGGCCGCATCGACCGTCGCCCTGTCTGCGGAGGCTGCCGGAACCGGGTTCCGGCGTGCGCGCAGGGCCCGGACCACCGCGTAGAGGCGTATGACGGTGAACACGAGGAACGCCACGCCGATACCGGCCGCGACCCGGTCCTGATCGCGGACGGCGAGATACATGATGCGTACGCCGAAAACGGACCCGACCGCGATGAGCAGCGGCTCGCGGACCCAGAACGGCAGGAGGCGCAGGAGGAAACCGAGCATCCGGCGATCTCACCAGGACATGACAACATCCGCCGTGGTGGAAGCCACAGTTCCGGGCACGGGCAGGGCCCGCGTGAGCGAGTGATGAGTTTTCGCGCCCACGCCCGTCACACCTACGACGGGAGACGACGAGGCGGAAGGATGACGTGATGAGTGCGGACACGCGACTGGAGGAGCTGGGCGTGAGCGGGCTGGGCGAGATCGACGAGCCGGCGTTCTCGGGGCTGGCGGAGCGGCACCGACGGGAACTGCACGTGCACTGCTACCGGATGCTCGGGTCGTTCGAGGACGCCGAGGACACGGTGCAGGAGACGTTCCTCCATGCCTGGCGGCGGCGGGAGACCTTCGAGGGACGGTCGACGTTCCGGGCCTGGCTGTACGGCATCGCCACCAACGCCTGCCTGGACCTGCTCGCCAAGTGCCGCCCGGAGCCCGCGACCGGCGGCGAGGTGCTGTGGCTGCAGCCCTACCCGGACCGGCTGCTCGACGAGCTGCCCGCGGGTGACGCGGACGAACCGGAGGCCGTCGCCGTCGCGCGGGAGACGATCGAGCTGGCGTACCTGGTCGCCGTCCAGCACCTCGCGCCGCGCCCGCGGGCCGTGTTGATCCTTCGGGACGTGCTCGGCTGGCCGGCGAGGAACGTCGCGGAGCTCCTCGGGGACTCGGTCAACTCCGTGAACAGCGCGTTGCAGCGGGCCCGCGCCGGGATGCGGGAGCACCTGCCCGCCGAGCGGCAGGACTGGACCGGCGGCGAACAGGATGCCGGGACGCGCGAGCTGGTGCGCCGCTTCACCGAAGCCAGCGTGGCCACGGACATCCCGGCGCTCGCCTCGATGCTGCGTGACGACGTCCGCTGCTCGATGCCGCCCACTCCGGGCCTGCACGTCGGCCGCGACGCGGTGGTGAACGACTGGATCGAAGCCGGCTTCGAGGGCATGACGGGCCTGCGCGCCGTCCCCACCTCCGTGAACCGGCAGCCCGCCGTCGCCTTCTACCTCTGGCAGGACCGGGAGGGCGCGTACCTGCCGCTGACGATCGACGTCCTGCGCGTCACCGGCGGGGCGATCACCGAGATCGTCACCTTCCACGACGACCGGTTCCCGCGGCTCGGACTGCCCGAGCGCCTGCCGGCGGACGGCACGGAGTAGTCCCGGTGCGGACGCTCGTGCTGCGCGGTGGCGAGCCCGGGCCACCTGATCGATCCCGGGTAGCGGTGTCCTACAATTAATCATCTGTGGAAGATAGTTCTTCGGAAGATGAGTGATGGTGGACGCTGACCTGAAGCAGCTGTACCGGGAGCTGGTCTCGCTGGAGATCGAGCTGTGGAACGGCATCGAGGGGCGGCTGCGGGCCGAGTACGACCTGCCGCTGACCTCGTTCGAGGTGCTGCACCTGCTGTCGCGTCGGCCCGGGCGGCGGATCCAGGACATCGCGGAAGAGTTCTCGATCACCGTGGGCGGCACGAGCAAGGTGGTCGACCGTCTGGAGGCGGCGGGCCTGTGTGAGCGGCGGGCCAATCCGAACGACCGCCGTTCCTCGGTCGTCGAGTTGACGCCCGAGGGGCGGAAACTGGTGGACGGGGCGCTGAAGGTCTTCGAGGAAGAGCTGGAGCTACGGATCGGGTCGGTGATTCCCGAGCGGTCCGTCCGCGAGGTGACTGCCGTCCTCAGTACCTTGCGGGAAGCCGGACGGGCCCTGGACGCGGAGCGGAAGGCCGCCGGGCAGGCGCCGGCGCCGGGCGCGCGGGCGCCGAAGCGCTGACCTGTGGGCTGATGAGGACCTGGTAGGTGTCCGCGGTGGGGACCTGGTAGGTGTCCGAGGCCGAGTCGGCCTCGGACACCCAAGGGTCTAGGCAGTGTCTTTCCGATCATCTGATCGTTGGGTCGGTCGTGAGGGATGGGGAGATATCTGACGCTGCGTGGACGGTGATCGAGCCTTTGCTGCCGCCTGCGGGTCGTGCCCGGGGCAGATGGCGTGATCACCGCCAGGTTCTTGAGGGCATCGTGTTCAAGTTCCGCACCGGTGTGCCCTGG